>JAIBCE010000463.1 GCA_019694315.1 Sandaracinaceae bacterium
GTCGCAGGATCACTCGCGTGCTCGGACCCTGGGCCCCTCGCTGGGGCTCTACGCGCGCCGATTCCCCCCGGACGTGCCAGTGCTCTCGGTGAGCCCCTTCCGAGACACGGTGGCGGCGGTGGTCTCTGGCGGCGACGTCTGCCGCCTCGTGGGCCAGCGAGACCCGGACTGCCTCGAGCTCGCCACCGACCTGGGTATTCAGCCGAGCATGTGCCGACCATGTGGCGGTGTGGACCAAGAGTGCTGTGGGACGTGTTGCGGCCCGTTGTGTCCGCTCATCGGCGAGCCGACCCTCAGCTGCGTGACGGGTTCCGGGGGCGCCAACCTCTGCCGGCGAGTAAGGGCCCGCGTGAAAACAAGTGAACTGAGTGAGGCCGCGTCGACGGAGTGCGATCGCGAGCGCGCCCGCAGGCCCGGAACGAGGCGTACCAAGGGTACGCCGCAGTGAGGACCGAGGACGAAAGCCGCGAGCGCGCCCGTCCACGCGGCCGCAACCGATCCGCTTGTTTTCACGCGGGCCCTAACCCCGTGAGACCCTTCGGCCTCATCGCGACGTTGCCTCTCGTCCTGTCGGCGTGCTCCGGTGAGGGCTCCGTGGATGCCGGGAGGCCAGACGCCTACACTTGCACGGAGGCGGACCTCGCACGTGTGGTCGAAAGCGACGGGGGGGCGATCGGGGGGGAAGCACTGCGGTATGTCTTTGGTGCGAACCGCGTCTCGCTGGCAGATGGAGGATTGCTGGACGCGTGGATCCACCGCGACGGGACCCTGCTGATCAAGGCAGTGCTCCCCGACGGACGCAGCCCCTCCGGGTACAGCTCGTTCATGACGCTCAACTACCTCGATGGACGGATCGTCCCGGTGGCCCGGGTGTGGGGTGCCGATTCGTGGGCCGTGGACGACGAGCTTCTGTTGAGGGCCGATGGTGGCGTCGCGGACGAGGCCGCGCCCTTCGGCGCCGCATTCCAGCTCGAGCTCTACGACCACACGGGGGCGCTCCTCGCAGAGTCCTCGCGTGAGATGCTGCCCGAGCCGATCTGCAACGGCGTCAACCCCGACACGGCGCATCTCAGCGCAGGCCGCCTGCTCGTGCTCCGCAATGACTGCGCGGGGGGCGCCGAGTCACGCTGGCTCGCGGAGCGTTGGGAGCGACGTGGCGCGGTCCTCGAGCGTGCCGCGGGACCGTTCCGCCTGTCAGCCCGCGCTGTGACCAACCGCTTCGGGGGCGACCCGCCCACGGCCTACGCCGACGGTCTGGGTGGCGTGTTCTGGGGAGAGCTCGTGTTGGGAGGGGGCGGCTGGTCGGTCGCCGCTGGCCACTTCGATGGGGACACGGAGCCAACCTATTCCGAGCCACTCCTGCCACCCGGCCTCACCACGGAGTTTCTGCTCGCGCGGCCCTATCCTGGCGGGCGGCTCTTGCTCGGAACCAACTACCGCGCCACCGACGGGCGACTGCGCACCCTCATCGTGCTTCTGCGCCGTGATGCCGAGACTGGCGCGCTCACACCGGAGTGGCGCTGGGAGTCCAGCGGGCTCTACTACTCCGGGCCCTACAACCCAGCGTTCGATGTCGTCGGGGAGGGCGAGGTGCTGGTGTTGCTCACTGACCAGCGCGCCAGAGACGGTGTCTACGTCCAGCGGATCTCACGTGAAGGACTGTCCATGTGGCCTGAGCCGCGTGAGGCGTATCGCAACGTGTCCCTGCGCCTCAGCGGCCTCGGAACGGCCCTCCGTGTCGTCGGCCACCAGGACGGCACAGCCCACCTCCTCTTCGCGGACCCAGAAGACGAGCGGATGCTCCGCGTCGATGCGCTGGGCGATCCCCAGGGGGAGCCGCTGAACTTGTCGTTCTCGGATCTGGGTCTCGGAGGCTACTCCGATGGTCACGGTGGAGTGTGGGCGATCACGAACGATAGGGACGGGACGCTGCTGCACGCAGGCGCCGACGGTTGGCTGCTGCATCGAGCGTGGAGTGTGCCCGGCTGCGGCGGCGTCCATGGGCTCATCACCCGCCCCGGTCCCGAGGCCGAGGCACACGCCTACCTCGGTGACCCCATCTTCGAGTGAGTCTCGCCTCTCGGGCACAGTGCCTCTCGCTCGGTCGTCGTGCCTCTTCCGGAAGGTCGCTGAGCGGTCATGGCTCAAGGCGTGACGACGTCGCCCATCGAGAAGTCGATCGCGCGTCGCTTGCCGCTCCAGCCCTTGCCGTGCTCGCGACGCGCGGCGGCGTGCACGGGCGCGTCGGCGCGGAGCGCGAGACAGCTGCGGTAGTCGGCGTTCGCCTCGTCGCGTCGGCCCTGCTCGCCGCGCGTGCGGGCGCGCCAGAGGTGGAACGCGGCGCGACGCTCGGGGTGCGGGTGACCGAGCGCGATCGCGCGATCGAAGGCCTGCTCTGACACCGCGTGCGCGCGAAGCTCGAGCGCGAGCAGGCCACGCAGGAAGTGGAACACCGGCTCCTCGGGCGCGAGACGACACGCGTCGTCCATCGCGGCGAGCGCGCCCGAGGCATCGCCGTGATCGAGGTGGAGCACGTACGCGTCGCGGTAGCGCGCGAACGCGCGGCGGGCCTCGGCGCTCTCGCCGTCGTCCACCGAGAACGAAGGCGCCTCGTGCGCGCGACGCTCGCCGCGAAGATCGAACGCGACGAAGCGGTTGCGGCTCGTCGGTGCCTCGCCCGTGGCCACCCACACGAGGCCGTCCTCGGGGCAGAACACCACTGAGCCCACCGTCATCACCATGCTGATCGCCTCGCTCACCCGGCAGCCCGCGAGCCCGCGATCGCCCAGGATCCCGGCCAGAGAGCGCGCGTCGTGCGTGCCCGCGCCCTCGGCCAGCCGCTCGTTCGCGCGGCGATGACGTGCGGCGTTGTGGCGCCAGTAGCTGCCGTACATGTCGACCTCGGTGCGACCGAGGGCCTCGTCGAGATAGACGTTCGCGTAGCCGAACGTGTCCTCGGCCTTCTGGAGGCGCGGATCCACGGCGTGATCGCCGCCGAGGCGGAACGCACGATGACGCGTAGGGCTCTCCTCGTGACAGAGCACCTCTTTCGACGTTCCGTCGGTGACGACGTAGGTCCAGCAGCCGATCGGACGGTTCGCTGCGAGCAGGCGCGCCGCGTCGTCGAGCGTCTCGGCCTTGCGCATCACCTCGTCGCCGATCGCCCCGATGGGCGTGCCGCCGAGGCGCGTCTGATCCGTGAACATGTGCTGGTGCACCGTGAGCGTGAGCCCCGCCTCGTTCATCGCGGTGATGCCGCCGAGGGCCACGCCCGCGGCCGCGATCGACACGTAGCGCTGCCCCTCGTCGGGCGCGTGGAAGAACACGCCCTGCGTGGCGGGCCAGCTCGCGACGCCGTGATAGTCGAAGTTGCGCGCGTGATAGAGCTTGCCGTCGTGGGTGGCTCGGCCCCACGCGACCGCGCTCGTGCAGCCGAGGCCGAGCGAGAGCCGATGCACCACCGCGGGGCCGGGCGCGCGCAGCTCCATGAGACGCGACGCGAGCCACACCATGGAGTCGGGCATCGTGCAGCCGCCCCACACCTCGTCGAACGGGAGGCCCGCGCCCTCGGCCAGACCGCGGATCGTCTCCTCCGCGAAGCGCGGCATGCCGCGGCCCACGCGCGAGCCCACGAGCATCTGCAGCGTGGGCCACACGAGCGGGCCGAGGGGCCCGAGCGCCGCGCGCCCGATGAGCTTCTCGAAGTACGCTCGATAGTAGGGGATGGGCCCCTGCGGGATCACGTCGCGCAAGAGCTCGCCGTGCTGTCGGCCCATGTCGCGGAACGAGCCGGCGACACGCACCACGTGCAGGCCCTCGTGCTGCTCGTGCCACGCGGGGCCGAGCGTGCGTCGCGAGGACGTGGTGCGCGCGCTCGCGACGGAGGAAGAGGGCATCGAGTCGAGGCTCGTCATGATCGCGGTTCCTTTCGGGGCTTCTTCGTCGTGGTCGGGCGAGGCGCGCGGGGGCCCTGCGGCGCAGGGCCGTGAGGCGCAGGGCCGTGAGGCGCAGGGCTCCGGGGGCGTGCGGTGTGAGGCGTGGAGACGGGGAACGAGTCGCCCGAGCGCTGGAGATCGGCGGCCTGGAGCAGGCGCGGCGTGGCCCAGCCGTGGAAGGCGGACACGAGCTCGCGGACGCCCGCGACCTCTTTGCGACGCACGAGATCCACGAGGAGCACGAGGGCCTGGTGGTGCGGCTCGGGCGCGGGGCGCGTGGCCGCGAAGAGCGGCTCGAGATCGCGCGCGACGATCTCGTTCCACGCCGAGAGCATCTCGAAGAGCGGGTTCTGCGTGGCCCGCGCGAGGAGACGCGCGACGCTCGGCGTGCGCGCGGCGTAGGCCTCCGGATCCGGAAGGAGCCCGCGGAGCTCGGCGAGCAGGGCGTCGAGCGCGCGGAGATCGTCGTCGCTCCTGCGCGCGGCCGCGAGGCACGACAGCTCCACGTCGAGGAGCGCGCGGATCTCGAGCAGGCCCGCGAGCATGCGTCGGTCGACGAGGCCCGGCCGCGGCGTGAGCATCGCGCGCACGACCTCCGGCGAGAGCGAGCGCATGGGATCGAGGACCTCGGTGCCGCGGCGACGCACCGGCCGCACGAGGCGGTGCACCTCGAGGAGCTTGATCGCCTCGCGGATGACGCTGCGGCTCGCGCCGTGCTCGACGACGAGCTCGTCCTCGCGCGGAAGGACCGAGCCCACCGGGTAGCTCCCCGACACGATGCGCCCGAGGAGCGCGCGCGCGACGAGGTCGGCCTTGCGGTCCTCGAGCCCGTCGCGGCCCGCCTCTGGCGGGAGGGTCGTTCCGCGTCCTGTCGGCGACTTCCTCATGCCTCTACGATTACATCTGACTTATTACGTGTCGACCGATGAAAGGTCACGAGTCGGTCACGGCGCGTCATGGCTGGTCCCCACCCTGCCCGCCCAGGCCCGCCTCGGTCGCGCTAAGTTCGGCCGATGCCCAACGCGCGTGAGCAGCGCCTCGGCCACGGAAAGGGACGAGGCAGCCAGGAGGCCGTGGAGAAGCGGCGCGCGGCGCGTGCGCTGCACGGTGCGTTCGCGCGCGCGGCAGGCGCGGGCGCGCTCGCGGACGGACGCGCGGAGCGGCGGCGCCAGCGCCTGCTCAAGGAGCTCAAGGACGGACGGCGCGGCCAGCCGCTACCGCCGATCGACGTGCTGACGCACGCGGCCGAGCTGCTCTCGCTCGGCGAGACGATGAGCTC
>JAIBCE010000464.1 GCA_019694315.1 Sandaracinaceae bacterium
CAGAAACTCCGTTTCTGCGCGGCGCAGGCGCCGCGCGTCGGGGGCTTCACCCCCGAACCCCGTACGACCATTCGATCCCGAGAAACGATTGTTTCTCGGTCTCTCAGAGCGTCGTCTTGATGGTCGGTCCGCCGCCCGTCCCCGTCGTTCCGTCGGAGCTCGCCCGGCGCCTGGCGCGCAGGCGCGGAGAGACGGCGATGCCCTCGGTCGCCGTGACCTCCTCGATCGTGTCGTAGTAGCCGTCGCGCCGGAACGTGAGCGAGGCGTGCTCGCCGGCGGGGAGATCGGCCAGACACGGCGTCGTGCACAGGCGGGCCTCGCCGTGGAAGACGTCGTCGCCGAGCGGCTCGGAGCCGAGGCTGACCGTCACGCTCGCGATCGTGGGCGGCTCGGACGTGGTCGGTGGCGTGCCCTGCGCTTCGTGCGAGCCCTGTGGGTCGTGCGAGCCCTGCGGGTCGTGCGAGCCCTGAGGGTCGTGCGAGCCCTGAGGGTCTTCGGTGCGGGCCGTGCTCGGTGGTGCAGTCGGTGGCGCAGTCGTGGTCGCGGGCGCCGTGCTCGCGGGGGGCGAGCCGACCACCATCCAGATCCCTCCGCCGAGCACCACGGCGAACAGGCCCGCCGCGCCGGCCCAGAGGAGGCCGTTCGTTCGCGGCGCCTCCGTCGGAGGCTCGATGGCGGCGGCAGCAGGGGCGACGGCCACGGCGCTCGACGACGGCATCGGCGTGGCGCTGGGGCTCGGCGTCTGCGTGCTCGTCTCTCCGGAGGGGCGCGAGAGCCGCAGCTCCGGCGGGACCGACGCGTTGGGCAGGCTGAGATCCGGCGCCCCCGCGCGCAGCACCTCTGCCAGCTCGCCCATCGACTGGAAGCGCTGCTCGCGGTCCTTGGCGAGCGCACGCTGCACGGCCTCGTCGAGCTCGATCGAGACGTGCGCCTCGGGGCAGCGCTCGCGCATCGACGGCGGCGGCTCGTTGCCGTGCTTCCAGAGGAGCTCGAAGTAGTTGCGGCCGTCGAAGGGCGGTGCCCCGGTGAGCATCTCGAAGAGCATCACGCCGAGCGCGTACACGTCCACGCGTCGATCGATGTCGGTCTCACCGCGCGCCTGTTCCGGCGACATGTAGAGCGGTGTGCCCACGAGCTGCCCCGTGCGCGTCATGCGCACCTGCTCGGCCTCGGCGCTCTTGATCTTCGAGATGCCGAAGTCGAGCACCTTCACACGCTCGCGCTCGCCCTTCTTGGCGAGGAAGACGTTCTCCGGCTTGAGGTCGCGGTGCACGATCCCGCGCGCGTGCGCGGCCCCGAGCGCATCGCAGATCTGGAGTGCGATCTGGAGCGTGTCGTGGATGGGCAGGAGCTTGCCCGCGCCGCGCAGCGTCTCGATGCGGTCCGCGAGGCTCTCGCCCCGCAGCAGCTCCATCACGATGAAGACGGAGCCGTCGTCGTAGCGATCGAAGCTCACGACGTCGACGATGTTGTCGTGATCGATGGAGCTCGCGGCGATCGCCTCCTGCCGCAGGCGCTCCACGGCGTCGCGCTTCTGCGCGATCGCGTCGGTGAGCACCTTGACCGCGACCTGCTTGCCGAGGTGCACGTGCGTGGCGCGGTAGACGGCGCCCATGCCGCCCTCGCCGATCTTGTCCTCCACCCGATAGACGTTCGCGAGCACCCGGCCGAGCCACGGGTCGACCTCGAGCTCCGCGTCGGGCCCCCCCGTCGATGCACCACCGGGCGGGTCGGTGCGCGGGACCGAGCGTCGGAGGGCCTCGGCCGGCTCGGGGGCATCGAGCGCCGTCGCTGCCAGCCCCACGTCCGCGAGCGGCAGGTCCGTCCTCGTGCTCGCGCTCCGCGGGCTGGACGCGCCCGTGCCTCGTTCGGCCATGCCGCGAGGTTAGCGTGCCCGGGCCGAGCGCGTCACGTCGTCGGCTCGTCCTCGGCCTCGTCGTCCTCTCCCACGCTCGCGAGATCGAGCAGCGGGCTCACGCGCCGGCTCCGGCTGCGTCGTCGATCGCGGCGCACCACGTTGAGCACCTCGATCATCGAGCGCACCGTCTTGTCGAGGATGCGAAGGAGCTCGTACTCCTCGTGCTCGTCGAGGCCGATCACCGCGTGGCGCATCGCCGCGTCGACCACCGGCTCGAGCGCCTGCTCGAAGGCGGTGCCCTTGGGCGTGAGGCGCACGAGGCGTCGACGTCGATCCTGCGCGTCGACCTTGATCGTCACGAGCTTCATCTCCGCGAGCTTGGCCACGAGCCGGCTCACGCCCGCGGCATCGAGCCCCGCGTCGAGCGCGAGCTCTTGCTGCGAGAGCTGCCCCTCGGTGCTCAGGCGCAAGAGCACGTTGTACATCGGCGCCGTCGCGCCGAGCGGCGCGAGGATGCGGTTGAGCTCCACCGTCGCGAGACGACGAAGGAAGGTGAAGCGCTTGGCGACCTCTCGCGCGATGTGAGCGCGCGGAAGGGTCGTGAGGTCCAGGGGCGGAAAAGCTTCGGCCATCGGGGCACGCAGACTAGCCCCGAACACGGGCGGGACGCACGTGCCGCGCACGAGGGCCCCGAGTGAGGACGCCCAGACGGAACGTTGCCCCCCTCGAAGCGCACTGCTACCGACGTGCCCCCATGGCGATCCTCGAATTCACGCAGGAGTGTTTGGACGCGGCAGAGGGCAAGTTCCCCGAGGCCCCGATCGGCCCTGACGGCAAGAAGGGGAAGCGTCCCAAGCGCCTCAAGGTCTACAAGAACGACTTCGTCGAGAAGTACCTCGCGCAGGCGCACCCGATCACGCCCGGCCTGTGGTTCGGCCCGGTCGTCGCGTACGGTCTCTATGCCGGCTTCATGCAGTTCTCGTGGACGGCGATTCCGCTGTTCCTCTTCGGCGTGATGCTCACCACGCTGATCGAGTACTGGCTGCACCGCATCGCGTTCCACTGGGACGCCAAGACGAAGGCCGGACGGCTCAACGTCTTCTTGATGCACGGCTACCACCACGAGTACCCCGACGATCCGATGCGCCTCGTGCTCCCGCCGATCGGCATCTGGCCGGTCGCCGCGATCATCGGCTCGATCTGGTACCTGGTCTTCGGGCAGTACTTCTGGCCCGTCTTCGGCGGGACGGCGCTCGGCTACATCGCCTACGACTGGACCCACTACTACACGCACTACTTCAACCCGAAGGGTGGCATCGGTCGCTGGCTCAAGCGCTACCACATGCTCCACCACCACGACTCGCCGCTCCACCGCTACGGCATCAGCACGCCGATCTGGGACTTCGTGTTCGGCACCTACCTCCCGATCAACAAGCTGATCCGTCAGGCCGGTCGCAACGCGCCTCCTCCGGGGGCTCCCGCCGACGAGCGCGCGGACATCTGACCAGGCCGCGCGAGGGATCGCGCCTCGAGCCTCACGAGCCACGCCCCCGCCCGGGACGTGGCTCGTCTCGTTTCGTGTGTTTCGTTTCGTGGCTCGCGAGGTACGCAGCCGTTAGATCAGCGCATGGCCTACGTCCCGCCGCTCGGGCTGCCGCTCGACGAGGTGCGCGCGGAGCTCGATCGCATCCGCTTTCCCCTCCGCATCGCGGTCCGTCGCGCGAAGAACCCGTTCAACGTGGGCTCGATCCTCCGCACCGCGCACTCGTTCCTCGTGAAGGAGATCGTGCTCATCGGCACCGAGCCGTTCTACGAGCGCGCCGCGATGGGGATGCACCGCTACGAGCACCTGCGCGAGCTCGAGTCCGAGGCCGCGTTCGTGGCGCTCGCGCAGAGAGAGGGCTGGCACCTCTCGGTGCTCGAGAAGGACGACGCGAACGTCTCGCTCTGGAACGCCGCGATGCCGCGCGACACGTGTCTCGTGGTGGGCAACGAGGACGACGGCGTCGGCCCCGAGATCCTCGCCGCCGCGAGCGAGGTCATCGCGATCCCGATGTACGGCCTCAACCACAGCTACCCGATGACGGTCGCTGCGGGCATCGCGCTCGCGGAGTGGGCGCGTCGCCACGCAGGCTGATCGCCGCGCCTCACGCTCCGGGCGCGATCACGGGCAGAACGGCGAGCACACGCTCGTGCCCATGAACGCACAGCACGTGTCGCGTCCCGTGCAGTCGCCGTCGGCGTGACAGAGGCGACCGAAGCGGCACATGGCGTCCGCCACGCAGCCCGTCGCGCCGCCGCCCATCGTGCGCATGCCGCAGCACGCCTCGCCGCTCGCGCAGTCCTCGGGGCCGTCGCACGAGGCGGCCACGCCCATGCAGTCGGCGGGCGCGGAGCACGCGCGGCTTCCCCCTCCACCGCCGGGGCCTCCGAACATGACGCAGCAGATCTGCGGCGCGGTGCAGATCTCGGCCCCGCACACCACGCCGGGCGGGCCCGCGTCGCTGCCTGGAACGCCGGCATCGGCGGGGGTCGGCGACCACGCGTCGGGCTCGGTGATGGGCGGGACCCACGCGTCGGGCTCGGTGATCGGAGGCGTCCACGCGTCGGGCCGAGGGACGGGCGTCCACGCGTCGGGCTCGGTGATCGGAGGCGGTCCGCCGTCCACACCCGGCGGGAGCGTGGCGTCCGCGCGCATCGCGTCGATCGAGGGCGAGCTCGCGTCGCGCGCCGAGGGCCCGGCATCGTCGGTCACGCCGAGGTTGAGGTGCGTCGCGGAGCACCCGCCGAGGAGCGCGAGGGTCAGGGCGGTGAAGAACCGAGGAGAGACGCGCGCGCGGGTCATGGCTGGCTCCGTGTGAGGCGCGGAGGGTCGCATCGCGCCGCGAGCCCGTCGAGGGTGTCTCGTCACGCCCTCGTCGAGTGTCTCCGCCGTCGACGCGCGGTCGCGGTGAGCACGAGCGCGGCGAGCGCCAGGGCGTGTGCGCTCGGTGAGCCGCCGGCGCGACAGCCGCAGCCGCTCGGGGGATCGGGCGTGTGCGGGCCGCCATCGAGGCTCGCGGCGTCGTCGCGCAGGCCCGCATCCATCGGCGATCCTGCGTCGGAGAGGCCCGCATCGGGCGTGGGCCGCGCGGGCAGCGCGGGGCTCGGGATGTCGATGAACGGTCGCGAGGCCGGGTCGGTCGCCGCATCACGCTCGTCCCCGTCGAGCGCGCCGTCCTCGTCGCGCTCGATGGCCATGCGCACGCCGCTGCCCGGCGGCGCGCAGGTGTAGGTGATCGAGCCCACGCGGCCGATCGCGCGCAGGGCCGCGTCCGTCACGCTCGCCTCGC
>JAIBCE010000465.1 GCA_019694315.1 Sandaracinaceae bacterium
TCGGCCTCGGCGTGCGCCGCGGTCGCGCCGAGCAGCCGCCGCTCGACGAAGCGATCGATCGTGCGCGCGGGCCCCGTGGACTGCACGCCGTTGCCGCCGATCGGCGGTCCGGGCAGCGGGCTCTGCAGCACCTCGCGTCGCGTGTAGCCGGGCGTCGCGGCGTTCGTCGCGTTCTGCGAGACGACGTTCACGCCGACCGTCGCCGCGCGGAGACCGGAAGCACCGACGCCGAGGATCGAATAGAGCGACACGGGCTACCTCCTTTCGTGACGAGACCGGGAAGCGTCGAGATCGATTCGAGATCGAGAGGGCTCAAGTCCGGATCGGGATTTGCCGAGACTTCGGGGGAGCGACATCGGCACGAACCAGGCCAGGAGAAGGACGGGAAGAGCGAGCGCGCAGGGCGCGACGAGAGTCAGAGACGACGAAGAGAGAACGAGCTCGAGAGCTGCGTCGTCCCGTCGGGCCCGTACGTGACCGGGCCGCGCGCCTCGCCCGTGAGGAGCGCGTGATGGAGCTCGGCGAGCTGGCGCAAGAGACCGACGTTCGCGCGGGCCTTGCGCACGATGAGAGCCTGGGCTTGCTCGGTGGGACGCTCGGCCTCGAGATCGCGGAGCGCTTCGCGCTGCTGGGCCTGCAGCTCGGCGAGGGCGTCGACGTCGGCCGCGAGGGCCGCCGCACGCTCGGCGTCGAGCAGCGAGGAGAAGCGAACGAGGGCGCTCATCGCTCCTCGCGGAGCATCGCGTCGGCGATCGCGCCGGCGTCGACGTGGAGCTTGCCGGACTGCACGAGGCCCCGGAGGCGCTCGATGCGCGCCTCGTCCGGCACCTCGGGCGCGCGGGCCGCCGCGAGCTTCTTGCTGGTGTCCGACACGTGCACCGACGTCGCCGTCGAGTGCGTGTGGGCGGCCTTCTTGTCGCCCGCCTTGCCGGCGCGATCGGTCTGGACACGGGTGATCGCGGGCTGCGGAGAGCTGTTGTTGATCTTCATGGCGTGTGGCTCCGAGCTAGGTTTCGTACGGGGGGGATCACGGCTTGAGACAATTCGTTGGCGGGTGGTCAGGGGTCTGACGCCGTAGACGGCGGAACGGGCCGGTCGAGGACCGACGCGGGGGCGCTTCCGTGGAGCGGCTGCTCCTCGCGCTGACCCGCCTCGGGGCGCCGAAGCTGAATGATCTCGATGCGATCGAGGCCGCTGCGGCCGCCTTCGACGCTTCCGTGACCATAGGTGCTCCAGGTTCGCTGTGTCAGATGCATGGCTCCCGACGACCTCGCCTCCCAGCCATCAAACACGATCCGGGCCACGCGCCCGTCGGCGTCGTAGTCGATCGAGTGCACGCGCTCGATGATGCCCATGTGGCCGTGATGGCCGTCGTGGCCGGCGCTCGTGAGCAGGAACGCGCCGCGACCCTCGACGATGGCCGAGTCGATCTGGTCGGAGCTCGCACCCGTGACCACCTGACCCCATCCCGCGCGGAGCTCGCCGTCGGCGGCGTCCGCCGTGACTGCATCGGGGCCCGGGTAGCCGTACCCGCGGGGGCGGGAGGCGACGGGGACCTCGAAGCCCGCACGACGGGCGAGCTCCATCGCGAAGAGGTTGCACTTGTAGTAGCCGGCGAACCCGCGGGCATCGCGCACGGCGAAGGCCGCCTCGCTGCCGGGCGCGCCGGTCGTGAAGGTGCTTCCGAGATCGGCGGTGGTGAGCGTGCCTTCGCGGCTCCACTGCAGGGCCACGCCCGAGTCGGGGAGCATCGCGTCGGCGGCCTGCTGGAGCGAGCCCGTCGCGCCGTCGAGCGGCGTGCCCGAGACGGGGCGCTCCATCAGCACCGAGGCGAGGGAAGGCGTGACCGAGTGCGTGAACGAGCTCGGCCCGAGCGGCGCGATCGGCAAGTGCGTCGGCGCGGGATCGGCGCCCATCGCGCGTGCGAGCACGTCGGCCAGGCCCACGCCGCCCGAGCGCGCGAGCGCGTCGCCCATGTTCTGATCGAACATCTGCGCGTACATCTCGCCGCCCGTGCCCTCGAACATCGAGGCGCTCTGACGCATCACGGAGACGAGCTGCTCGAGGAAGAGGCCCTCGAAGCGCTGCGCGGCCTCGCGCGCCCCGGCCGAGCGATCGACCTCGAGCGAGCGCGCAGCGCCCGCGACGGAAGGATCGATCGCGCCGGGGATGGTCATGGACGCCTCGAGCGCTCGCGAGGGGAGGGGCCGGAGTGGGCGAGCCGATTCACTGCGTCTCGATCTCGGCGTCGAGCGCGCCGGCCGTGTGGAGGGCCTGGAAGATCGTGATCAGATCGCGGGGCGAGGCGCCGAGCGCGTTCATCACCATCACGACGTCGTGCAGATCCGCCGACTGCGCGACGTAGTGGAGGTCGCCCATCTGCTCCTCCATGCCGACCTGCGACTCGGGCGCCGCCACGGTGGTCCCGCCGCCGAAGGGCATCGGCTGGCTCACGGCGGTCGACTCCTCGATCTCCACCGTGAGCCCACCGTGCGCGACGGCCGCCTCGCGCAGGCGCACGGCCGAGCCGATCACCACGGTGCCGGTGCGCTCGTCGATCACCACGCGCGCCGATGCCTCGGGCTCGACCTCGAGCAGCTGCACCTGCGCGAGCAGGCCCACGCGGTCGCCCGCGAACTGCTCGGGCACCGTGATGGCGACCGACGACGCGTCGACCGCCTCCGCGCTGCCCGCGCCGATCGAGGCCTCGATCGCGGTCGCGATGCGGCGCGCGGTGACGAACGACGGATCGCGGAGCGTGAGCAGGATCGGCCCCTCGGTGGAGAAGCCACTTCCCGGCGCGCGCCGCTCGATGATGCCGCCGCTCGGCACGCGGCCCGCGGTCAGGTGGTTCACGACCGTGGAAGTGCCGCTCGCGCCCGTCGCGCCGAAGCCGCCGACCATCACCGCGCCTTGCGCGACCGCGTAGACGTTGCCGTCGGCGCCGAGGAGCGGCGTCTGGAGCAGCGTGCCGCCCATCAGCGAGCGCGCGTTGCCCATCGAGCTCACCGTCACGTCGATCGGCGTGCCCGGGTTGCCCTCGGGCGGCAGCGTCGCCGTCACCATCACGGCGGCCGCGTTGCGCGTCTGGATCATCGAGGGCTCGATCGTCGCGCCGAGGCGCCGCAGCATCGCGGCCACGCTCTGCAGCGTGAAGCGCGAGGCGCCGGTGTCGCCGGTGTTCGCGAGGCCGACGACGAGCCCGTAGCCGATCAGCTGGTTCTCGCGCACGCCCGCGACGTCCGTCAGCTCGAGGATCCGCGAGGCCGACGCCGACGAGGGCAGCGCGAGCGCGGAGGTGAGCGCGAGAGCGACGACGAAGGTGAGCGAGCGCTTCATGGGGCGTCTCCGATTTCTTTTCGCTTCAGGAGCGGTCGGGAACGGACGAGGACGAGGAGGGGGAGAGGCCGAGCGGGCGGAGAGCACGAGCGGCACGAGAGCTCCGGGGAGGATTCGCCGCGGTCCATCGACCCGACTCGTCGCTCGCGACGAGTGGAGGGAGCGGAGGGAGCGGAGGAGCGCAGCGACGGAAGCGGACGTAGCGAGCGGAGCGAGGGAGCGGAGCGAGGGGTGGGGCCCCAGCCGGCTCGGCCGGAGGGGCGGGGCCGCGTATCGGCCCCGAGAAGCTAGAAGGGAGCGATCTGCTGGAGGATCTGCGCGAGCCAGCCCGGGTGCGTCGCGTCGGTCACGCCGCCGCGGCCCGAGAACTCGATCTCGGCGTCGGCCAGGCGCGCGCTCGAGACCGAGTTGTCCTCGACGATGTCGGCGGGGCGCACGACGCCCGAGACGTAGATGTGGAGCTCCTCGTCGTTGATCATCAGCACCTTCGTGCCCTCGACGAAGAGGTCGCCGTTGGGCAGCACGCGGCGCACGCGCGCGGCGATCGACGCGTGGATCCGGCTCGAGCGCGCCGTGCTGCCGCCGCCCTGGAAGGTGTTGTGGCTCACGAGGCCGATGAGCTGCTCGGGGTTCAGATCGGGGTAGGCGCGCGCGATCGCGGCCGTGAGCCCGAAGAGGCCGTCGACGCCCATCTGGTAGCTCTGCTGGCGATCGGTCTGCACCTGCGCATCGCCCGTCGCCGTGGGGCTCTCGTCGATCACGACGGTGACGAGGTCCCCGACGTGCGCGGCGCGGAAGTCCGCGAAGAGCCCGCGCGAGGTGTCGCGCCAGAGCGAGCCCTGCGAGACCGCGTGCGGCTCTTCTTCGTAGGCGCCCGGGTCGTAGTCGCGGTGACGCGCGGTGTGCGAGCGGATGTGCTGCACCTCGCCGCAGCCGCTCAGCGTGCAAGCCGCGAGCAGCGACGCGCCCGCGATCCAGAACGCGATGCAGAGGAGCGTGTAGACGTTGCGCTCGCGCTGGGTCGGTAGATTCATGACGAGCTCTCCATCGCGCGCGGGCTCATGGCCCGATCTCCACGGTGCTCGCGTCCACGACGCGGCCTTCGACGAGCGCGCCCGTCGTATCGACGCGCACGTGCACGACGTCGCCCACGCGGCCCTCGCCTCGCACGACGCCGGGCGCGCTCGCGCGCACCGCGCCCGAGCGTGCGACCACCGTGACGTGGCTGCCCGATCGCACCACCGCCTCGGGGCAGGTCAGATCCACGCGCGCCGAGAGGTGCGTCGCGAGCGCGCCGGTGCGCAGATCGAGCATCACGATCGCCGCACCGTCCACGGGGCGCGCAGGCCCGGTGGCACGTACGTCGAGCGGGCCCTCGCCGATCGTCGCGCTCGTCGTCACGACGAGGCTGTCGACCTGGCAGGGCGCGAGCGCGGCCTCGACCGCGTCGCGCACGCGCTCTTGCACCTGCACGGGGCTCAATGTGATCGCGCGCCGCTCGATGCGCGCCTGGCGCGGGATCGCCAGGCCGTCAGCCGAGTGGCCCGAGGCGGTGATCGCGGCGAGGATCTCCGCGCGACGGATCGTGCGCGAGGTGCCGGGCGCGGGCGCCGCGCCGAGATCGATCGCGCCGAAGTCGCTGCCAGCGAGCGCCGGCACGATCTCCGAGAGGTGCACGCGGTCTTCCTGTGCGGCGGCGAGCGCCGGCGCGGAGAGCACGATCGCGAGACAGAAGAGGAGCGCGCGCACGTTCATCCCTCCGTGGCCTTGCGGAGCATCTCGTCGGCGGCCTGCACGACGCGGTTGTTGAGCTCGTAGGCGCGCTGGCTCGAGATGAGGTCGATCATCTCG
>JAIBCE010000466.1 GCA_019694315.1 Sandaracinaceae bacterium
CGCGACGTTGGCGAGGCCGTGTCCGTAGAGCGCCGCGGCGATCGCGCCGGCCGCGAGGGTGGAGCGCAGCACCTCGAGCATGCGCACGGACGAGCCCGCCGCCGCGCTCGCGACGCCCGCGACGAGGAGCGCGGCGATGGCCGGCGGCGGATCGATCAGCACGGCCGCAGTGCAGAGCATCGGGGCGACCCACCGCGTCTCGGCGCGCGCGATCTCGCCCATGGCGAGCGCACAGAGCGGCACGGCGAGCGCCGAGGGCAAGAGGCCGCCGGCGAAGAAGGCCTCGAAGCCGCCGGCCGCGGGCGTGTTCGAGGCGATCCATCCGACCGCGAGCGCGCCGGCGAGCGCGTGCGGTGGACGTAGGTGGGCTCGGAGGCCGGCGACGTAGGCCGCGAGCGGGGTGAGCCAGGCGCCGAGCGCGCCGAGGAGGTGCGTGGCGCCGATCGGGCCGAGGCCCACGCTCATGAGCGCGCGCACGAGGAGCGCCACCGCGCCGGGCTCGTGCACACCGAACGGAAAGCCCGCGAGCGGCGCCTCGATCCAGCCGCGCGAGAGCCCGTGCTCGGCGATCTCGCGGGCGAGCCGCGCGTGGCCGAGTTCCTCACCGAACACCGTCGGGTCGATCGCCGCGTAGGGTGCGAGCACCGCGAGGGGCGCGGCCGAGAGGAGCGCGAGCAGCGCGCCGAGGCCCATCGCGGTGTCGCTCGTCTCGGCGTGGAACGCTGCCTCCGAGGCCTGCGATCCGTCGCGCTCGACGTACGCGACGATCGCGCCGCACACGAGCACGTAGAGCCCGACGAGGCCCGCCACGACGCCATCGACGGTGGGCCCCGCGGCATGGAGACGCGCGGCCAGCGCACCGAGCGCCACCAGCGTCACGAGCGCGTAGATCCCGACCGCCCCGAGGTGCTTGCGTCGCGCGCGGCGCTCGCGCGCCGCCTCCTCTGCGAGCCGCGCCTCTTCCACGAGGGCGCGCTTGCGCTCCTCGATCGCGCGCTCGAGCAGCGGCCACTCGCCGACCGTGCGCGCGTCCTTGGTGCGCGCGTCCACGATCACGTGCTCGCCGAGGAGCTCGCCCTTCTTCACGAGGTCGACGAGCTCGTCGCGGCTGAACGGGCCGTGATCTTGCCCGTCCTTGCGGGCGATCCAGCGCTTGGCCTCCTCTCCTCGCACCGGCCGACGATCGCACGGTGGGCGCGGAGATCGCGAGAAAACATCGAGAAAACGGCCGCGCCCGCACCTCCGTGACGAGGGGCGGGCGCCGCCGAAGCGAAGAGAGTCTCTTCGGTCAGCCCATCATCGCGCCGACCGCCGCGACCACGGCGCCTGCGGCCGACGTCGCGCCGCCGCCCATGAGGAGGTACTTCGACCACTGCGCGGTCGAGGCCATGAGCTCCTCGCGCTTCTTCGTGGAGAGGATGAGCGCGGTCCAGCTCGGCGAGCCGATGCGGTTCTGCGCGTCGAGCTTGCCGTTCACGTAGAAGTGCTCGGCGGGCATGAGGCAGCGCTCGGTGACCTCGAACTCGGCGCTGTCGGGGATGAGCTTGCCGTTCACGCGCAGGCCCTGCGGCACCGAGAAGCCACGATCGCCGAAGGTGAGGGGCTTGCCGGTGAGGGCGCTCATGAGGCCGCGGCTGTCCTTCTTCTTGAACACCTGCTTGGTGTCGAAGTCGCCGCCCTTGCTCGCGTCCACCCACACGGTGCCGCTGCCGTCGTCGACGCCGAACTGCGCCGCGAGGCGCTCGTCGGTGACGCGCTCCGTGAACGACGCGTCGCCCACCTTCCAGGTCGCGGTGACGATCGTCTCGTAGAAGAGGCAGTCGGTGCCGGTCACGGGCGCGGTCACCATGCCGTTGGCCACCACGCGGCCCTCCGTGGAGATGGCGCCCTTGTCGCCCGCCACTGCGCTGCCCTTCGAGGCGACGTCTCCCGTCTTGGCGAACGCCGTGCTCGCGAGCCGACCGCTGCGAACGCGCTGCACGATGCCGCCGATGAGCGCGAGACCACCGATGAAGAGAACCAGAACGCCGATGCCGAGCATGACCATTTCCTCCTGAGCGTCGCGTCGTTGCGACAGAGGACGTTGTGAGGCGCGGCCCGGGTCAAAGGTCGTCAAAGCGCGTCAAACGCGCCTCGCTGGCGGCTCTCTCCGTCGCCTCGGTCGCCGCTCAGCGCGCGAGCGCCTCGGCGATCGCGGCGTCCAGCGCATCGGCCGACATCGGCTTGGCCAGCACGGTGTTCGAGAGGCCCGCGAGCTCGCGGCGGGTGCGCGCGGTGTCGGGCTCGTCGGCCACGAAGACCACGCGCGTGGCGAGGGCCCGGCGGTGCTCGACCAGCCAGCGATGGAGGTGCGCTCCGTCGAGCGCCGCGAGCCCGATCTCGGCGATCACCACGTCGGCGGCGGAGCCCGACGACAGGAGCTCGATCGCCTCCTGCGCGTCGCTCGCGAGGATGAGATCGAAGCGCTTGCCGAGCACACGCGCATAGGCGCGCAGCATCGACGGGCTCGAGTCGACGGCGAGGACCGAACGACGGCCCTCGCTCGGTCGCAGCGACGAGGGCGTGCGACCTCGCGTCCGCGCCGCCTGGAGCTCCTCGGGCGAGGGCCGCGGCACGAGGATGATGAACGTCGCGCCCTCTCCGAAGACCGACTCCACGAGCAGGTCGCCGCCCATGCGGCGCATGAGGTTGCGCGAGATCGAGAGGCCGAGCCCCGTGCCGAGGCTGGCCCGCTTGGTCGTGTAGAAGGGATCGAAGATGCGCTCGAGGGCCGAGGGCGGAACGCCCGGACCCGTGTCGGCCACCGAGATCGCCACCATGTCATCGTCCGCCCGCAGCGTGATGCGCACGCGATGGGGATCGCGCGCGACCTCGCGCAGCGCGTGGGTCGTGTTGATGAGGACGTTCGTCAGCACCTGCGTCATCCGCGCGTGCGGCACGACGATGTCTGGGATGTCGGTCCCGTAGTCGCGCTCGAGGATCGCGATGGACAGGATGTCGCGGCCCACGAGGCGCAGCGTCTGCTCGATCAGCGCCGGGACGTTCACGGCCTGCGCCGACTCGGACTCGTCTGCGTGAGCGAAGACCCGCAGATCCTTCACGATCTCGCGGATCGTGCGCGCCGCCGAGCGCATCTCCGCGAGGTTCTCCCGAGCCTCCTCGCGCGTGCCGAAGGGGCGCGCGAGCGCCGCGATGCGGACCACGTCGTCGGGGCCGAGGCTCCGCCCCTGGTCGCGCGCCGCGAAGAGCTCGTCCATCGCGTCCGCGGCCGCCATGAGCTGGGCGGGGAAGATGTCGAGCAAGAGGCTGATCGTCGTGAGCGGGTTGTTCACCTCGTGCGCCACGCCAGCGACGAGCGTGCCGAGCGCAGCCAGCTTCTCGGCTTGCGCCACCGCCACCTTCGCCCGCTCCGTCTCCGCTCGCCGCGCGCCGCGCACGCGCGCCCGATCGACGAGCTCGTTCACGTCGGCGATCTCGGTGCCGTCGAGGGCCATCGCGTCGTCGACGCCGAGCTCGATGGCCTGCACGGCCTCCGCCCGCGTGCGGGTCGCCACGCCGAGCGGGATCGATCCGTGAGCCTCTCGCACGGCCTCGATCGCGGCGACGAGTGTGCCCTCGACGCTCACGACGCTGATCTCGCCATCCGTCGCTCGCCGCCCCAGCGAGCGCGTGAGGGCGTCGGCGGTGTCGCGCGAGGTCGCGAGCAGGATGAGGTTCGCCACGGACCCCTCATCGTCGCGAAAGCAGACGACGATCTCAACCGCGCAGAGAGCCGCGGCCCCTCTCGTCGGGCCGCGCCTGGTATCGTCCCGGCGTGCTCGACCGCGCTCTCGACCTCGTCGGCGCCCACTGCGACCTCGAGAAGAGGC
The DNA here is from genome assembly GCA_019694315.1 of Sandaracinaceae bacterium. GTDB lineage: Bacteria > Myxococcota_A > Polyangia > Polyangiales > Sandaracinaceae > JAFLCL01. The sequence continues at coordinate 3,870 of JAIBCE010000466.1, forward strand.
TCGCGGACATCCCGCCCTCGGCGAGGATCCGCGGGATCTGGGTGCGGACGTTCGAGAGCGAGGTCGAGAAGGCGGGCACGCTCGATCGCTACCTCGCCATCTTCGGCGATCGGGCCTCGGCGCTCGGTTGGCTGCCGTGCTCCGAGGCCGTCGCACGCACCGCGGTCTGCGGCGCGCTCTACGCCAGCCCGCGCGAGGTGCACCTCGGCATGCGCCGCATGGCCCGCGCACAGGCGATGCGCTTCAGCGAGAGCCTGCTCGGCCGCTCGCTGATCCGCCTCTTGTCGCCCGATCCGGTGCGAGTGCTCCAGCAGGGCGCAGCGGCGCGCAGGCAGACCTGCAACTACGGCCAGTGGGACTACGACTTCTCGCAGCCGCGTCGCGCCATCGTGCACCACAAGGACGAGTACGGCTGGCTCGAGTCACAGGTGCTCGGCAGCGCGGAGGGGACGCTCGAGGCGATCCGTGTGCGCGCAAGCGTCGAGCTGACGCTCACCGACCCCTACAACGGGGTCGTCGACATCCGCTGGTGACCCAAATGGCGCTTGTCGCATGGGGGACAATGGATTAGGCGGCGCGCGCCAAAGGAGGCGCGCCTTGATTCCCGCATCCACACTCCACGACCACGAGCACGATTCCTACGCGGAGGGCGCGAGCTCAGACGTGCGCGAGATCGTCTGGCCCGCTCCGAACGAGGCGCCGATCCGCGCAGCGCGCGCGATCATCACGACGCTCGTCAAGGCGGGCGTGCGCACGTACTTCGGCGTGCCCGGCGGGCCGGCCGCGCCGCTCTTCCAGGCGCTCGACGAGGTCGAGGGCGTGCGCTTCGTCGAGTCGCGTCAGGAGACGGCCGCGGCCTTCGAGGCGGCGGGCTGGTTCCGCGCGACCGGCGAGGTGGCGGGCGTCGTGGTGACCGCGGGCCCCGGGGCGACCTCCGCCGTGACGGGGATCGTGAACGCGAGCCTCGAGCGCGTGCCGATGATCGTGCTCGCGGGCGACGTGGCCTGGTCGGCGATGGGAGGCCGTCTGGCACAGGACAGCGGCCCCGACGGCGTCGCGCTCGAGGAGCTCTTCGCTCGCTCGACGCGCGCGCAGGTCCGCGTGGCGCGCCCCGAGTCCGCGCACTCTCAGGCGCTCGCGGCCCTCGACGCCGCGTGCGCCCACGCGCGCCCCGGCCCTGCGCTGGTCGTGGTGCCGATGCAACATGGTGCGTCGACCACCACGCCATCGCGGATCGCTCGCGTTCGTCCGGAGCGCCTGCCCCAGCCGGTCGACGCGGACGCGGTGCGCGAAGCCGCCGAGATC
>JAIBCE010000467.1 GCA_019694315.1 Sandaracinaceae bacterium
CCCTTCCCTGCGCAGCTGCCTCGCCACATCGCCGGGAGCACACACCCACAACGCTGACCGTACCACCGTGACGCGCACCCCGCTCACGATCGTGAGCGTGGCGCACCTCGACGACGCCGAGCGCGAGCTCGTGCTCGGGGTGATCCTCGAGGAGCTCGCCGCGTGGATGCGCGCTCAGCCCGGAGAGGAGGGGTTGCGCGGCCTCGTGATCTTCGACGAGGTGTACGGCTATCTGCCGCCCCATCCGGCGAGCCCGGCCACGAAGCGGCCGCTCGTGAGCCTCATGAAGCAAGCCCGTGCGTCCGGCTCGGCGTGCTCCTCGCGACCCAGAACCCGATGGATCTCGACTACCGCGCGCTCAGCAACGCGGGCCTGTGGTGCATCGGTCGGCTCCAGACGGACGCCGATCGCGAGCGGGTGATCGAGGGGCTCGCGACGAGCACGGGCTTCGGCGAGCTCGCAACGCCCACGTTGGCGACGGCCAAGGGCCGAGCGCGCTCGGATCGCGCGTATCTCGCCGACGTCGTGCGCAAGATCCCCCCGCGGTGGTTCCTCTTGCGCGACGTGCATGACGATGCCGGGATGTGCCTGCTCCAGTCGCGACAGACGATGTCGCTCCTGCGCGGTCCGATGACCAAGCAGGAGATCGCGCGAGCACGAGCGCTGCGGGCTCACGCGGCGGCGTCGGTGTGATCAGGCCCGTGGGCGCGCGGCCCCGGAGAGCCAGAGGTCGGATTCCTTCTGCGGATGGAAGCGGAGAACCTGCCCGTTCGAGGGGTCGCGTCAAAGTGCCCGCAGGAGGCCAGTGTTCTCGGGGAGTTACGAGGCAAGGAGTGACCCCGGGTTCCCCCGCGTGGTCGAGAACGAGGTCGGGCGCCGACCTCGGGGAGATCGGCGCCCGTTCTGTTCGATGCGAGGGTCGCGTCCGTGGACGCGCTCGCGGTCACTCTGCGGGAGGGGCCTCGAGGTAGCCGCGCTTCTGCTGGTCGCGCTCGATGGAGCGGAAGAGCGCGCCGAAGTTGCCCTCGCCGAAGCTCAGGTGGTTCTCGCGCTGGATGATCTCCACGAAGATCGGGCCGATCAGGTTCTTCGTGAAGATCTGGAGGAGATAGCCCTGCTCGTCGCCGTCCACGAGCACCTGCAGGCGCTCGATCTCCTTCTTGTCCTCCTTCACGTTCGGCACGCGATCGAAGACCGTCCGGTAGTAGTCGGAGTCGATGTCGAGCGTCTCGATGCCGCTGCCCTCGAGCGAGCGGAGCGAGCTCAGGATGTCGCTCGTGAGGAACGCGAGGTGCTGGACGCCGGGTCCCTTGTACTCCTCGAGGTACTCGTTGATCTGGCTCTTCTTCTCCGTGCCCTCGTTGATCGGGATACAGAAGGAGCCGTCGGGCGAGCGCAGCGCGTACGACACGAGACCCGTCTGCACGCCCTTGATGTCGAAGTAGCGCACCTCGGTGAAGCCGAAGACGTCCTTGTAGAACGAGGCCCACGTCTGCATGGTCCCCTTCTCGACGTTGTTCGTGAGGTGATCGACGGTGAGGAAGCCCTTCTGCGCCACGTTCACCGGGCTCGGGTGCGTGACGAAGCCGCGCGTCGACCAGCGCTCGGGGGCCTTGTCGCCGTCGACGAAGTAGAGCGCCATGTCGCCGATGCCCCAGATGGCGGGCACGAGCTTTCCATCGCGCATGATCAGGTCGCCGGTGGTGCACGCCCGCGCGCCGCGCGCCGTGGCTGCAGCGAGCGCCGCCTCGGGCGAGGCGAAGCGCCAGCCCATCGCGCAGATGGACGGACCGTGCGCGCGATGGAAGTCGCCCGCCAGCGAGCGCGTCTCGCGGTTCAGGAGGAACGTGATGTCGTTCTGCTCGTAGAGATCGATGTCGCGCGACGCGTGCTTCTTCGTGCGCGAGAAGCCGAAGGCCACGAGCAGACGATGCAGCGCGCCCGGATCGGGCGAGGCCAGTTCGACGAAGTCGATGCCGAGAAGGCCAGTGGGGTTCTTGGGATCGGTCATGGGCGGGAAGCTCCTCGTTCCTGGTTCAGTCGGCGCGCGCGGCGCTCACTTCGGCATCCAGCTCTTCCAGTAGTCGATGCTCTCGACGCGACCCGCCTCGGCGGTGGGCCTGAGCGGGAGCTTGGTGTCGAGCATCACCGCGACCTCCTCGGTGCGCAGCACGCCCTTGGTGCGCTCGGCCGCCTTCGCCTGCGGGCCGTGGTGGATGCCCTGCGGGTGGAAGGTGACCATGCCCGGCGCGATGCCCGCGCGGCTGAAGAACTCGCCGCGGTGGTAGAAGAGCACCTCGTCGAAGTCGATGTTCGAGTGGTAGAACGGCACGCGAAGAGCGTCCGGATCGCCGTTCTCGAGGGGACGCGGCGCGAAGGTGCAGATGACCGCGTTGCGCATGACGAACGTCGTGTGGGCCGACGGGGGCAGGTGATAGCGGTCCGAGAGCACCGGGCGGATGTCGCGGACGTTCAGCTGCATCGGGCAGAGGGTGCCCTTCCAGCCCACCACGTCGAGCGGCAGGAACGGATAGAAGACGCGGGTGATCTCGTTCTCGCGCTGGATGCAGAGCTCGTACTCGCCCTTGGCGTTGGGCTGCATCGAGGAGCGCTCGTCGGGCGAGGGCACCTTGATGACGGCGGGATCGAAGAGCGCGTGCTGACCCAGCATGCCGCGGTCGGGGAAGGACACCTCGGAGAAGGCCTCGACCACGATGAGCTTGGTGGCGGTCGTGGGCGCGAAGCGGAACATGGTGCCGCGCGGCACGAGCAGGTAGTCGCCGGGCTCGTAGGAGAGCGGGCCGAAGTCCGTCTCGAGGCGGCCCGAGCCGTCGTGCACGAAGAGCACCTCGTCGGCGTCCGCGTTGCGGAACAGGTAGGGCATGGGCTGCGCGACCGAGGCCACGCTCATGCGCACGTCGCCGTTCTCGAGGATCGGCTGGCGCCAGGCGAGGTAGTCGCCGTCCTCCGCGGCGCCGAAGGCCTCGCGCAGGTCGTACGCGCGGGGCTTGAGCGGCCCCTCGATGCGCGTCCAGCCCACCGGCGCGTTCTGCCGATAGAGGTGTGCGTAGCGGCCGAAGAAGCCGTTGCGCGCGTACTCTTCCTCGACGGTGCCGTCGGGGAGCCCCACGTGGGCCTGGAGGGCCACACGACCACGAACGTACGGGATGTCCATGGGGAGACGGTTCTAGGGGCTGACCCTGGGAGCGAAAAGCACAATGTGATGACGTTCTCTGTGCACGGCATGCACAGAGATTCGTCACACTCGCGCGATGCACGTGACGCTGGAACATGCTCGCGCCTTCGACGCGCTCGCTCGCACGGGGACGCTCCAGGCCGCGGCGCGCGAGCTCCACAAGTCGCACACGTCGGTCCTCCACGCGCTCGGAGCGCTCGAGGAGCAGACGGAGCTGAACCTGCTCGATCGACGGGGCTACCGCCTCAAGCTCACCGGCGCGGGCCAGCGCGTGCTCGAGCACTGCCGGCGCCTCCTCGCGAGCGAGCGAGCGCTCGTGCTCGCGTGCACCGAGATGCGCACGGGCTGGGAGCCCTCGCTGCGCGTCGTGTTCGACGGCATCGTGTCGAGCGCGCCGATCCTCGAGGCCGTCGGCGCGCTGGTGAAGGAGGGCGCGGCGACGCGGATCTCGGTGAGCGGTGAGTTCCTGGGCGGCGTGGAGGCAGCGTTCGAGCGGGACGAGGCGGACCTCATGATCACCGTGCTGCCGCCGCGGCGCGAGGGGCTGGTGGGCAAGCGCCTGCCGCCGATCCGCGCCTTCCTCGTGGCGCATCGGAGCCACGCGCTAGCGCGCTCTCGGGGCGCGCTCGATCGGACGGCGCTCGCGGCCCACGTGCTGCTCGATGTGCGCGGCGGCGATCCGAGGCTCGAGCTGCCCACGCAGGGCATCGAGCCGCGCGGCGTGATCTCGCTCGCCGACTTCGAGGCGAAGAAGCGCGCGCTCGTGGCGGGGATCGGCTTCGGCTGGATCCCCGAGCACGTCGCCGAGCGCGAGCTCGCGAAGAAGGAGCTGCGGGTGCTGCGCTTCGAGGGCGGCAGCGAGCACGTGTTCCATCCGCGCCTCTATCATCGACCCGGCGCGCGGCTCGGAAGGGCTGCCAAGCGCGTGGTGGACGCGCTCGGATGAGGGGCGCGCGCACAGCGTGATAACCTCGAGTCTCTTCGCGGAGTCGCCTCATGCCCGCTCGCTTGCTCGTTCTCGGCTCGTTGTTGCTCACGCTCTCTGCGGCTGGCTGCGCGCAGGGCGAGCCGCCCGATCCGCCCGCGAGAGACGCGGGCCGCGATGCGTTCGTCAGCGCTCCGGACGCGTTCACTCCGCTCAGCCCCGACGCGTACAGCCCGCCGATGATGGACGCGGGCGCCGTCTGCGAGCCCTCGTGCGTCGCGCCCGAGGAGTGCTGCAACGGCGGCTGCGTGGACACGCGCGCGAACCCCAACCACTGCGGGCACTGCGGCAATCGCTGCCCCATGGGCATGCTCTGCGCCGACAGCACGTGCGGCGGTGGCACGTGCTCGCCGGCCTGCGACACGGGCGAGACCTGCACGGGAGGCACCTGTCACTGCGGCGCGGGCGCGGCGTGCACGGGCACGCAGACGTGCTGCGGCGGTGGCTGCGTCGACACGACGACGAGCACGCTCCACTGCGGCGGCTGCGGGCGGCCCTGCGCCAGCGGCGAGGCCTGTCGAATGGGACGCTGCGTGAGCACCGCGCCGTGCGGCGGAAGCTGTCCCTCGGGCCAGATGTGCTGCGGCGACGTGTGCACGCGCGTGGACACGGCAGCCAATTGCGGCGCGTGCGGGCGCAGCTGCGGCGCGGGCCAGGAGTGCTGCGGCGGCAGCACCTGCGTGAACACGCAGACCGATCCCAACAACTGCGGAAGCTGCGGTCGCGACTGCGGGATGCAGGGCGATGGCTGCAGCGCCGGCGCGTGCACGTGCGGCTCCATGCCCGCGTGCATCCTCGCGTGCGCGTTCGGCATGTGCCCGTTCGGGTGAGAGACCGAGAAACAATCCAAGACGACGCTCTGATCTGATGGGGGAGCCGGCCGGCGGGGGAGCGAAGCTCCCCCTTGAGGCGCGAGCCGGTGATCGGACACCGCGCACAGCAACGAAGTTGCGAGCACGGGGAGAACCCGGGAGGAGCGAAGCGACGACG
>JAIBCE010000078.1 GCA_019694315.1 Sandaracinaceae bacterium
GTGGCGTCGGCGGTGCTCGTGGCGCTCGGCTGGCAGCGCACGCAGCAAGACGCGGCGCGACCGCGTGTGCTCCCGCTCGCGCCCATCTCGGCGCGCGAGATCGGGCGTGCGCGCCGCGATCGCGTCGTCGGCTGGATCGGCGCCGCCGCCTGGCTCGACCCCGCGCGCCTCGGCCTCGCGACGGCCATCGTCGTGTTCGCGTGGACGACGGGGCACGACGCGGTCGCACGACTCCACGCGGCGCTCTTCTTCGCGCTCGTCGCCTCGGGCACCCGCGCGCGCCTCGGCACGCTGCCCGGCGCGAGCGTGCGCAGGCTGGCCGCCGCGATGAGCGAGCTCCGCCTCGACCTCGGCGCCCCGTACGTCGCGGTCCGCTTGCTCGGCCGCGGCGCAGAGGACGCGACCGATGCGCGCGTCTATCTCTCGCCGAGCGCCGAGGGCGCGAGCGCCCGCGTCCTCGAGGATCTCCGCATGGAGATCGTCGACGACGACACGCACGCCTCGCGGGTCGCGAGCTCGCTCTGCCTGCGGGTCGCCGCGCGCGAGGACACGCCGGCCGAGCTCGCGCTCCGAGCGTGGGCCGAGAGCGAGGGCGTGAGCCTCCACGAGATCGCGCGACGGCGCGCGGTGCTGGTGCCCCTGCCGAGCCGCGGAGTCGGCGCGACGGTCGAGCGCGTGCTGCGCGGCGTGCTCTCGCTCGCACCGCACGAGCACGACGCCACGGTCCGCGACGAGCTCCTCGCGGCCGAGTGACCGATCGCGATCGAGGACGCGCTCGCCGTCGAGGACGCAGGCGGCGCGCCCGCGACGACACGAGATCTAGAGCCGCTGCTTGAGGTAGCTGCGCAGCTCGCCGGCCGTCTTCACGGCGCGCGCCACGGCTTCTTCCTTGAGCTCGAGGCGCTCGACGATCGCCTCCTGCACCGAGTCGTAGAGCCAGGTGATGCTCTCTTCGTCGTGCGCGCAGCCGCTCGCGTCGTGACCCTCGTACTGGAGCTTCGGCATCTGATCGACGGCGCGATCGAGCACGACCATCAGCTCGCCGAGGTGACCGCGGATCGCCTCGAGCTGCTCGTCCATCGCCTCGTAGGTCTCGGGATCGTCCTCGCGGTGCGCCTTCACGACGTCGGGCGAGCTCTTCGCGATGCGATCGACGACGAGCCTCAGCACGATGACGTCGTCGGCGAACGCCAGCATGCCCTTGGCGCCTGGGATGGCGTTGGTGCCCGACAGCACGTGGAGGAGCGCGCCGCACGCGAGCACACGGCTCGCGTCGTCGACGTCGGGATCCTCGGCAAGGCGAAGCATGGCCTTGCAGTCCTGCGGGAGGCTGAGCATCCCGTCGCGCAGAGCAGCCGAGAACCGTTCGAGCGTCATGATGGCGTCACTGGAGGGCACGTCCTCGTCGTGCCTCGCGCGCAAGTCGCGCGCGCTCGTCGAGCATCGCAAGATCGTCGGTCCCGGATCAACCCCGGCGTAGAAGAATCTACGTCGCTCGTGTGCGGCCGAGACGACGAAGGGCCCTCCGGAGAGGACCCTTCGACCGATCAGCTGCGTGCCTGCCGCTCGCTCAGCCCGGCGGGACGAGGTCGCGGCCCGCGGGGCACGCCACCTCGACGCCGGTCGGACCGTCGGTGGTACGGATGATCTTGAACTCGACGCGACGGTTCTGCTCCCACGCCTCCGGCGTGTGGCGCGGGTCGAGCGGGCAGCGCTCGCCGTAGCCAGCGCTCCGCATGCGCTCGCGGGCCACGCCGCGCTGCGCCAGTGCCTCGAGCACCGCCGCCGCACGATCGGTCGTGAGGCGGATGTTGTACTCGTCGCTCGATCGCTCGTCGGCGTGGCCCTGGATCTCGATGAAGAGGATCTGCGGGTTGTTGATGAGCGTCGTCGCGACCGCGTCCACGATCGGATAGCTGCGCTCCATGATGACCGCGCTGTCCGTCTCGAAGTAGATCTTCTCGAGGATGATGATGCCCTCGTCGGTCACGATGACCGAGCCGCGATCGGGGCAGCCGTCCTCGTCCTCGGTGCCGTTGTAGGTCTCGGGATCGTTGGGGCAGCTGTCGTCGCGATCGAGGATGCGGTCCGCGTCGTTGTCCGGATCGGGGCAACCGTCCTCGTCCTGGAAGCCGTCGCGATCCTCCGGATCGTTCGGGCAGAGGTCGTCGACGTCGAGGATGCCGTCCTGGTCGTTGTCCGGATCGGGGCAGCCGTCCTCGTCCTGGAAGCCGTCGCGATCCTCCGGATCGTCGGGGCACTGGTCGTCTGCGTCGAGGATGCCGTCTCCGTCGCGGTCACCCTCGTTGCCCTCGGGGCAGCCGTCCTCGTCCGCGTCGCCATCGCGATCCTCGGGGACGAGCGGGCACTCGTCGTCCACGTCGAGGATGCCGTCGCGGTCGTTGTCCGGATCGGGGCAGCCGTCCTCGTCGCCGAAGTTGTCGAAGTCTTCCGGCTCGTCGGGGCACTGATCGGTGTCGTCGCGATAGCCGTCACCGTCGCGGTCGCCGATCGACGGCTCGAAGATGAAGCCGACCATGCCGCGCACGTCCGCCGAGAGCAGGCCCTGGATCGGGATCGCGCCGCCGCCCGAGAGCACGAGGTAGCTGTTGCGCTCGACGAAGATCTTGAGGCCGCCCATCGCCTCGAGCGAGGTGCCGCCCGTGGCCGCGAAGGCCTCGAAGATGCTCGCGCCGTAGATCTCGGCCGTGAGCTCGATGGGCGAGTCGCCGAGGCGGAAGCCGCCCGCGAGACCGTAGGTGAGCATCGGGCCGTAGTGCACGTTCGAGCCGCCGCTCAGCACACAGTCCGTCGCGCCGTTCATCTGCGTGGCGCACGAGGCGTTCGTCACGCCGGCCGCGAGATCCGTGCGACCGCCCACCGGGATCGTCGGCGTGCCACCGAACATGAGCCGCGCGCCCACCTGGAGGCCGAAGCGGACGTAGCGGTCCACACGGTACTCGGCCATCACCATGGGCCAGAGGCCGATCGTGTTGTCGCCGATGAAGCGCTGCGCGTTGCCCGTGGGGAACTCGATCTGGAGGCCGATGCCGAGGCCGAAGCCGCCGTTGCGCTCGGCGCGGAGGATCCGGAGCTTGCTGTGGACGATCAGGTTGCCGAAGCCCTGGTAGCCGATGCCCTGGCCCGCGCGCGGCGCGGTGTAGTCGTTGAGGATGCCGGGGATCGTCAGGTTCGGGCCGCTCGAGAAGCCGACCGGGATCTGGACGCCGACCTCGAGGATGTTCGCGAGGCCGAGGTTCGCGTGCAGGATGCCGCTGAACACGTAGTCGACGGCGCGGCCACAGAGGACGCCGCTCGGGCAGCGCTGGCCCTCGAGGTTCACGGCCGAGACCGCGGTGTCGTTGCGGAAGCCGTTGAACGGGATGAGGCCGAAGCCACCGTTCACGATGAGGCCGAACGAAAAGTCGAGGTGGCCGAGGATGTCGGTGCCGTTGACCGAGAGGTAGCCCTTCGAGTCCATCGCCGGACGGAACAGCTGCAGGTCCATCCCCAGGCCCGGCGTCAGGCTGTTGCCCGTGGCCTGCGCCGATGCCGTGCGGGGCGCGACGCCTGCGAACAGCACGCACGCGGCCAGGAGCGACAGGACCAAAGAAGCGCGTTGAGCCACGCGACGCATGGAGTCTCCTCGACAAGAAGCGGCCCACCGACGAAAGGACGCGGCGGCCGGAGAACCCCCTCGCATGGCGAACGGCCCACGAAGGGTGGCGGCGATTATCGCCGAGGCCCCTGCCCTGTCAAACTCGAATCCTGCGAGACGCCCCGAAAACAGGGCGATTCGCGGTTCCTGGCCGGTCAGGGAGCGGGAAGCGCCCGCCCGCCGAAGAAAGCCGCGACGAGGCCCGGCCGCTCGAAGCGTGCGCGCGCCTCGCGCCCCGTCGTGATCGTGGCCGTCCGCACCGGGCCCGGCTCGCGGACCACCACGTGGTCGAGGACCGCGCCGTTGCCCTCGAACACGCCTCCGGGGCCGCTCACGAGGAGACCCGCGGTGCTCACGCGCACGACGAGCTCCGCCCCGTCGGAGCTGCGGTGCACGTGAGCCTCGTCGCCGAGGCGACCATCCACCCAGAACGCGCGATCCCCCGACATCGACACGACCTCGTAGTCGGTCAGCGCGCCCACGGGGCAGTCCCCCTCGGCCTCCTCCCCCGCCTCGTCCACGAGGCTCGTGCCGTCGCAGTGAAGAACGCGGCCCGGCGCCGCGCGCGCGATCGTGCGCGTCGTGGCGAGGCTCGGCACCTCGATCACCTCGAACGAGTCCGCGTGGACGGCGAGCACGTGCGTCTCGTCGACGATCGACAGGCTCCGGACCTCCGAGCCCAGCGCACGCCGCGTCTCGGTGCCGTCGTAGCTCAGGCCGCGGAGCGAGCTCGGATCGGCCGGCTCGACGAACACCCAGCCGCTCGGCAGCTCCGCGAGCTTGGCGACGTCGATCTCTCCCAGCTCCGGGCCCCCGGGCAGCGGCGTCAGCGTGATGTAGCTGCCGTCGTACGTGCGCATGAAACGGCCGCCCGGCGCGATGAGCGTGTGCCCCACGCCGGGCGGGTACTCCTCCACCGGGAACTGGCGCAGGACCCGCGTCGGACGAGCACGATCGTAGATGTCCCAGCCCGTGATCCGCCCCTCCTCGAAGTGCGCGCGCACGCACCTCGCGCCGCGGCCGCGCGAGCACACGGGAGCGATGCGCGGTGGAGGCCCGCGCCGTTCCCCTTCCTCCGACTCCCCAGCCCCGTAGACCCACTGCAGATAGGCGCGGGTCTCGGGCACCGTCGAGTCCCCTTCCGCCTCTCCCGGGTACGGGATCGCGTCCACCAGCAGCGAGCGTCCTGCATGGGTCGGCACCGCGAGCGGCCGGACGACGCCGTCGACGTAGGTCGCATCCGGACCATCCCACGAGGCCTCCCAGCGAAGCGGGGTCTCGGGCCCCGGGCCCTCGGGTCCGAGCACGATCATCGAGCTCGACGTGGCCACGATCAGGCGAGCGCCGACGGGCGCGAGCCGCAGAGACGGAAGACCGCGCGCACCGAGCGCCCGATCCATCGGCCACGCCATGGGCGTCGGTGGCGGTTGTCCCGGCATCGGCGCGCCCTCGGTCCGTGCGGCGAGGCTCAGCGCGCCGCGCTCGTCGAGCCGGGCGAGGAACGACTCGCTCTCGGTGCCGACGATGCACTCCGGCGGCCGATCGGGCGCCCACACCACGCGATCGGCGATCTCCTCGCGTTCCACGAACGCCGTGTCGGTCACGGTGAACACCGTTCCGTTGGTCGTGTCGACGGCGATCACGAGGGGCCCGAGCCGCGCGAATTGCGGGAGGTCGTACTCGATCGCCCCGAACCCCTCGAGGGTGTCTCGATCGAGATCCCAGCGGCCGAAGCGACCGCTCCACGGCCCCCTGAAGCCATCGCGATCCCCGTTGCCCACCACGGCGTGCGTGGCCTCGCCATGCGGCGCGAGCAGCACGCCGGAAGCTCCGGTCGAGCCGAACGCGAAGCGATGGCTCGCGCGCACGTGGCCATCGGGGCCCACGAGCGCGAGCGTTCCCGCGCCTCCGACGAGCCGGAAGCCCGCGAGCTCGTCGAGCAGCACGGCATCGCGCACGCCGTCGATCAGGACCGCGCGGCTCGACACCGGAGCAACGGGTGCAGGAGCCGTCTCGCGAGGAGCCTCGGCGACCTCCTCCGCGGGCGGCGTGGAGGGCTCTTCCGACGGCGACGTCGGCTCGGTGGAGGCCCCCATCGTCGTCGACGCGTGCGGACCCTCCGAGGTCGATCCACCGCACCCCGCGAGCGACGCCGCGACGACGAGCACACCGACCTTCTTCATGAGACCTCGCTCCGCTCGAGAGATGGGCCCTCGATCCCAGCACCGACCATCGACGTTCGACACCCGTTCGTTCAGGGTGTCGGCAGCGGCTGTCCCGCGAAGAACGCGGCCACGAGCCCTGGACGCTCGAAGCGCGCGCGCGCCTCCGGACCCGCGGTGATCGCCGCAGCGAGCACCGGCCCCGGCTCACGCACGACCACGTGATCGAGCACCGCGCCTCGCCCTTCGAAGACACCGTCGGGACCACTGACGAGCACACCCTGGGTCGTCACGCGCACGACGATCTCGGCGCCGTCCGCGACGCGATGGACATGCACCTCGTCACCGAGGCGACCATCCGTCCAGAACGCGAGATCGCGAGTCATCGAGATCGCCCAGCCTCCGTCTTCGCCCAGATCGGGCACCGGACAGCTCCCCTCGACGTCCGCGCCATCGTCGTCCACGAGCCCGTCGCCGCGACAGTGCAGGAGCTGGACGGGCTCCCCGAGCACGATCGTCTGCTCGAGCGCCAACGCTGGCGTCGCGATCACTCGAACGTCCTGCGCGGTCTCCGCGAGCACGCGCGTGCCGTCGACGATGGTGAGCGCGTCGATCGCCTCACCCATCGAGTGCGCCGTGTCGTGACCATCGAACGAGAGGAAGTGGAGCATGGTGGGGTCCTGCGGATCGACATAGACCCAGCCACGCTCGAGCTCTGCCCACACGAGCACGCCCTCGATGCGCGGCCCTCGCGGCAGCGGCTGGAACGCAACGGTGTCGCCGTCCCAGATGCGCACGTAGCGGCCACCCGGGGCGACCAGCACGTAGCCGACGCCCGGTGGAAATCGCTGCTCGATGACCTCCGCGATCACACGCGTGGGGCGCGCCGCGTCGTAGATCTCCCAGCTCGAGATCATCGTCCCATCGACGCGCGCGCGCACGCAGCGCGGCCGCGGCGCGGCACCGCACACGGGCGCGAGGGCGAGCGGCGGGATCGGCTCTCCGCTCGCTTCCGCCTCGCCCGCTCGGTACTGCCACTCCGCGAAGGCCACGCCCTCGGGGGGACCCCCGTCCTCGCTCGCCTGCGGATAGGGCACGCGATCGACGAGCACCGATCGCCTCGGGATCGTGGGCACCGCGAGGGGACGAAGGAACTCGCCCATGCGCAGCGCGTCGGCACCACGCCACTGGAGGTTGCCGCCACCGAGCACCTCGTTCTCGATGCCCTGCGGCCCGAGCAGCACCATCGAGCTCGAGGTCCCGAGGGCGAGGCGCCCGCCCGTCGGAGCGAGCGCGATCGAAGGCAGGCCACGAGCCCCGAGCGACGCCGACATCGGCCACTCCGCAGGGACGGGAGCGCTGGGCACGCCGTCCGGCACAGGGCCATTCGCCTCCGACACGAGGAGGGCGCCCGCGGGCGAGGCGCGCACGAGATACGTGTCCTCGCCCATGCCGACGTAGCACTCGGCAGGACGCCCCGGCGCCCAGCCGAGCCGATCCGCGGACTCCTCCCGACGCTCGAGGCCCGTGTCGGTGACGCCGAGGAGGCCGCTCTCCGTCGGGCTCACCACCACCACGGCGCGCCCCACGCGAGCGAGCTGGGGCGCTGCGTAGCCGAGCCCCGTCAGCTCCTCGATCGTGTCCTCGTCGAGGTTCCAGCGATCGAGCTGGCCTCCCCACGGGCTCCGGAAGCCATCCTGGTCTCCATTGCCCACGACGGCGTGGCTCACGCGCTCGCCACGTGGATCGGACGCGAGGAACACCCCGTTGGCGCCATCGGCGCCGAACGCGAAGCGATGGCTCGCGCGCACGTGTCCGTCAGGCCCCACGAGCGCGATCGTCCCGGCGCCGCCGACGAGTCGGAATCCGCCCAGCTCGTCGAGCACCTGCGCCTCGCGCACCCCGTCGACGAGGACCGTGCGGTGCGCGGGATGGCGCGGCGCGCGCGGCGTCACGATCGACGTCGTCTCCGCCCCCTCACCGCCTCGCACCACCGGGACATTGTCGTTCGAGACGATCGCCGTCCCACCGCCGCCTGCGCCACCGCAGCCCACGAGCGAGATCATTCCGAGCACCGTCACGCCGCGCATGCCTACCTCCCTACCTCGGTCCAGGTCCGCCCTCTGGGGTCGGCGGAGCCCTGCGGCTCCGGACTACCATGACGCTCGGCGAGGGGGGCCACGTTCCTGCGACGCCAGCGGCCTCCATGGTCCGAACGGGCTCACGAATCCGCGTGCGTGTGCGCGAACGGTGCGATCAGTTCGCAGCCGAGCCGATCGCGCCGCCGAAGAACGGCAGCAGCGAGGTCAGGTCGTTGTCGTCGAAGCGCAGCATCGCGCCGAGGAAGAAGTCCACGGTGCGCTCGTTCAGCACGTCGTCCGCGCCGCCCAGGATGAACAGCGTCGGCAGGATCTCGTACGACAGGCGGAAGCGCAGGCGCGGGAACTGCGAGTCGGAGAACTGGAAGACCTCCGCGCTCACCTCGAGCGTGTCGTCGAAGAAGTCGAGATCGACGCCGAGGCCGCCCGACGACTCGAGGATGCCGAAGCGGAACGTCGCGAAGTACACGCGCTGCGCGAGCATCACGGACACGAGCAGCGAGTCGCTCGTGGTGATGCGCTGCTCCTCGTAGAACTCCGGCTCGCCGGGGGCCACCGGGCTGCGCCGGACCTGCACCGTCTGCATGTCCACGCGACCGCGCGGATCGTCGACCAGCTGGATGTAGAAGTAGCGCCCTTCGCGCGGCAGCACGCGGAAGGTGAAGTAGTTCTTGAAGCTGTTCGAGAGGAAGTTGAACTCGCTCCGGAGCTCCACGATCGTGCGGAGCCGCGTGATGCCACCGACGAAGTCGTTCACGCCCTCGACCGTGCTCTCGACCTCGTCGATGAGGTGATCGTCGGAGGTGAGGCGACCCACGGTGCCCTCGCCTGCCGCGGTGCGCTCCGTGATCTCTCCCAGGTCCGCGAGCACGTTCTCGAGCTGATCGGAGGCCCGGTGGATCGACGCCACGGTGTCGTCGACCTCCCCCACGCCGCGATCGATGTCGTCCTGGTTGCGCTCGACGAGCGCGCGGATCTGCTCGGTGATCGCGCTGATGTTGTCGAGGATCTCGTGCAGATCGGGCCGCGCGTCGTCGGTGATCCGCTCGACGTTCGCGAGCGTCCGGTTCACGACCTCCTGGTTCGTCTGGATGATCTCGTTGACCGTCGCGAGCGCCTCCGAGAGGTTGCGCAAGGCCTCCGTCATCTGTCGTCCGGCCTCGTCGTTGCCGAACGAGACCTCGAGCTGACGCGCCACGGCCCGGACCGAAGACGCGATGGCGCCCACGTCGTTCATGATGTCGCCCATGCCGGCGGTCTCGATCACGGTGCCGATGCGATCGCCGTCGACGAGCTGTCTGCGCCCCTCGGTGCCTGGCGCGATGGCGAGGAGGTACTCCCCGAGCAGCGACGCGCTCGTGCGCTGCACCGTCGCGTCGTCGTAGAGGACGACGCCCTCGTCCATCTGGATGTCGATGCGCGCCTGGTTGCCCTCGAGGCGGATGCTGTCGATCCGGCCCACCGAGATACCCGCGATCGTCACGCGCGACTTGGTGATGAGGCCCTGCGCGTTGTCCATGAGGGCGTACACGCGGTAGCCGTCGCCGCGCGTGCTGGTCTCGTCGACCGCGCGATAGAGGAAGAACGCCGCGACGAGGGCTGCCACCACGAGGGCACCCACCTTCGCCGCCTGAACGACCTCCTTGGTCAACCTCGCACCTTCGACATCATCCGCAGATCGCCCGCGACTCTAACGCAACTCGCGCCCGCAACCCCGTCGAACCGCACGGGCCCGCGCGCCGGCGAATCGGCACCGCGAACGGGCGTGACGAGCACTCGGGGCTCACGCGTCGGCGGGCGGGGCGTCCTGGCGGGTGGCCGCCCTGCGCAGCGCGAGAAAGCCAAGGAGCGCAGGCAACGTGAGCACGGCCGGGGCCAGGCACGTGATCTCGCTCGCCGCCATCGCGTAGCCGAACGAATTGAGCGCCTGGTTGGTCGAGACGAAGAGCGACAGGTAGCCGATGAGCGTCGTCAGGGAGCACAAGATCACCGCGCCGCCTGCGCCCTCGAGG
Organism: Sandaracinaceae bacterium; assembly: GCA_019694315.1. Lineage (GTDB taxonomy): Bacteria > Myxococcota_A > Polyangia > Polyangiales > Sandaracinaceae > JAFLCL01. Next base: position 9,932 of record JAIBCE010000078.1, read on the forward strand.
GCCGCGCGCACGGCCTCGAGCTCGGACTTGCCGCTCGCGAGCTCCTCGCGGAACCGCTTCACGTAGTTCACGCCGTACTCGAGGCCGATGCCGAACGTGATCGGGAACGCGACCATGTTGAGGAAGTTCAGCTTGATGCCCGAGGCGGCCAGCACGCCCGTCATCCAGAGCGCGCCGAGGAGCATCGAGAGAAAGGCGTAGGCGCGATCGTTGTGACGGCGGAACGAGAACGCGAGCAGAACGATCGTCGTGCCGAGCGAGAACGCGATCGTCACGGGGCCGTCCTGGTAGAGGCTGCCGAGCAGGTCCGCGAACACCACGGCGATCCCCGCCACCGCGGGCCGATGCCCCTCGGCCGTCCGCGCCGAGCGGACCGCGTCCGCCCACTCGCGCATGTAGCGGCCGTCCCACGTGCTCTGCCCCTCACCGTGCTCGACGAAGATGAGACGTCCCCGCGTGCCATCGCGCTCGAGGAACGGCCCCGCCACGCTGCGCGGCAGATCCGCGTAGCCGATCGGCGAGAGGTGCTCGGGCGGCAGGTTCGCGTCGATGTCGGCCTGCCGTGCGTCGCTCACGTGCGGCCGCACCTCGAGCATCACGCGGCGCAGGTCGACGAGGATCGGGATCTTCGCGTCGACGTCGTGCGGCAGCAGATCGTCCATCGTGCGCACGGCGCCGATCACGTTCGGGTGCGCCTCGCGGTACGCGACGAGCTGCTCGACGAGGTGCGGCACCTCCTCGACCGTCGGCGAGAGGATCGCCAGGGCGCTGCCGGTGCGGGTCTCCTCGACCGTCTCACCCACGCGCTCGTTCACCCACGTCACGCGGCTCTCGGGCGGGCGCACCGACTGGAGGTTGCGGAAGTCGTACTCGAGCGGATCGCGCGAGATGGCGTGACCGATCGCCAGCGCGGCGCCGAGGGCGAGGAGCGCGGAGACGCCCATGACGACCCGCGGACGGCTCGAGCCCCCCGACGACGAGCCCCCCGCCCCCAGGGCGAGGCGCGCGAAGAACACACCGTAGACGCCCTTGAGCTTCTTCTCCCGCTCCTCGAACCGCATCGGACGGATGCGCTCCGACAGGGCCACGAGCGGAGGAAGCACGGCGTACGCGGCCACCCAGCAGAGCAACAAGCCCAGCGCGCCGATGAAGCCGAAGTCCCGGAAGCCCCGGTAGTCCGTGACCATCAGCGAGCCGTACGCGAGCGCCGCAGCCAACGCGGCAGGCAGCGTGCCGGGCCACGTGCCGAGGTGCGCGCGCTCGATCGCGTCGAGCACATCCTTGCCGCTGCGTCGCTCCTCGAAGTAGCGACCGAGCCACATGATGCTCGAGTTCACGCCGTTGCCCACGACGATGGAGCCGAGGAACGCGCTCGAAGCGTTGAGGTAGTCGACGATCGGCTCGGCGAGCCCGAACGTGATGAGCGTCGGCGGCACCAGCGTCGCGAGGAGCAAGAAGGTCGAACGCCAGCGGAGGAAGAACACGTAGATCGAGACGAGCAGCAGCACGACCGTGACGAGCGTCGAGGTCGCCACCGCGTCCTTGAGCGCCTCGTTCTCCTCGCGCACGTCCATGATGTCGGCGCCGTAGTCGATGCGGAGCCCCTCGAACACGAGCCCCACGTCGGTGCCTGCGGTGCGCGACGCGCGCGGCTCGGCGTGTCGGATCTCGGCCGCCGCCGCCTCGATGGCCTCGATCAGCCGATCGGACGCAGAGGTCTCTCCGCCGCGGATCGACGTGCGGACGAAGACGAACACGATGGGCAGCTCGGGGTGCTGGTAGAAGCCCTCCGGGAAGCGCGCCATCTGCTCGTGGGCCTCCTCCGCGTCGCGCCGGATCCGCTCGATCACGGCCTCGGGATCGGGCGGAGGATCGTCGTCGAGATCGATGTAGAACGGGTTCGCGCGCGCACGCTCGTAGTCGAGACGGGCCTGGAGCGAGTCGCGGATCTCCGTGAGGTCGGCGAGCTCGGCGTAGAGGTGACGGTGATCGCTGACGAACGTCTCGAAGTCGGCGACGTTCCAGTCGACCCACACCACCTGGTGCTCCTCCATCGCCTCGATGCGAGGCACGAGCTCGCGCGTGAAGGCGCGCACGTCCTCGATGCTCGCGCCGTCCTCGGCCTGGATCGCGAGCGCGAGCGTCGCCGTGCCGCCGAAGCGCGAGCGGATCTCGTCGAGGTCGCGCACCGAGGGCGCGTGCTCGGGCAGCATCGCCTGGAAGTCGGAGTTGAGCTCGAGCCGCCCCACCATCGGAAGCGCGAGCGCTGCGATCGCGAAGGCGACGAGCACCCAGAGCAGGGGCTGCGCATGCTGCGCGCGTGCGAGGCGTGTGAAGAGTCGTTCGATCATCGGAGGCGGGGCGACTCTGGCAGGTTTTCGGGGGAATTCTCGCAGAACACCGTGCGAACCGTCGCGCGAGCGAGGTCAGCTGGCCGAGGCAGGCGTCGGCGCCCGCCACACGGCGCCCGCCACGAGGCCGATGCCCGCGAGGATGTACTGGCAGAACCGCGCGATGAGCGCGATGCCCACCGCCGCCGCGGGGTCGGCCGACAGCCCGAGGGCCTCGGCGAACATCCAGTACGCGCCCTCCGTGATGCCCGCCTGGTTCGGGACGAGGTCGCCCGCGCCCGCGCCCACGAGGTGGATGCCCTGCGAGACCAGCGCGCTCACGAGGCCGAGCGAGCCGCCGACGGCCACGAGGATGATGCCGTACTGCAGCGTCTGGCACGCGCGCCCGAGCGCCGAGAACAGAAGCGCCGGTGCGAACGGCGTCTCGTCGCGCAGCGCCTCGTCGAAGCTCGCACCGTGCGACGCGAGCGCGCTGAATTTCTGGCCGATCCAGCCTCCCACCTTGCTCCGCCGCGACACGAAGAGGATGCCGCCGCCGATCGCCGCGGTCACGAGACCGTTGCCGAGCACGAGCCACGGAAGGGCGCTCGAGGTGCCGGCCTGCGCCTGGGCCCAGAAGCACGCGAGCGCGGCGGGCACCGAGATGATCGTGTTGCCCAGCATCGTCGCGGCTTGGAGCCGCGTGCCGTACGCGGCGGCCTTGGCGCCGCCGGTGTACGGCGCGAGCTGCGTGGCGCGCACGACCTCGCCCGCGGCGCGGCCGCCGGGGAACAGCACCATGATCGCGTAGGCCATGAGGCCCGAGCGCACCCACACCGAGAGCGGCACGTCCCTGGCGGGCGCGCCGATGAGCGAGCGCAGGCTGAGCACGTCCATCGACATGAACGCGCCCTCGAGCAGCACGATCAGCGGCACGAACACCCCCGCGCCCACGAGCGTGGCCCACACGTGCGCGGGGCCTGCATCGTTCACGACGTAGACGATCGCGGCGAGCCCGAACGCGAAGAGCGCCAAGCGCGCGGCCCTCTTGGCCCACGCCCAGCGGTCGGTCTGCTTCGCGTCGTCCGTGGTCATCCGAGACTCGGGCGCCTCGAGGCCCTTCATGGGGTGCCTCGAGGCGGGCAAGAGCACTGGCACTGAGGGGAGGCTCGCGTCGCGGGTCATGCGATGCCCCTCAGCGAGGGGCATGCCACCGACGCTCAGCCCTTGGCGATCTCGACCAGACGCTTGCGATCGCTCCAGACCTTGCGGAACGCGTCGGCGTAGAGGTCCACCGTGGCCGCGTCCTGTGCAATGAGCGGGCAGGTCTGTGAAAAGAGCACGAGCGAGCTGTGCAGCAGCTTGCGCGTGACGGGATAGCTCGCGTGGTAGTTCGCGCGCAGGCGCTCGGTGTCACTCGGCGAGCTGCCGTGGAACGCGAACGGGAAGCCCTTGCCGAAGCCCTTGAGCTCGCCGAAGAGCGGGAAGCTCGGCAGCGGCTCGGCCTGCCACATCACGACCTCGCAGCCCTCGGCGCGCAGCGCCTTGATCGTCGCGTCGCGCAGCTGCTCGGGCGAGAGATCCACGCCCGCCGCCTGGCCATCGAGCCACACGCGGTACTTGTGGAACACCGTCGTGCGGTTGTCGGGGATGGCGGGCGGCATCACGCCCGGCAGCTCGCGGAGCGCCTTGGCGAGGCGATGACCGTTGTCTTGCGCCTTCTTCGTGAGCTCGGGCAGGCGCGCGAGCTGGCTCTTGCCGAACGCGGCCATCATCTCGTTGCCGCGGTACATCGAGCCGATGCCGAGCGAGACGAGCGCCTTGTGGCCGTCGAGCGGTCGATCGAGGTTGTAGTGCGCGCTGTCGGCCCGCACGAGGTTCTGCGCGAAGTTGCGGACCTGGTTCGCGCGCTCGAGCAACGCCTCGTCGTTGGTCACGTAGAGGCCGCCCTCGCCCGCCGAGAGGTTCTTCGAGCTCTGGAGCGAGAAGCCCGCACCCTGGCCGAAGGTGCCCACGGGCTTGCCCTCGTAGGTGGCGAGGTGCGCCTGCGCGGCGTCCTCGATCAAGAAGAGGCCGTGCTTCTCGGCGATCGCGCCGATCGGCCCGAGATCGCACGGACAGCCGTGCACGTGCACCGGCATGATCGCCTTGGTGCGCGGCGAGATCGCGGCCTCGATCTTCGACGGATCCATGTTGCCCGTCTCGGGCAGCACGTCGACGAACACGGGGATCGCACCCTGCTGGATCACCGCGAGCGCCGTCGCGACGAACGAGTACGCAGGGACGATCACCTCGTCGCCCTCGCCGATGCCGAGCGCACCGACCGCGACCTGGAGCGCGCTCGTGCCCGAGTGCGTGAGGAGCGCGAACTTCGCGCCGTGCAGGCGCGCGAACTCGTCCTGGAAGGCGCGCGCCGCCGGCGCGTCGGAGCCCGAGAGGATGCCCCGATCGAGCACCTCCATGACCGCCCGCTTGTCGGCGTCGGTGACCTGCGGCCACTTGCCGTGACGGTTCTTGTCGAACAGCGGAGCACCACCGAGCGCAGCGAGCGTCATGTCGAAACCTCCTCGGAGCATCGAAACGGAGCGGTGAGCCCACGAAAAAGGCGAGGCACGTCGCACGCACCTCGCCTCTCTCGTGGCAGTCGGCCGGATCAGGCCTTCGCGATCTTCTTCGCCCAGTCGAGGATCAGCGTCTCCTGCTTGAACGGATCGTGCTGGGGCTGCTCGCCGCTCGTGGCGTACGGGCTCTTGAAGAAGAGCGACATCTGGCGCTGGATGCCCTTCTCACCCTTGGCCTTGGCCACGTCCATGATGCGCGCCATGTCGAGGACCAGCGGGGCCGCGAGGATCGAGTCCTGGCAGAGGAAGTTGACCTTCATCTGCATCGGCACGCCGCAGAAGCCGCCGATGTCGATGTTGTCCCACGCTTCCTTCGCGTCACCGCGGGGCTTGTAGTAGTGGATGTGGACCTGGTGGTTCTCGACGCGGTAGCCGACGATCGAGTCGAGCACGGCGGCCTTGCTGAGGACCTTGGTCTTGTTCGACGCGGGGTTGTCGAGGATCAGGCCGTCGTTGTTGCCGAGGAAGTTCACCGAGTACCAGCCGATGACCTTCAGGTTGCGGACGCGGAACATCGCCGCGAGCGCCGTCTTGAGCAGCGTCTGGCCGGTCTTGCCGTCCATGCCGCAGTACGGGTTGCGGAGCTCGTTCGCCTGCTCCTCGAGCGCCGGGATGTTCGTGAGCGAGGGCGCGAAGTTGCAGTACGGAACGCCGAGCTTGTTCGCGACGTAGAAGTAGCGCATCGCGGGCGAGATCGCGCTGTTGTTCTCGTCGATGCCCTTCTCGAAGGCCGCGAGCGACTTGTGGCAGTCGACGAGCTCCTGGTAGCGCTCGGTCGACGCGAGGTTGACCATCACCACCGTGTCGCAGTCGTTCGCCTTCTTGAAGTCGTTGATCGTCTTCTCGATGTGGGCGAGCTCCTCACGGAAGTTCTTCACCTTGACGACGTTCTCGCCCTTCACGTTCGCGGCGTACTCGCCCGAGAACACGGCCGGCCACGGCTTGATCGCCTCGAGGCTGCCCTTGACCTTGTCGAGGTCGGAGTCCGCGAGGACCTTGTGGTGCTTGGCCGCCACGTAGGCGTTGGGGAACTGGAGATCCCAGCCGCCGAAGACCACGTCCTCGAGGCCGCGGAACTTGAGGTGATCGGTGAGCTTCTCACCGGGGGCCGGGTTGTCCGACTCGGTGATCATGCCGACGCGCGGCACGAGCCCCTTGACCATGAGCTCCACGCCCGCGATCACGGTCGAGCTGACCGCGCCGTTGACGCCGACGATGACGATTCCGAGCTTCTTACCCATGTGACTCTCTCCTCTATCCAGGCTCGCGCCTATAGCTCTCGTAGCTCTCGATGGTGCAGTGGGGGAACGTGCGTTGGATTCTTCCGTGCCTTCTTCGCGGCCCGGACCAACCAGGACGCGGCGTGTGCGCTCGTGCGCGCGCTGAGCTCAGCTCGCTACGTAGCTGCGGAGCAGCGTCTTGCGGTCGTCGTCGAGGATCCGCGGGAACTTCGACTGGACGCTGTGGTTGCCGATGTCCTTCATGAAGCGCTTCACCGAGCCGGGCGGCAGGGCGATGGCCTCGGGCGCGAGGATGCCGACCTCGTTGTCGCGGTGCTCGCGATAGACGCGGTTCTCGCGGCGCATGCCCTCGTCGAACGCGGCGGCGAACGCGCGCATGTCGGGAGCCTGCCCCTCGAACTCCACGAAGAGCACGTAGCGCGACTTCGCGGTGCCGTGCACGCCCACGTCGGCGCCGCAGCCATAGTCGACGGTGGTGCCCGGGTAGCGTGAGAGCGCGTGCTCCACCGCGCGCTGGATCTCGACGTGCGTCGTGAGCTCCTGCGTGGTCGAGAGGCAGCCCGAGAGACGCCCCGCGAACTCCATGCGATGCGGGTTCGTGCTCGTGAAGCGCACGAGATCGCCGAGGCGATAGCTGTAGAGGCCCGAGGGCGTCGTGACGTGGATCGCGTAGAGCTTGTTCTTCTCCACGCCCCAGAGCGGCACGCGCGCGGGCCAGCTGCCGATGTTCGTCAGGTCGCTCGCGCTCTCGACCGGTACGAACTCGAAGAACACGCCGCGGTCCGGGATCATGAGCATGCCGCGCTCACCGACGTGATCGGAGGTCGCGTAGATGCCGCCCTCGGTCGCGTTGTAGGTGTCGACGAGCGTGAAGTCCTGACCGAGGCGCTCGCGGATCACGGGCACGTACGGGTCGGCCGCGACGCCGCCACCGAGCAGCACGCGGAGGTTCGGCCAGAGCTCCGAGACGCTCGAGACCTTGCGGCCACGGCGCTCCGCGGCCGCGAGGAGCTTCTCGAAGAGGATGGAGAACCAGCAGGTCGTGCCCGCCACCGCGCGCACGTCGTGATCCATGTAGCGCTCGACGATGCGCTCGAGCTTGTAGTCGTAGTCGGAGATCTCGCGGATCTCCTTCTCGGGCAGCTGCACGGGCCGCGTGAACGCGGGCATGCGGATCGACTGGAGCGACGGATTCGTCGTGATGTAGACGGGCCCCTCGCGGCGCATCGTCGTCGGCGGGAAGAGGCCGAGCGTGAAGCCGTCCGTCATGTCGGTGACGTTCTTGGCGACGAGGTAGCGGAACAGCGAGTCCGACGCGGAGCCGCGCTGGTAGGTGATCTGACGCTCGCTGATCGGGAGGAACTTCGGCTTGCCCTTCGTCGAGCTGCCCGACGAGTTGCCGAAGTACATGACCTTCTCCGGCACGAGGATGCCGGTCTCGCCTGCGCGCATCGCCTCGAAGGCGGTGGAGAACGAGTCGTAGTCGCCCACGGGCACCCGCGCGGCGTACTGCTCGTAGGTGCGGATGTCGGCGAAGCCGTAGCGACGGCCGAAGGTCGTGTCCTTGGCGTGCTTGACGAACTCGCGCAGCGTCTTGGTCTGCACCTCTTCGAGGCGGGTCAGCGAGCGATCCCACATCGCGACACGCACACGCGCCGCCGCGTAGAGGCTCTTGCCCACGAGGCTCGGATACGGGCTCTTCGTGAGGACGCGCGGTCCGCCCGAGGCGCGGGCCTCGGAGGGGGACTGCTCTCTCGAGCTCGCGGGCGATCGCTGTGCGTCGACATCCATGGACGTTGCCTCTCTCACGTCGCCTCGTGCTCGAGCGGACCAGCGGCTCGACCACCACGTGCGACGAACACCGACAAGCGAAGGGAGCGCGCAGAACACGCGAGCGCTGCTCCGAGGTGGGCGCCGCTCGCGCGAAGGCCGCGACTATCCCACTCCGCCGAGGGCGCGCAAATCGGGCCCCGAGCGCGATGCGTGGACTGGCTCACGCGACCCCCGGCGGCAGCGACGGCGGCTGCGCGAGCGTCTCGATCATGGCGCCGTGCAAGGCGCCGTTCGAGGCGAGGAAACGACCGGCGTGGAGCTCGAGCTCCGTGCCGTCCATGTTCGAGACGCGACCTCCGGCCTCGGTGACGATCACGCTGCCCGCCGTGAGATCCCACGCCTTGAGCCCGAGATCCCAGAACGCGTCGTAGGCGCCATCGGCCACGAGGCAGATCTCGAGGGCGGCCGCAGCGCAGCGACGCACGCCGTGCGTGATCGAGTCGATGCCGACGAAGCGCGCGTAGTTGTTGTCGGCGCTCGCGCGTCGGTTCGCAGGAAAGCCCGTGCAGAGGAGCGCGTCCTCGAGGTGCGCCGTGCGCGAGACGCGGAGCTGCTCGGTGCCGCGCGCGCTCGTGCGGGTGGCGCCGAGGCCACGCGCCGCGGACCACACGGTGCCGAGGCCCGGCGCGATCACGAGGCCCACGACGGGCGTCTCTCGATCGCCCTCGCGCGCGGCCAGCCCCATCGCGATGCAGAAGAACGGATGGCCGTGCGCGAAGTTGGTCGTGCCGTCGATCGGATCGAGGTACCAGACGAGCTCGCGGTCGCGCTGCTGCGGCCCCTCGGCCTCTTCGCCGACCACGCCGTGGCTCGGGAACGTGCGCGCGATGGCGTCGCGGAGGAAGCGCTCGCAGCGCGTGTCGTACTCGGTGACGAGGTCGCTCTTGGCCTTGAGCTGGTAGCCCGGACCGCCGAGGCTCGAACGCCATCCCTCGAGCACCAGCGCCCCCGCGTCGCGCGCGATCGGGTGCGCGCGCTCGAGGATCTCGCGGAGCTCTTCGGGGCGGAGCGGCATCGTCGGGCGCGTCCCACGCAAGGGCCGGGCCACGACCCGCGGAGCGCCTTGAAAAACAAGGCGTCCGCGAATTCCGGCCGTTTGGCCGGTGTCACCGTCATGACCGGACGGCCTCAGCGTGAACGCCTTGCGTCAGTCGATCACGTCACAGCGCAGCGCGCTGCGCGGTGGTGCGAAGCGGCCTTCGCGGCGCGGTCACGGTCCCGCGTCGCCCGACGGACCCATGATGCAGACGCGCGCCTGATCGCAGTCGGACGACGCCGCGATGCAGGCGCCTGGGCTCGTCTCGCAGAGCTGCGGGCACATCCACAGGCTGCACGCCTCGCATCGCGCGACGCACGCGCTGGTGACGGTGTCCGTCGCGCGCGGTCCGGCGTCGCTCGACGCGGCGTCCTCGAGGCGCTCGCCGGGCCCGCAGGATCCGAGCGCGAGCGCGAGCACGACTCCGACGGTCACGCGCATCAGCCTGGCTTCATCGCGAGGTGCATGCGCTCCTCGCGCACGAGGGTGAACCAGAAGTCGAGGTTGCGATCGCCCTTGCGATCCTCGGTCGCGGCGCGGCCGATCGAGACGTGCCTCGAGACGCCCCGCATGAAGTCGCGCGTGCGGTCGTAGACGAAGCGCTGCAGGCCCACGGAATTCGGCACCACGCGCGGCCAGCCCTCGGGCAGTGCCCATCCCTCGGGCACCTGGAAGTAGTCGATCACGACCGGACCGCGCGCGAACCACTCCTTCTGCATCGACTGCTTCTCGGGCGGCAGGTGCTTGCCGTCGGTCTCGTAGCCCACGAAGTAGCCAGGATGGATGAAGAACGCGTTGGACGCGTTGTAGCCGCCGAGCAGGCCTTGGTGCTCGGGCCTCGCGGACTTCATGAAGCGCTTCTGGAAGTGCTTGAAGTACGTCGGCACCGGCACCGTGTTGCGTCCGGGATGGTGCACGGCCTTCTGTGCCGGCACGTCGTCGGGGACGAAGTGCGAGACACGGATGGGCGGTGAGTCCGCGGCCATGTCGAAGAGCTGCGCCTGATCGCGACGCGGCAGCGAATTCGACTCGAGCATGCGCACGTCGGGCGCGAGCCCGTCGAGGTAGCTGGCCACGTCGGCGATCGGAGCGCGCTTCGCGATGAGCTCTCGGAGGGACATCGGGCGCGGAGCGTAGCTGCTCGGTTGCGGCCGCAACAGCGAGCACGGCGCGCGGCGTGTCGCTTTCTTGTGCGCGCGATCCCGAGGCTGTTATCCACGGCCAGGTCGGCGATCGACGCTCGCGGGCGATGCGAGCGGACGCCACGGAGGTGTCGCATGCGTTCTCTCTCGCGTGTGCTCGTGGTCTCGTGCGCGCTCGTGGGCCTCTTCGCGGGGACGGCCTCGCTCGATGCGCAGTCGCGTCCTCATGCGCGGCAGGTCGCCAGCGCCCACACGGCGATCGCGATCGGTGACTTCGCGCCGATCCAGGGCCAGGCGGGCTCGGACAACGAGCTCGAGCAGGCCATCCGCTCGGCGCTCTCGACGCATCCGAGCGTGACCCTCTCGCCCGACCGCACGCGGGCGCGCTTCATCGTGACGGGCTCCGTCGTGGAGCTCTCGCATCACCTCGTGGCGCAAGGCGAGCGCGAGGTGCGATGTCGCGTGTCGATCGTCGTGGCCGACGCGCGTGGCGGCTCGGTGCGCGCGATGCTCGAGGGCCGCGCGGGTGTGCGCGGCGGCGGAACCGAGGAGGCGATGCGAAGGAGCGCCGTGCGCGGCGCCGTGGCGAGCGCGCTCCGCTCGATCGCTCAGGTGCGATGACGCGCCTCATCCCGATCGGTGCCCGGTGACCGATCGATGCGCGTGACGCCCGCCCTCAGCCGGCGCGGAGCCTGCGCGTGATCGCGAAGGCCATCTCGAGCGCCTGTCGGTAGTTGAGGCGCGGATCGCACGCCGTCGCGTACGCCGTGTCGAGGTCCTCCTCGCGCAGACCGTCCGCGCCGCCGATGCACTCGGTCACGTCCTCGCCGGTGAGCTCGAAGTGCACGCCGCCGAAGACCGTCCCCTCGCGCGCGTGCGCGTCGATGCTCTCCTCGAGCTCGCCGAGGATCGCGCCGAAGTCGCGCGTCTTGCGGCCCGTGGAGGTCGTGGTGCCGTTGCCGTGCATCGGATCGCAGATCCAGAGGCAGCGGCGCTCCGCGTCGCGCATCGCGCGGAGCAGCGGTGGCAGGCGCGTGGCCACCGCGCCGTGCCCCATGCGCGTGATGAACACGAGCTTTCCGCGCTCGTCTTGCGGGTTGAGCGTGCGTGAGAGCGCGAGCACCTCGTCGGCCGTCGCGCTCGGGCCGAGCTTGACGCCGATCGGGTTCCTCACGCCGCGGAACAGCTCCACGTGGGCACCGTCGAGGCGTCGCGTGCGCTCGCCGATCCATGGAAAGTGCGTGGTGAGGCAGTAGTGCCCCTCGCGGCGCGGCACCGTGCGGGTCTGCGCCGCCTCGTACTCGAGGTGGAGCCCCTCGTGGCTCGCGAAGAGCTCCACGCGGCTGATCTCCTCGAGGCGGCTCTCGCCGATCGCCTCCATGAAGCGGATGGCGTCGAGCAACTCCTTCATCGTGCGGCGATACTCGCGCGCGACGTCGTCGGCGAGCTGCGCGCCGGACGCGAACGACAGATCCCACTGGTGCGCGCGGTGCACGTCCGCGAAGCCGCTCGCGGCGAGGGAGCGCACGAAATTCATGGTGAGCGCCGCGTGCATGTAGCCCTCCACGAGGAGGGCGGGATCGGGGATGCGCGCTGGCTCCGTGAAGTCGGCGCGGTTCACGAGATCGCCGAAGTAGTTGGGGAGCGTCTGCTCGCGTCCGTCGATCACGCGGGTCTCCGAGGGCTGCGAGCGTGGCTTGGCGTACTGCCCCGCGAAGCGCCCGATCCGCACGATCGGCCGCTGCGCGCCGTGCACGAGCACGAGCGACATCTGGAGGAGGATCTTGAGCTTGCTGGCGATCACGTCCGAGCGGCAGTCCGCGAAGGTCTCGGCGCAGTCACCGCCCTGGAGCACGAAGCGGTGCCCCTCCTCCGCCTCCGCGAGCTGCGCGCGCAGCCGCTCGATCTCCCAAGACGTCACGATGGGTGGCATGGCGCGCAGGCGCGACACCGCTGCCTCGAGCGCCGCCGCGTCCGGATAGCGAATCGCCTGCTCCACGGGGCGCTCACGAAACGAGTACGGCTGCCAGCTCGACACCGACGAGCCGTAGCAACGATCCCCACCGCGCGCTCGCACCCACGCGGGTCGCGGCGCACTGCCCGCTCGCGGAGCTGTCGGCAGCGATGCTGTCGATGGCAGGGCTGTCGATGGCAGGGCTGTCGATGGCAGGGCTGTCGATGGCAGGGCTGTCGATGGCAGGGCTCGTCCTCGGCCCGAGCGCGCACTACCCTCCCCGGCCCATGTCCGGAAACCCGCTGCTCCACCTCGGCACCGACCTCCCCTTCGATCGCATCGACGCTTCGCACGTGAAGCCCGCGATCGACGCGCTGCTCGCAGACGCGCGCGAGGCAGTCCGCGAGATCGGCGGCTCGCGCTTCGCGCCCACCTACGAGAACCTCCTCGGCGCGCTCGAGGAGCGGCTCGAGCCGCTCTCGCGCGCGATGGGCGTGGTGGGCCACCTCGAGAGCGTGGCCACGACCCCCGAGCTGCGCGCCGTGTACACGGAGGTGCAGCCCGAGGTGAGCGCGTTCTACGCGTCGATCCCGCTCGACGAGGCGCTGTGGAAGCGCCTCGTCGCGCTCGCCGCGAGCGAGGACGCACGCGCGCTCGATCCCATCCGTCGCCGTCACCTCGACAAGACGCTCGAGGACTTCCGTCGCCACGGCGCCGAGCTCGACGCGGCAGGCAAGGCGCGCCTCGAGGCGATCGACCGAGAGCTCGCGGAGGTCACCACCAAGTTCTCGCAGAACGTGCTCGACGCCACGAACGCGTTCGAGCTCTCCATCGAGGACGAGGCGCGGCTCGCGGGCCTGCCCGAGTCGGCGCGCGCCCAAGCGCTCCAGGCCGCCGAGCTGAAGGGCAAGAGCGGCTACCGCTTCACGCTCCACGCGCCGAGCGTGATCCCCGTGCTCACCTACCTCGACGACGCCTCGATCCGCGAGACCGTGTGGCGCGCGTACAACACCCGCGCCGCCGCGGAGAACGGGCCGCTCTTGCCGCGGATCCTCGGCCTCCGAGCCGAGAAGGCCAAGCTCCTCGGCAGGCGGGACTTCTCCGATCTCGTGCTCGCCGATCGCATGGCCAAGAACGGCGAGGCGGCCTACCGCTTCGTGCGCGATCTCGAGACGCGGACGCGGGAGGCCTTCGAGCGCGAGACGCGAGAGCTCGTGGCGTACAAGAAGGAGGAGAGCGGCTCCGACGCGCTCGCGCCGTGGGACGTGGGCTACTGGTCCGAGAAGCTCCGCATGGCGCGCTTCGACTTCGACGAAGAGGCGCTTCGACCCTATTTCGCCGCCGATCGCGTGCTCGACGGTCTCTTCGAGGTCGCCAAGCGCCTCTACGATCTGCGCATCGCGCGCACCGAGGGCATGCCCACCTGGGATCCGTCGGTGCGCACGTTCGAGGCCCGCACCGCCCGCGGCGAGCGCGTCGGTCTCTTCTACGTGGACCTCCACCCCCGCGAGAACAAGCGCGGTGGCGCGTGGATGAACGGGCTCGTCACCGGCGGCCCGCGCGGCGACGGCGGCTTCGATCCGCACGTGGCGCTCTTCTGCGCGAACGCGACGCCGCCCGTCGGTGATCGGCCCGCGCTGCTCACGCACGACGAGGTGGAGACGCTGTTCCACGAGTTCGGGCACCTCTTGCACCAGCTCTTGTCGCGCGTGCCCGTGCGCAGCCTCGCGGGCACGAGCGTGGCATGGGACTTCGTGGAGCTGCCCTCGCAGATCATGGAGAACTGGACGTGGGAGCGAGAGGCGCTCGACCTCTTCGCCCGGCACCTCGACACGAACGAGCCCATCCCCGAGGAGCTCTTCACCCGCATGCAGCGCGCGCGGACCTTCCGCGCCGCGACGATGCAGATGCGCCAGCTGGGCTTCGGCGTGGTGGATCTGCTCCTGCACCGCGAGCTCGATCTCGCCAAGAGCCCCGACGTGCTCGCCTACGTGCGCGACGCGATGGCGCCGTTCTCGGTGACGCAGCTCCCCGCCGACTACGCGATGATCGCCAGCTTCACGCACCTCTTCGCGCACGGCGTGGGCTACGCGGCGGGCTACTACTCGTACAAGTGGGCCGAGGTGCTCGACGCCGACGCCTTCTCCCGCTTCCAGCGCGAGGGCCTCTTCAGCGCGAAGGTGGGCGCCGAATTCCGCGATCGCGTGCTCTCGCGCGGGGACTCGGCCGATGCCGCCGCGCTCTTCCACGACTTCATGGGCCGCGGTCCCGAGCTCGACGCGCTGCTCGCGCGCAACGGGCTCTCGAGCCCCTCGAACGCCGCGTGACGATCCCCGTCCCGAACGCGCCCCGCTACCAAGTGGGGCAGAAGCCCCCGCCCCCCGACGACGAGGAGGCGCGCGAGCTCGCCCGTCGCGCGGCGGCCGAGGCGTCGCTGCGCCTCGAGACGCAGCGGGGCGTCCGCGTGATCCGGATGCCGCGCGGCTGCCTGGCGAGCGCCCTGCTCCTCGGTGCGCTCGGCACGTGCTGCGGCGGCGCCATCGCCTGGGGCTTGCTCGGAGGCGGCTTCGATGCGGTGCGCGATCAGATGCTCGTGAAGATCGGCCAGGATCTCCGCAGCACCTCCGAGTCGCAGGGGCAGCTCGAGACGAACCGCGGCGCGCTCGATCAGCTCGAAGAGCTCCGCGTGCAGCGGCGCGTCGACTGGCTGGCCTTCTCCGTGCTGTCGAATCGCTGGACCGACGCCAAGACCGACCGCGTGATCACCGCCGAGGAGCTCGAGCGGCTCATGGTGCTCGTGCGAGACATCGACTCGCGCAGCGGCTCCATCGATCCGGAGGACTACCCGGAGGGCCGCTGACGCCGGCGCATCCTCACGACTTTCAGGGAATTTCAGGTCCGCTCCGGCGAGTTCGGATTACTCTCGGCGTCTGCGGGCGCGACACGCGCTCTCGGAAGCGAGGGATTCATGGGTCTGTTCGACATGTTCGGTGCGGGCGGCGGAACGCTCTCCATCCAGCCGGTCTCGCCTCACGTGACGCCCGGCCAGGCGCTGGTGGGCAACGTGGTGTTCCAGGGTGGCGGCCGCGCGCAGCAGATCAACGCGCTCACGATCAAGCTGACGCAAGAGACGCGGACGATGCAGATGACCAACCAGGGTCCGCAGCCGCACACCGAGTCGCGCGAGCTCGTCCCCGCGACCCCCGTCACGCAGCCCTTCCAGTCGACGCCGGGGCAGCCCACGATGCTGCCGTTCCAGCTGCAGGTTCCTCCCGGATTGCCCAATTCCACGCCGAACCAGGTCACCTACCACCTGCGCGTGACGGCCGACATCCCCGGCGAGATCGATCCGGGCGCATCGCTCGAGATCCAGGTCGTGGGCGGCGCGGCGCCCATGCAGGCGGGGATGCCCGGCATGCAGCCCGGCATGCCCGGCATGCCCGGCATGATGCAGCCCGGCATGATGCAGCCCGGCATGATGCAGCCCGGCATGCCCGGCATGCCCGGCATGATGCAGCCCGGCATGATGCAGCCCGGCATGATGCAGCCCGGCATGATGCAGCCCGGCATGATGCAGCCCGGCATGATGCAGCCCGGCATGCAGCAGCCCGGCATGATGCAGCCCGGCATGATGCAGCCCGGCATGCAGCAGCCCGGCATGCAGCAGCCCGGCATGGCGATGGGGCAGATGCAGATCGCGAGCGGCACGCGCGTGTACGCGCAGTGGCACGGCGATCAGCAGATGCACCCCGCGACGATCATGGGCTTCGAGAACGGCATGTACCGTGTCGACTGGCAGGAGCAGCACCTCGGCGCGAACGGCTACGTGTATCCGCAGCAGATCCAGGTCGCGACGGGCGCGCCCGGCATGGCGCCCGGCA
>JAIBCE010000079.1 GCA_019694315.1 Sandaracinaceae bacterium
CGATGCGGATCGAGAGGAATTCCTTGTCGTCGCGGAGCTTGAAGTTGTAGCGAGGCCGCTTCTCCTTGATGAGCGCGTTCTCGAGGATCGCCGCCTCCTCGTCGTCGGCGACGACGAAGGTCTCGAGGTCACCGATCTCGTGCGGCAGCCGGTGGATGAAGAAGCGGTTGTCGCTCGAGCCCTCCTGGAAGTAGCTCCGCACGCGCGAGCGCAGCGACCGCGCCTTGCCCACGTAGAGCACGCTCCCCTTGCGATCGAGGAACACGTACACGCCCGGCTGCACCGGCAGCGCGTCCAGCTTGCGTTCGACGACCTCGGGAAGCGGCACGGCCCGACTCTGCGGCGCCGGAGCGGTGCCGCCAAGGCTCCGCCGCCGGGTCAACTGTCAGCCGCATGACAGCGATGGCGAGCGGTCGGCTCATGGCGCGAGCCGGGTCGCACGCCCCCCCAGACCATCAGTTGTTGTCGATGAAGCTGCGCAGCTGCTTGCTGCGGCTCGGGTGGCGCAGCTTGCGGAGGGCCTTGGCCTCGATCTGACGGATGCGCTCGCGCGTCACGTCGAAGTCCTGGCCGACCTCTTCGAGCGTGTGGTCGCTCTTCTCGCCGATGCCGAAGCGCATGCGGAGGACCTTCTCCTCGCGCGGCGTCAGCGTCTTGAGCACGCGACGGGTCTGCTCCTCGAGGTTCAAGTTGATGACCGCCTCGATGGGCGAGACGATGCTCTTGTCCTCGATGAAGTCCCCCAGATGCGAGTCTTCCTCCTCGCCGATCGGGGTCTCGAGCGAGATGGGCTCCTTCGCGATCTTGAGGACCTTGCGGACCTTGTCGAGCGGCATCTCCATCTTCTCGGCGATCTCCTCGGGCGTCGGCTCGCGGCCGAGCTCCTGCACGAGATAGCGCGAGGTGCGGATGAGCTTGTTGATCGTCTCGATCATGTGGACCGGGATGCGGATCGTCCGCGCCTGGTCCGCGATCGCGCGGGTGATCGCCTGTCGGATCCACCACGTGGCGTACGTCGAGAACTTGTAGCCGCGACGGTACTCGAACTTGTCCACGGCCTTCATGAGGCCGATGTTCCCCTCCTGGATGAGGTCGAGGAACTGGAGGCCTCGGTTCGTGTACTTCTTGGCGATCGAGACCACCAGGCGGAGGTTCGCCTCGACGAGCTCGGCCTTGGCGCGCTCGGCCTCGATCTCGCCGCTGTGCAGGGCGTGGTAGGTCGTGCGGAGCGACTCGACCGGCTGACCGAGCTCCTCCTCGACCTTCTTGATCTGACGACGCGCCTCGGCGATCTCCTCGATCACGTCCTTGAGCTGCTCGGGATCGAGCCCGCCCGCGCGACGCTGGAGCTTCTTGGCCTGCGCCGGCTGCTCGGCGATCTCGCGCATCAGCTGGCGGATGACGCGCTCGGTGTTGCCGCCCGCGCGACGCTCGGCCTCGCCGATCGTGCCCTCGGCGCGCTCGACGCGACGCACGAAGCCCTTGATCGTGTTGACGATCCGGTCGATCTGCTTCTTGTTGAGGCGCAGCTCGCGGAGCGTGTCGAGGCGCTCCGTGCGGATCTTCTTCATCTGCTGCTCGACCAGCTTGCGCGCGCGATCGCTCAGCTTCTTGGCGCTCTCGAGCTCCTCGAGCAGCTTCTGGTGCTGCGTCTCCATCCGCTTGACCTTGTCGATCTGGCGGACGACGCGGGCCTTCCACTCTTCCTCGTTGACCTCGCGCTGCTCGTCGTCGTCGGGCTCCACCTGCGCGGCGGCCGTCGTCTGCTCCTGGTCCTCCTTGACCACGTCGCGGACGCGGATCTTGCCCTTCTTGAGCTTCTCGCCGAGCTCGATGACCTCGGACAGGCCCACCTTCGAGCTGAGGATGATCTCGAAGACGCGGTTCTCTCCCGTCTCGATGCGGCGCGCGATCTCGACCTCGCCCTCGCGGGTGAGGAGCGAGACCGAGCCCATCTTCCGCAGGTACATCCGGACGGGATCGTTCGACTTGGTGGAGATCGACTCGTCGGCCGACACCGGCGCCACGGACGGGCTCACGCTCGGGCGACGCTCCTCGGGCTCGTCGTCGTCTTCCTCGTCGCGCGCACCGTTGGTGCGATCACGGAGCAGGCGCGCGGCCTCCTCGCGCTCCTTCTTCTTCTGCTCGTTCTTGGCCTGCGAGACGTCGACCACGTCGATCGACTCGCCGCCGAGCAGGAGGAGCAGATCGTCGATCTGGTCGGAGGTGACCATCTCGGGCGGCAGCGCCTCGTTGAGCTCGTCGTAGGTGAGGAAGCCCTTGGCGCGCCCCTTCTCGAGCAGGGCCTGGACCTCCTTGCGATCCCGCGCCGACTTGTGGCGCGAGCTGCCCGGCGCCGCGGGCGTGGGAGGAAGGCTCGAACGCGACGGACGCATGACGAGATCCTCGTCACCCTCGTCGTCGAACTCGAATTCGTCGCGGCCCTTCTTCTTGCCGGCCCCGCTCTTGTCGACCATCGCCTACCTCGATCTCCCGCGCGCTCCACCGTGAGGAGCGCGATGATGTCTCTACCCTTGGGCCCGCTCGCTCAGCGACGCCGCTGGAGGGCACCGCCCGCACGGAACAGCGCATCCCTCAGCGTCATCAGCTCGGCCGCGAGCTCCTGGTTTCCTTCGCGCAGCGCTTCCTGGATCCGTCGCATCAGCTCTCGTTGCTCTCTCTCGATCTGTTGCTTGCGGAGCAGGGGTATCGCGGTCTCGAGGAAGGTCTGGGCGCTCGCGGCGTCGAACGTCTGGACGGCCAATCTCTCCTCGAGCCATCTCCGCGCAGGACCCGCGCCCACGCCGTCCTTCTCGATCTCCACGAGAAGAGACGACGCGTCGACCGTCCCATGGACGGACGCCTGCCGGAGAGCGGCGCCAAAGATGGCTTCCATTTCCCGGCTCGTCAAAAGCTCCGGGATTTTTTCCGTGACCGCGGCATCGAAGACCTGGGGCTGGTCCAGGAAGCAGCCCACCAGATCCCGCTCCACCCCCGGAATTTGCTGGAGATCCGAGGGTGGGATGCGGTTGGCCGGCGGGGGCGGCCCCCCACCCCCCCGGGGCTCCGATGGGCCAGGCGGGGCGCCCGCACGGGCTTCCGCCTCCCGCCGCGGACGCTCCTGCCCCCGGGCGACCCTCACCCCCCGGCGCAGCTGCTGGCGCACCGCCTCGAGGTCCGAGATCTGGAAGGCCTGGGCCACGCGCTCCACGTAGAGGCGCGCCTCGACGGGGCTCTCCACGCTCGCGAGCACCGGACCGAGCGCCTCGATCGCGTTGGCGCGCGCCGCCGGGTCGGAGCCTGCCTCCGTCGCGCCGGCGTCGATGAGGTAGTCGAGCATCGAGGGCGCCGAGGCCACGAGCTGCTTGAGCGACTCGCCGCCCCGCTTGCGGCAGAAGCTGTCGGGATCTTCGCCGGCGGGCAGGCCCACCACCGTCCCGAGCAGGCCCGCCTCACGAAGGAGCGGCGCCGCCGCGCGCGTCGCCTTGCGACCCGCATTGTCGCCATCGAAGAGCACGACCACGCGCGACACGTAGCGCTTGAGGAGCTTCGCCTGCGCGAGCGTGAACGCCGTGCCGAGCGGCGCGACCACGTGCTTGAGGCCCGCTTGGTGGACGGCGAGCACGTCGAAGTTGCCCTCGCACAGGATCGCCACGCCCTCGCGCCGCAGCTCGACACGCGCCTCGTGCAGACCGAAGAGGAGGTCGCTCTTCTTGTAGAGCGGACCCTCGGGGCTGTTCACGTACTTGGCCGGCGGATCGCCAGTGAGCTTCTCGCCGGGCGGCAGCTCGAGCGCCCGCCCGCTGAACGCGACGATCTTCCCGTGCGTGTCGGCGATCGGGAACATGAGCCGATGACGGAAGCGATCGTAGTGACCGTCGCCCTGTTTCCGCGGCACGACGAGCCCGGCTTCTTCGGCCTCGGCCAGCGAGAAGCCGCGTGAGCCGAGGTGCTTGGCGAGCAGATCCCAGCCGTGCGGTGCGTAGCCGAGCCGATAGGTGGCCACGGTCTCGGGGCTCATCGCGCGCTTGTCGAGCTCGGCCCGCGCGATGGACGCGTGCGGGTGCTCGGCGAGCATGCGGAGATAGAAGCCCGCCGCCGACTCCGTGATCGCAGTGAGGCGCTCTCGCTTCTGCTTCTCGCGACGGACCGCGTCGTTCTCACGCGCCTCGATCTCGGGCAGCTCCACGCCTGCGCGGTTGGCGAGCTGTCGCAGCACCTCGGGGAAGGTCTTGCCCTCGAGGAGCATGACGAACTTGAAGACATCGCCCGAGGCCTGACACCCGAAGCAGTGGAAGAACTGCCGCTGCGGGTTCACGTGGAAGGAGGGAGTCTTCTCGGAGTGGAACGGACAGAGCCCTTTGAAGCTCGCGCCCGCCCGCTTGAGCACGACGTACTCGCCGATGAGCTGCACGATGTCCGTGCGCTCGCGGATCTCCGCGACTTTGTCGTCTCCGATCACGTGAAGAGCCGGCGATCATTCATGCAGGACGCGCGCGCGCAAGCAGGCGAGCGCGACTCCCCAAGACGCCCATCGGGCCATCGCAGATCGCCCCCATCTCGGTCTCGGAAGGGGAGATGGGGGGAGTTGGCGCCGGGAACACCCCAATTCCACGGGTAGAGCGTTGACGTTTGTGGGACGCGAGGGCACTGTCGCGCGCATGACCAACCGTGAGATCGAAGCTCGTGTCGCTGCATTCGTCGCTGATCTGGACGGCCTCGTCCGACGCGCCGCCCTCGAAGCCGTGCAGTCCGCCCTCGGCGGCGCCAAGCCGGCTCCGGCCGCCAAGCCCGCTGCCGCCAAGGCTGCGAAGCCGGCCGCCAAGCCCGTCGCCAAGAAGAAGGGCGCCAAGCGCGACCCCGCGGCGCTCGCGAAGCTGGTCGACACCGTGAAGGGCCACATCGGCCAGCACCCGGGTGAGGGCGTGGAGGTGATCGCCAAGCACCTCGGCGTGAGCTCGAAGGAGCTCGCGCTCCCGATCTCGAAGCTCCTCGAGTCCAAGGCGATCACGAAGAAGGGCGAGAAGCGCGCCACGAAGTACTTCCCCGCTGGCAAGAAGTGAGCGCTGGCAAGAAGTGAGCGCTGGCAAGAAGTGAGCGCTGGCAAGAAGTGAGCGCTGGTAAGAAGTGAGCGCCTGAGGCTCACGAACCCCGACTCGAACCAGGCCCCGGTGAGCGATCACCGGGGCCTCTTGCATGGTCGCGCCAGGACTCTGGCTCGGTGTCGAGCCTGCATGTCGCCCCCATGGGCCATGTCGATCCTTGCCTGTCGCTCCAAAGGCATCTCGATCCCTGCAGGTCGCTCCCACGGGCCATGTCGATCCAGCCTCTCGATCACGGCTCTCCATCCACGCCGGCCACGTGGTCTCGACCAACGATCCACGCCTCTCGACGACGCGTATGCCATGGCCTCGAGCGGAGCCGGCCAGAGGCCTCGTGGTAGCCTGGCGGGATGCGCTTCGAGCGCGCCCTCCCCGCTGCTCTCTCGCTCCTCGTCATCGCGTGCGCCCAAGGACGCACCATG
The DNA here is from genome assembly GCA_019694315.1 of Sandaracinaceae bacterium. Taxonomy (GTDB): domain Bacteria; phylum Myxococcota_A; class Polyangia; order Polyangiales; family Sandaracinaceae; genus JAFLCL01. The sequence goes on from JAIBCE010000079.1 coordinate 5,525, forward strand.
GGTGAGCCCCCGCGGTCCGACGCGGCCACCGACGACGCGCCGACGTACTTTCCCGACGCGGTGCTGCCCGACGCGCCGGGGCTCGACGCACCGTTTCTCGTCGACGCGTTCGCGCCGAGCCTCGACGCGGCGAGCGAGATCGACGCAGGCGCGAGCCCGGACGCGGCTCGTCCGCTCGATGCCGCCATGCCCGACGCGGCGCGACCCGTCGACGCCGCCATGCCCGACGCGAGCCGCTGCCCGTGCACGCCCGGCGCGCCCTGCGCGACCTCGTGTGGATCGACCGGCGCGACCTCGTGCGCGAGCCCGTGCACACCGATGTGCGTGGCTCCGAGCGAGCTCTGCAACGTGAGCGACGACGACTGCGACGGCGCGTGCGACGAGGACGTCGGGGGCTGCCGCGAGTCCGTGGTGCGCGCGTATCACGACTCGCTCGGTGGTCACCTCTACACACGCGACCGCAGCGAGATCGCCGCGGGTGGCTTTCGCACGGAGGCCGATCCGTTCTTCTTCGTGTACCCGAGCGCGCAGCCGGGCCTCGCGGCCTTCCATCGCTGCTACCTCGGTCGCGCGCATCGACTCTACACGTTCGACGCGGGCTGCGAGGGCTCGGGCGCGAGCGACGAGGGCATCCTCGGGTACGTGGCCCCGAGCCCCGTGTGCGGCGCGCGTCCGCTCTACCGACTCTCGGCGAGCGACGATCACTTCTACACGGTGGACGCAGGCGAGCGCGATTTCGCGGTGTCGATCGGCTACACGGACGAGGGCATCGCCGCCTACGTGTGGTGAGCGCCCGAGCCGGCGCCTCGACACGTCCACGGTCTGCAACGCTCCGTCGCGGCCTCGCGGTCTGCCATCGAGGGGGGCGAAGGCGCATGAATCGCCGGTCGTCATCCGACGACAGCTGGTTCGACGATCCTGGAGGACACGATGGCGAAGTGGAACGTGGATGCCTCGCACACGACCGTGTGGTTCACCGTGCGGCACATGATGATCACCAACGTCCGCGGTGAGTTCGGTGTGGTGGAGGGCTCGGTGGACTGGGACGCTGCGACGCCGACCACGGGCTCGGTGACGGGCAGCGTGGACGTGGCCTCGATCGACACGCGCGAGCCCAAGCGCGATGGCCACCTCAAGAGCGCGGACTTCTTCGATGCCGAGCAGTTCCCCAAGATCACCTTCGCCTCCAAGGAGATCCGCAAGGGCAAGGACGGCCTCGAGGTCGTGGGTGACCTGACGATGCACGGCACCACCAAGTCGCTGACGATCTACGTCGACGAGACGACCGGCGAGCAGAAGGACCCGTGGGGCGGCTCCCGCATCGGCGTGACGGCGCACGCGAGCGTGAAGCGCTCCGACTTCGGGATGGTGTGGAACATGGCGCTCGAGGCGGGCGGCATGCTCGTGGCCGACGAGGTGAAGATGCACTTCGACGTGTCGCTGGTGAAGGCGGCCTGACGTTCCAGGCGTCTCGTGATCGAGCGGCGCGTCGCCATCCCATGGCGGCGCGCCGTAGTCGTTCACGGGCCCGGAGCGATCCTCGGCTCAGCGCGCGAGCGCGTCGCGGACACGCGGCGCGACCGCCGTACCGACGAGCTCGATGGTCTTCATCAGCTGCGCGTGGGGCATCGCGCCGTTGGCGTACTTGAGGTCGAAGCGATCGAGACGCAGGGTGCGCGCGGTCGCCACGATCTTCGCCGCGACGGTCTCCGCAGAGCCCACGAAGAGGGCCCCTTCCGGGCCGCACTCGGCCTCGAACTGCGCGCGCGTGGGCGGGGGCCAGCCGCGCTCGCCGCCGATGCGCGTGCGCTGCGCGAGGAAGTGCGGCCACACCTCCTCGCGTGCCTTCGCGTCGGTCTCGGCGACGTGGCCGGGCGCGTGGACACCGACGGGCGCGGGAGCGCGTCCGAGCTCCTCGAGCGCACGATGGAAGAGCGTCACCAGCGGCGCGAAGCGCGCGGGCTGCCCTCCGATGATCGCGAGCATCAGACCGAAGCCGTAGTGCGCCGCGCGCACCACCGACTCGGGCGTTCCGCCCACGCCGACCCAGACCGGCAGGAGGCCGCGCTCGACGGGCGGGTACACCGCGGCGAGCTCGAGCGGTGGGCGATGGGAGCCGCGCCAGCGAATGGGCTCCTGCGCGCGGACGGCCGCGAAGAGCTCGAGCTTCTCCTCGAAGAGCGCCTCGTAGTCACGCAGGGAGTGTCCGAAGAGCGGGAACGACTCGGTGAACGAGCCGCGCCCGACCATCAGCTCCGCGCGGCCGTCCGAGATCGCGTGCAGCGTGCTGAAGCGCTGGAAGACGCGGATCGGATCGTCGGTGCTGAGGATCGTGACCGCGGTGCCGAGCTTGATCCGTCGTGTGCGCGCGGCGATCGCCCCGAGCACCACCTCGGGCGCCGAGATCGCGAAGTCGTCGCGGTGGTGCTCGCCGAGCCCGACGAAGTCGAGGCCCACCTCGTCGGCCAGCACCGCCTGCGCGACCACGTCGCGAAGGGCCTGTGCATGGCTCGCGAGCGTTCCGTCGGGCAGCGTGGGCCGATCACCGAACGTGTCGAGGCCGATCTCGAAGGGTGCGGACATCGCGCCATCCTACGTCCGCGCGACGACGGAGACGCGCCGTTTTCTGGCGCTCCCGGCGCGCCCTCCGTAGCGTCGGCTCGTGCGCGAGCTCGAGCCGCTTCTGCGTGAGGGATGGCCCACGGCGGCGGCATGTCTGCTCGGCGCGATCGCGATGCTCGCAGGCCTGCGGAGCGCGCTCCATCGCACCGAGCTCGCGCTGCGCGACAAGCTGGTCGTGGTGCTCGCGGCCGGTGGCCTCGCCACGGCGGGGATCGCGCCGCAGCTGCTCTCGCGGCCCGACCAGATGGCCTCCACCGTGGCAGGCATCGCGTCGGACCATCCGCTCGCGATCGCGGGGGCGGTGTTCGCCGTCGCGCTCGGCTTCGTGGCGATCGTGCTCGCGTGGTGGGTCCGCTACTGGGTCCGCACCATGATCCGCATGGCGATGCTGGGCGCGTTCCTCCTGACGATCGCGGCGTGGTGCCTCGCGCGCTTCCTCCTCGTCGGCTTCTTCGACGGGTGGAGCGGCGCGCACCTCGGCGCGGAGGGCTGGCGCGCCATCCTCGATGGTGGCGGCGTGGCGAGCCTCGTGCTCGGGGTGCTGTGGCTCTTGCGCGCGCGCCCACCGAAGGAGCACGAGGCGTGATCACGGAACGCGGATCATGGGGCGCGGGCGGCACCTGTCTCGGGCCGCGCGCGACCGCGACGGCGCGCCGACGCGGCGGTCGACGCTGGGTCGGGCGCTGCCGTCTCCGTGGTGGGGCTCGGCTCCGCCTCGCGCCCTTCCCCCGCTTCGTAGCGCTGGATCACCACGTCCGTGAGATCGAGGTTCGTCGGCGCGAACACCACGCCGCCCTGTGAGCGCTCGACGATCATCGTGTAGCCCTCGCTCTGACCGAGGCGCCGCAGGATGTCCTCCATGCGATGGACGATGCGCGAGGTGAGCTCCGCTTCCTTCTCCGCGAGCTCGCGCTGGTACTGCACGTAGAGCTGCTGGAGCTCGAGCGCCTTGCGCTGCACGTTCTCGGCGCGCTCCCGCCTCGTCTCCTCCGAGAGGCCAGGCGCCTGCGCTTCCTCCGAGAGCTCTTCGAGCTCGTGCTGTCGCCGCTCGAGCTCTTGCTGCCGATCGTCGAAGAGCTTCTTGAGCCTGCGCTTGGCGCGACGACCGTCGTCCGTCTCGGACATGGCGCGCTGCAGATCGACCACGGCGATGCGGACCTGCGCGAAGGCCCGCGGCGCGATCGAGGCGACGAGCAAGGCCGCGGCGAGCGTGATCGCGTGGCGCCAGCGCCACGCAGGTCTCGAGGTCATGGAGGCCCAACGGATCGCGCGCATCTGTATTTCAACCTCGCTCGAGGCGGAGCGCGCTCGGGGCGCGCGGTCTATGCTCCGCGCGATGTCGCCCTTCCCCCACCCACGCGCCGCGCTCGTCGTCGGAGCGAGCGCGATCGTGCTCCTCGCGTGCGGCCAGTGGGAGCCCGAGACCGTCGCGCGCGATCGCGCCATCGCGGCGCTCGACTGCAACGAGGTGACGCTCACCAAGATCACCGACAACCGCTTCCGTGCGAGCGGATGCGGCGGCGTGGTGGAGGTGCTCTGCACGGCGGCGCAGAACGAGCCCGTGTGCCTCGTGGGACGGGCGCGCGAAGAGGGCCATGTCTCGGGCATCGCGGATCTCGGCTCGGGCGGCGAGGTGAGCGACGACGACGACACGACGCCGACGGACGCTCACGACGCCCCCGCCGACGACGAGATCGCAGCGCTCGAGGCGCGGATCCGCGCGGGCATCGACGCACATCGAGACGACGTGCTCGCGTGCACCGGACGGAGCGCGAGCGTGGTGCGCGTGCGCTATGCCGTGGACGGCGCGATCACGCTGACGCTCGGCGGCGACCTCGAGGGCGGCCCCGAGGGCGGCGGCGTGCGGGCCGCGATCGGCGGCGTGCGCGTGAGCCCCGGACACGAGGGCACCGTGATGCACCTCGTGCGTCGTCCCGCCAGCACCCCGGCTGCGGAGCCCTCGCCCGCCTCGTCCGCGCCGGTCGCGGACGGCGCGGAAGAGGGCGGCGCGACCCCGTCGACGAGCGACGGAACCGAAGCGCCTCGGTGATATCCTCGGCAGCGAGGTTCTTCATGAGCGAGCGCCGCGAGCACCGCAGACACGAGGTCTGGTTCCCGGTCGAGGTCGACGTGGAGGATGGTCGCGCGATCGCGGTCAGCTACGACGTCTCGAGCGGCGGCATGCTCATGGCGGCGGGTGGCAGCGTGGACGTGGGGACCGAGCTCACGGTGTCGTTCCGCGTGGTGCGCGACGGCCCCGAGAAGCGCGTGAAGGGCCGCGTGATCCGCGTGGAGCGCAACCCCGCCAGCGTCGACAACCGCTGGCGCTACAAGCTCGCGCTCGTCTTCGACGAGCCCCAGCCCGAGATCGAGGCGCTCGTGAAGAGCCTGGGCTGAGCGCCCCCCGCGAGGTCTCGGCATGTGCCTGTCAGCGCTCGAGGAAGATCGGGCTCGACCAGGCCATCTCGCCGTCGTCCTGCACCACGCGCGCGTAGCTCCACGAGGCCTCGACGCGCGCCTGGAGCACGCCTTCCGTAGCGTTCGGTACAGCGCGCGCGATCAAGCCGTCGGGCCCCACGAGCGCGATCTCGCGGAGCGGGCACGCGCCGGCAGCGTGGACGCGGACGGTGATCGACGTCGCGCGGAGCACCGATCCCATCGGCCGATCCCCGTCGGCTCGCACGTCGAGGAAGATCGGCACGCCGCTCGTCGCGTAGCAGCGGCGCGCACGGATCGCCTCGAGCACCCCCTCGCGCGAGACCTCGCGCGCCAGCACGGCCGTGAGCCCACAGCGAAACGGATCGCGCTTGCGACCCACGCCGTGGTGGTGGAGCAGGCCATGGCCATCGGAGCACGCGATGAAGCCGAAGCGCCGGCCTCGCGAGAGCACGCGATCGATCATCTGATCCACGAGCGCCCCGCGCTGACCGAGCACGTGGCCCTCGCTCAGATAGCAGCCGTGGCAGGAGCAGATCTCCCACACGGGCTGGAGCGCCTCGTCGTGAGCGGCCTCGTCGGCGCCGGTCCAGCCCACGTGGTGCGGCACCGCGAGCGCGCCCTCCTCGCGAAGCGCCGCGAGCAGGCCCTGCCCCGTGGGCTCGGCGTCGCGGGACACGATGCGGTGCGCGGCGCTCACGGGATAGACGACCTTGTGGCCTGGCCCCGGGTGCATCCGCCCCGTCCACTCGTACGCGTGCAGCGCGACGAAGCGGCCGGGCTCGTCGTGTGCGTCGGCGACCGCGCGAAGGAGCGCCCACTCGCCGGGGCCGATGCGCTTGCCGAGGAACGACTCGTGATCGGAGAGCGCACCGAAGTCGTCGCCGTAGACGTGTCGCGCGCGGAGGTACGGCTCGGCTGCGGCCCCGCAGCCGTCCGAGTGCGCCGAGTGCTGGTGGATGTCGCCGAACAGCGTGCGGAGGCCGTGCGCACCCGCAGGATCGCTCGCCCGGGGACGCACGGGTACGTCGCGGTGGGGGCGCGTCTCGAGCACGACGTCGGCGGGCACGAGGCGCGGCGCGCCGCCGGTCGGCGCCTCCATGCGTGAGAGCACGAGGCCCCGCTTGTCGCGACGCGCGAGCACGAGCGCGTGCTCGAGCTGCACCACCGACACGCGTCGCCCGCGACAGCCCCACGTGCCGTCGTCGCCCGGCAGCGGAGCGCGCGCGCTCCAGCCGCGGGCGTCGAGATCCTGACGGAAGAAGCGATGCGAGCCGCGACCGAAGAGCGCGACCGACCCGTCGGATCCGCCCACGATCGTGGGGAATTCGAAGCCCTGCTCCTCACCGCTCGCGTCGCGATCGAGCTCGCGCATCGGCTCGGCCGGCGCGTGCACACGGCCCTCCCGATCCACGAAGCGCAGCGTGATCCACTTGGTGAGATCGGCCTCGCCCGTGTCCTCGCGTCGGTTGTGGTGGAACGCGATCCACGTGCCCTCCGGGACGATCGCGAGCGAGGGGGCCATGGCCGTGCAGCGCGCGAAGAAGACCTCGTGGCGCACGCCCGCGCGCACGAGGATCACCCGGGAAGCGCCTTGTTCGTGGGTGATCCACACGCGCTCGTCGCCGGCCTCGGCGACGGTGTCCACCGCGCTGGCCTCTTCGCGCGTCACCACCCGCGGCCGATCCGAGACCGTGAGAGCGACGAGCGCTGCGTCCTCGCGCAGCGCCTCCACCGACACCACCTCGAGGCTCGTGTCGAGCCTCGCCCGCTCGTGCCGCTCCCGCGCGCCGTCCCACACGAGGCAGTGGAGTCGGAGCTCGCCATCCTCGATCGCGAGGCGGGCCTCGCGCGCATAGCGGGTGGGGCTCTGGGGGAGGATCACCTCGTCGCTCACCCAGCTCGGATCTCACGAAGCGATCGCGTCGTCCAACTTCGCGACCTCGGGGCGGAGCGTGAGACGCGCATGGATCACGCACAGCACCGTCCCGAGCAGCATCGCGCTCAGACCGAGCGCGCCGCCTTCGGGACCAAAGGCGCCGCCCGTCACGAGATCGTCGCCGAGCTCGTCACGATGGACGAGGAGCTCGTCGCCGAGGGTCTGACCGCTCACCGGCATGTCGAGGAGGCACTGCGCGGTGTTCCACGCGAAGTGCAGGCCGAGCGCGAGCCAGAGGCGCCCGGTCATCGCGTAGGTGATCCCGAGGAACACCCCGCCGACCGCGATGTTCGCCGTGGAGAGCAGCGACGCGTTGGGATTCAGCGCATGCGCGAGCCCGAACACCAGCGCGCTCAGCACGAGCGCGGTGGCCCGCGACGCGCGCGGACCGAGCCACGCGGAGAGGCCCTCGGCGAGGTTCGTGAGCTGGTAGGCGCGAAACCAGAGCTCCTCGTCGATCGCCACGGCGACGAAGAAGAGGAGCAGCGCGCCTGCGCGTAGGAGCGACGCGCTGCCGAGCGCGAGGGGCGCATAGTGCGCGAGGCCGAGCTGCGCCTCGAGGAGCGCGATGACGGCGATGCTGCCGGCGCCGAGCGCGACGCCGACGAGGAGATCGATGGGGGCCCTGCGATCGGCCGAGCCCAGCATCTGCGTGGGAGGGCGACGATCGACGAAGCGCGCGCAGGCCCACGTGACCAGCACGACGAGGGCCGTCTGGAGGCCGATCGCGGCCGCTCGTCCCGCGGTCGAGGGACCGCTGGCCCACGCGAGCACGCCCCCGACGACGTACGAGGCGAGCACACCGAGCGCGTGGATCAGCAGGCGGAGCAGCGCCCGCGGCCTCGCACGCTCGGGCTCGACACAGACCCAGCGCAGCCAGGCCCGCGCGCCTCTACCCCGCATCTGCGTGGCCTGCGTCTGCGTCGCCTGCGAGCTCCCTCGCGCGTCGGCCTGCGTCTCTGGGCCGGACGACTGCGGGGCGCCGCGCAGCGCGTCGTCGTCGCTCATCGCCGACGGTAGCGCTCGAGCCGAACCAGGCGCGCGACCTCGGCCGTGATGCGCCGACCGCCGTGCGACTGCTGGGCGCGATACCAGCCGAGGTAGGAGTCGAGCAGCGCAGGCAGATCAGGGAAGGCCTGCGTGTCGAGATCCTCCATGCGCTCGATGACCTCGTCCGAGAGCATGAGGCCCTGACGACGGTGGAGCGTGAGCGCCCACGCGAGCCAGTCGCTCGAGCCGACCAAGCGCGCGAGCCTGACGGCCGCCGAGGTGATCATCGCGACGTGGCCGGGCTCGAGGCGATCGCCCTGCGCGAGCCGCTCGTCGATCTCCTTGGCAGCGCGTCGCATGAGGCGCTCGGCCTCGACCGCGCGACCGCTCGCGAGCGCGCGCTCGATGACCTCGCCGAGCAAGTGGAACGTCCAGCTCCGCTTGGGCTCGACGATCGCGCCCGACATCGTGTCCTCGTCGGCGAGCGCCGGCGCACCGCAGCTCGGGCAGCTCGCCGAGCCCTCGGGGTACGGCGTGCCGCACGCGTGGCAGAGGCGCATGTAGCCCGTGGGCCGCGGCGGGCGGTCTTGCTTGCCGACCACCGTGAAGAGCAGCTCCTGCGTGCCCAGGCGGAGACGGTCCCCATCGCGCAGCACTTGCTCGCCCTTCACGAGGCGGCCGTTCACGCGCACGCCGTTGCGGCTCCCCGCATCCGTGACGAAGGCCTCGTCGCCGCGGATCTCGATGCGCGCGTGCTTGCGCGAGATCAGCGGATCCTCGATCGTGATGTGGCACTCCGAGCTGCGACCGATGAGGATCTCTGGCCCCGCGAGGTCGAACTCCTGGAGGAGGAAGCGGAGACGAAACCGAGCCACGTCGCGAGTGTATGCGACGTGGCTCGTGGTTGAACAGACGTTGTGCGCGGCGCTCGATCAGAGGCGCGCGGTCCGCGAGGTCAGAGATCCATGCCCGCGAAAGGATCGTCCTCGGCAGCCGAGCCCGAGCGCCCCGACGAGCCGCTGCTGCCGCTCGAGCCGGACGAGCCGCTCGATCCGGACGAGCCCGACGAACCGCTCGAGCCCGACGAACCGCTCGAGCCTCCGCCCTCCGGAGCATCGGAGCGATGGCGGATCTGACCGGTGATGCGATCGGCGATGTCGGCGTGCGAGTCGCCGCCTCCCGTGCCGCCTGCGGACGATCCCTCGCTGTCGTCACGGATCACGGAGTCGACGAGCGCCGAGCCCGCCTGCTGTCGCTGCACGGTGTGGGTGCGCAGGCTCGGCAGCTGCGCGAGCGTGGCCTTGTCCTCGAACACCAGGCAGAAGAAGCCGTAGAAGCGCGTCTGATCGATCGCGCGCAGGCGCGTCGTCGCGTCCTGCCACTCGATCCAGCGCGTGGGTGGGCGTCCCTCGACGAGCGAGCCCGTGCGCTCGACACCCGGGCCGAACCTGCGCTGGATGGCCGCCGCGAACTGATCGAACGTGGCGCCGCCGAACGCGCTCGCGTCGTAGGCCTGGTAGCGCTTCCAGAGGCGCTCGTTGATGAAGAAGTAGTGGCTCGTCGCGTGGAACTCCTCCTCGCGAACGATGAGCATCGCCTCGTTGTTGCCGTGCGTGTACTCGTCGCGGAGGAACGACGAGTCCCAGCCCGTCGCTTGCCCCGTGAAGCGCACGAAGGTGCGGCGCATGCGCTGCTGCTCGGCCTGCATCTCGCTGCGCAGGCGATCCTCTTCGATCGCGCCCGGCGCCTTGGCGATGCGGGGGCGATAGCGCTCCTGGAGCTGCTTGGTGAAGTGATCGAAGGACTCGCGCGGGCTCTGGCCCCAGTGGATGCCCGCCTCTTCGAGAGCCGGTGCGATCGCTGCGCTCTCGGGCGCCTCCTGCGGTGCCGCGGCGGCCGCCGCGCCACGACCGAGATGTGCGCCGCGACGCCCGCGCTGCGCTTCGGCGCCGGGAGCCATCGCCGCGATCACGAGGCTGATCAAGCTGCTCGCGACGACTGCGGTGACGAGCCAGCTGCTCTTGGAACGCCAGCTCTTGGAAGGAGAGAGAGTCGACACAGGGCCTCCGTTGGCGCGACGCATCGGGCTTGAGGGCCGAAGCATACAGCGCGGCGCAGTCTACAAGGCGAACGTCCGCGACGGAACCGACGGCCGCGCGGACCAAGCTTCGACGCACGAGCAGCGTGCTTATTTGCTCGCGCGCGTTCGTCCCCGCTCTCTCGGGCTCGCGACGAGCTCAGCGACCCTGGCACTGCGCCACGTGGACGGCGCGGTAGCGGGCGGCCTCGGGGCTCGAGGGGAAGAGCTCGATCAGGCGGGAGATGGTGGGGCAGGAGCTCGGCACGCCGGTGAGCGCGCGCTGCGCCTGCGCGAGGAGCGCGAGCTGCCGCGCGGTGCGTGCGCGTCCGTTGCCGAGCAGGCGGATCACGCAGGCGTTGTCGCCGTTGCCGAGGCAGATCCGAGCCTCGTCCTCCGGGCTCTGACCAGAGCCAGCGGCGACGGTCGTCGTTTGTCCGCCGCTGCCGCTGCCGCCGGTGCTCGTCGTGGTGCTGCCGCCACCGCCACCTTGCGTGGTGCCCCGCTCCGGGGTCGCTCCGCTGCGGATGGGCCTCTCTCGCGGGTTGGGCGTGCGATCGGGCCGCGCCACCGCCACGGCCGTGGGCGACGCCGAGCGACGCACGATGAGCTCTGCCTCGCGGGCCACCGTGCGATCGACGCCCGGGATCTGGAGGATCTGCTGCGCGAGCCCACCCGCGACGGACGGATCCTGCGCGGCCCGCGCCTGCGCGCGCAGGTCGCGCGCGTACGCGGAATAGGCCTCGGAGACCTCGGGGCGATGGAGGTACGCGCTGCCCTCGGGCAGCTGGTTGAACGTCTCCACCGCGCGCGCGAAGTCGTTCTGTCGGAGCGCGGCCTGGCCCGCGAGGAAGACGCCGTCTTCGGCTTCGGCGCGGGTCGCCGCGTCGCGACACTCGGTGGCCTGCGCGTCGCCGGGGCGCAGCGCGAGCGCCTCGTTCGCGCGCGCGATCGCGTTCTGGAAGCTGCCCGAGCTGAGCGAGATCTGGCAAGCGCTCACCGCCGCGGCGACCTGCGCATCGAGCGCGGGCCCGGCCGGGGGCGGTGCGACCGCGGTCGTCGGGGTCGGAACGCCGGGCACGGCCGTCGTCGTCGCGATGGGCGTGACACGCGGCCCGTCGTCGCCGCCGCCCGAGAGCGCGACACCGATGCCGACGACGAGCGCGACACCGACGATGCCGACGGCGATGAGGATGGGCGCGCGATTGGGTCGTGTCGGGAGCGCGACCGCATCCATCTGGATCGTGCGCTCGGCATCGAAGTGGAAGTGCTCGCCCGCACCGACCATGCGGAAACGGACCTGGCCGAGCTCCACCACGTCGCCCGAGCGGATCGGGCCCTGCTTGGTGTCGACGCCGTTCACGCGCACGCCGTTGGCGCTCCCGAGGTCGCGGATGAACACGCCGCCGTTCTCGACGGCGATCTCTGCGTGCTCGCGCGAGATCGAGCGATGGTTGACCCAGATCTCCAGGTCTTCTGCGCGGCCGATCCGGAGGCGCGGACGCGAGAGCGCGAACTCGGCGCCTGGCGCGGGCGGCGACACCATCACGAGCCTCGCAGGCGGACCGGGCTCCACGATCGGCGGCGACGAGACGAGCGCCGTGGGCACCTCGGCCTCGACGGGCACCGGCATGGGCGCCGTGGTGCTCGGGCCGGTGTCGATCTGATCGGTGCCCTCGAATTGCAGGGCGAGCTGGTAGTCGCCGATGACGATCTGGTCGCCGGCCTTGAGCTCGGCCTCGCCATCGATCCGCCGGCCGTTGACGCGAACGCCGTTGAACGACTTGAGATCCGAGACGAAGAAGGCCCCGTTCGCGCGCCGCAGCCGGGCGTGCTTGCGGGACACGTTCCGCTCGGTGAGGCGGATCGTGTTGCCTTCCTTGCGGCCGATCGTCACCTCGTCGCGCACGAGCGGCACGACCGTGGTCTTGCCCTCGTCATCGGCGATCAGGAGCTTGAACATTCCTGCCACGGGCTCTCGCTGGGGTGAGTAGGCGGACTACGGAGACGCGACCGGAAGAGGGCCAAGCTCGACCCGCAGAAGTGCATGTCGCGGGTCGACCGAAGGATGGTCGGTCTCGGATGCGAGTGTCAACGACGTGGTGACCCCACGCGAGGCCCGGACCTTGGCTCCTCGTCGCCGCGACGGTCGGGTGGGCCGTCGGCGATGGTGCGCACATCGCTTCTCGTGCAGGATCGGCGGGATGTGCCCGGCGCGCGGCCTCGTTGCTCGAAGCGGTGCCCGCCGGGTCGGGGCCGTGCTGGCGCTCGGGGTGCTCGGGGCGCCTGTGCTCTTGGCCGGCTGCCGAGAGGTCCCGCCGCCGGTCGACTTCGATGCCGGTCGGCGGATGCGCCTCGACGCTGGCCCCGAGCCCGACGGCTACACGCCCCGTCCACCCGATCCCGTGCTCCCGCCGGTCGACGTGGAGGTGACGCTGCCCTGGGGCGCAGAAGACGTGGTCACCATCGAGGTCGGCTCGGAGGTGTCCGACCTCGACCTCGTGCTCTCCGTCGACACGACGGGCAGCTTCGGCGGAGAGATCGACGCGCTCCAGAGCTCGTTCACGGGCTCGATCATCCCGGCGCTCGAGCGCCGCGCGGAGCGGCTCGCGTTCGCGGTCTCGCACTTCGAGGACTTCCCGTTCGGCGCCTTCGGCGACGGCGACGATCTCCCGTTCGAGCTGCTCACGCCGCTCACCACCGACCTCTCGCGGGTCTCGGCCGGCATCGCGCGCCTCGACATGCCGCTCGGAAGCGGCGGAGACCTCGCGGAGTCGGGCTACGAGGCGCTCTATCAAATCGCGACGGGGTCGGGGCTGGCGTGGGGCGAGACCGAGCTCGTGCCGGCCTGGAGCGCGTCGCGACGCGGCCCTGGCGGTGGCATCGAGCCGGGCGTCGGCTTGCGCGAGGGCTCGCTCCGCGCCGTGCTCCACGTGACCGACGCGCCGAGCCATGACGCGCGGGAGTACGGGCCACCGGCCCACACGCGCGGCGAGACGATCGATGCGCTGCGCGCCTCGCGCCTCAGAGTGATCGGCATCGCGTCGGGCGCCGAGGCCCGCACGTACCTCGAGGATCTCGCGATCGCGACCGATGCGACGCTGCCGGCCGACGCAGGCGGCTGTCGCACCGGGCTCCGGGGCGCCACGCGTCCTGCGGTGGGGGATCTCTGTCCGCTGGTCTTCGATCTCGCCGAGGACGGGACCGGCCTCTCGGACGTGATCGTGCAAGCCATCGCCGATCTGCTGCGAAGCCTGAGCTACGCGGAGATGCATGGCGAGGCCCGCGACGATCGGCTCGGCTTCGTCCACGCGATCGAGGCCGCGAGCGCGCGCGTCGAGGCGGGAGGCGTGGCGCCCACGCGCAGCGACGAGCGACCCGCAGACGGCGTGCTCGACACGTTCCACGACGTGGAGCGCGGCGTGACCGTGGTCTTCGACGTGCACCTCGTGAACGACGTGCTCCCGCCAGCGGACTACGAGCAGCAGATCACACTGACGATCGACGTCGTCGGCGACGGGCTGGTCGTGGCGACTCGCACCGTACGGATCACCGTGCCGCGCGGACGGCTCCCAGCGCCCGACGCCTCGGTCGACGCTGGCAGCGACGCCAGCCTGGACGGTGGCAGTCTCGATGGTGGCAGTCTCGATGGTGGCAGTCTCGATGGTGGCAGCGACGCCTCGATCGATGCTGGCAGTCCCGACGGCGGGAGCGCTGCGGAAGACGATGGCGGTGTCGATGGCGGCACGGACGCAGGCGCGGACGACGCGGGCACCGAGGACGACGCCGCGCGCGACGCCGGAGCGGACGACGCCGCGTCCTGATACAAACGCCTCGTGCCGCCCGTGACCGCCCTGCCCTCCGGAGCGACCGCGTGCGCGAACCACCCGCGCCGCGAGGCGATCGGCATCTGCGTTCGCTGCCGGACGCAGGTGTGCGGCGAGTGCACGACCAAGGTCGATGGCATCAACTACTGCGTCTCGTGCCTGGCGGCCCTCGCGGGGCCCAAGCGCGAGAAGCGCGAGGTGGCCAAGACGAGCTCGCCGCTCGTCGCGGCCTTCTGGCTCGTCGTCGGGACCTCGGCGCTCACCTTGGCGACGTGGGCGATGCTCGAGCTCGGAGCGATCTGGTGAGCGAGGCCGACGAGAGGGGCGTGGTGGTGCGGAGCACGCTGGCAGCGGCCGGCCCGCTCGAGCGCATCGACCGCGCCTTCGTGCTCGCACGGCGCGGGGGCCTGGCCCTCACGCTCCGGAGCTGGCTCGCAGGCGGGCTGCCCGCGCTGACGCTCCTCGCGTACTTCTACGTCGAGCGCGTGGAGGGGATCGGTCTGCTCCGTCTCCCCGCTGCGCTCGCGCTCGTGCTGTCGTTCCTGGTGCGCTCGTGGGTGCTCGCGCATGCCGCGCGCATCCATGTGCGTGCGCTCTCGGAGCGCGCGCCCATCGCCCCGGACGCCGGCGGCTTCCTCGCGACGTCGCGCACGGCGATCGTCGTGGCGATCGGGCTCTGGGCGTGGAGCCTGGGGATCCTGGTCTCGGTCGGCGCAGGCCCCATCGGCATCGCGCTCTTTCTTCCCCTGCTCGGCTTCCGTGGCCTCGTGGCGCCCTCGTGGCTCGCGCGCGCCGGCTGCGCCAACGAGGCCGGTGTGCGCGCGTTCGCGCTCGCTGCGCGCGACACCAGCACGCAGCGGCTCGAGTCGTTCCTCGTCGAGAGCATGTTGATCGTCGCGATGTTCGGGATCGCGGCGAACCTGTGGGGGCTCTTCGCGTTCGTCGTGCTCGTGGGGCGCTCGTTCCTCGGCCTCGAGATGGCGCTCGTCGACGAGTTCCTCTCGTTCCGCAACACGTTCGTGCTCTTGGCGGTCACCCTCGTGGCGGCCGTGCTGCTCGAGCCCCTCCGGGCCGCGCTGTCGGCACAGGTCTACGTCGATGCGCGCGTGCGCGCCGAGGGCCTCGATCTCCGCGCCGCGCTCGACGAGGCGATCGAGCACACACGACAAAGGCCTCGCGCTGGCCAAGAGACGCAGCGCGCTGACCAAGAGACGTCGGGGAGCGAGACCGGCCGCGCGGCCCAGACCATCGGACGCGTGGCCGTCGTGGGCCTCGCGCTGTGGCTCGCTGCGAGCCCGGTGGCCCACGCGCAAGACCTGTCACCACCGTCGAGCCCGACCGTCGAGCCCGCTGCGCCGACCTGGACCGGCAGCGAGACGAGCGCCGACGACGCCGAGGCACGCGAGCGCGCGCGGGCCATCTTGTCCGACGACATCTTCCGAGACGTCGAGGCACGCAGACGCGATGGCCTCGCCGATCTCGTGACGCGCCTGCTCGAGTGGCTCATCGAGCAGTTCGCGGGCGAGAGCGCGTCGGCCCCTGCGACGAACGCTCCCGAGATGCCTTCGCTGCCGCTCCCGGGCCCCGTCTTCTTCCTGACCGTGGGCGTGCTCTTCGCGTTGGTGGTGGCGGCGTTCCTCTTCTTCACGCGACGACGCGACCGAGAGGCCTCGGTCGCCACCGCGAAGATCAGCGAGGCCGTGCCCGATCCGCGCGATCGATCTCCCGACGACTGGCTCGGCGAGGCCTCGGCGCTCGCAGCCCGAGAGCGCTGGGCCGAGGCCCTGCGCGCCCTCGACCTCGCCACGCTCGTCGCCCTCGATCGTCGCGCGTGGATCCGCTTCGAGCCCTCGCTCACGAACTGGCAGTACCTCCGGCAGATGCCCTCGGGCCCCGCGCGCGACGACTTCCGCGTGCTCACGCGCACCTTCGACTGGAAGGTGTACGGCGAAGAGCCGGCGGCCGCGCGTGACTACGCGGAGAGCCGCGCGCTCGCCGAGCGGATCCTCCACGCCTCGCGTCCGAGCCTGCCGCCGCCTCCGCTCGAAGCCCCGAGCTCGACCTCGTCGTCGGACGGAGCAGGCGCGTGAGCGCGTCGGCCAAGGCGCTCGTCGCCGTCCTCACCGTGCTCGCCCTCGGCGCGCTGCTCGGCATGTGCGGCCGCGTCTCGGACCGCGGTCGCTTCGCGCTCTCGTACTCGACGTACGGGGCAGGCCCCGAGGGCACGCGCGCCGCCTTCGAGCTCGCGCGTGCCGAGGGCTTCGACGTGCGCCGCTGGAACGAGGACGTCGCGGAGCTTCCTTCACCAGCCACGCTGGTCGCGATCGGAGGCTGCGATCACCTGCAGAGTCGACCGCTCTCTCGCCCCGAGCGCGAGTCCTTGCTCCGCTGGATCGACGCGGGCGGCACCTGGATCGTCGCGGGCGCGACCGAGCTGCTCGACGACGCGTCGTTCGACGTCCGGCTCCGCGTCGCCGACGCCACGCGCTGCTCCGAGGACGATGGCCTCTACGGCATGATCCTCCGCGCGGATCGCCACGCCCGGGAGCATGCCGCGCGCGACGCCTCGCAGGACGCAGGGCCCGGAGACGGCGGCCCGCCGGAGGGTGCTCCGCCCGACGCTGGTGTGCCCGTGGTGAGCGACGATCCCGACGCAGGCGTCGAGCTCGGGACCGCCGTCGGGGATCAGTGGGACAAGCCCACGCCCGACGAAGATCCGATGGCCGCGCTCTCGCGCACCCTCGGAGGTGGCGACGCCGTCGCCCGCGAGTGGGCCACCGCCGAAGGCGCGCTGGCAGGCATGCCCTCGGTCGGCCTGCGGCTGCCCGGCTTCGTCGAGATCGACGATGGGGTGCCTCACGAGGTGCTCGCACGCGCCGCGGGCAAGGCGGCGATCGTCGTGGTTCCTCACGGACAGGGCCGCATCGTGGTGATCACGAGCGGCAGCGCGTTCCAGAATCGCGATCTCGTGCTCGCGGAGGGCGCGCCGCTCTTCGTGCGTCTCCTTCGCCTCTACGCGCGTGGTCCCGTGCTCTTCGACGAGTACCACCTCGGCGCGGGCGAGGCGCGCTCGACGATGCGGTACCTCTTCCAGCGCGGGGCCGCGCCCCTCGTCATCCACTTGCTGATCATCCTCGCGATCGTGCTCGTGCGCTCGGGCCGCCGCTTCGGCGCGCCGCGCCGCGATCGTCCCGTCGAGGTCGTCACGACCGCGAGCTTCGTCTCGGCCATCGGCGCGCTCTTCGCGAAGGTGCGCGATCCACGCGGCAGCTTCCGGATCCTCGCGCGACGCGCCTACGCGCGGATCGCCGATCACCACCACGTCGAAGAGCTCGATCCCGCCAAGCTCGAAGAGGTGCTGCGAGCACGCAAGCGCGAGCACGCGGCCGACGCCGTGCGCGACATCGCGCGCCTCGCCCAAGACGGCAAGTCCGACTCCCTCGCCGACGCCACGCGTCAGCTCGACGCGCTCACCGAGCGCGCCATGACCGACGGCGCTTGAGCGCCGCGACACCCGAAGGAAGAGCATCCATGCAAGAGACCACGAGCCCCTCCGAGCACGCCGGCGTCGAGGCCCTCGCCACGCTGCGCGAGCGCATGCTCGGCGAGATCCGCAAGGTCGTCGTCGGCCAGGAAGACGCGCTCGAGGGCATGCTCGTCGCGCTGCTCGCGCAGGGCCACGTGCTGCTCGAGGGCGTGCCCGGCACCGCCAAGACGCTGATGGTCCGCGCGATGGCCGCGACCCTCGGCCTCTCGTTCCGGCGCGTGCAATTCACGCCGGATCTGATGCCCAGCGACGTCGTGGGCACGAACGTCTTCGACTTCAAGACGGGCGCCTTCTCGTTCACGCGCGGGCCGATCTTCACCGAGCTCCTGCTCGCGGACGAGATCAACCGCGCCCCCGCCAAGACGCAGAGCTCGCTCCTCGAGGCGATGCAGGAGCGGCAGGTCTCGATCGACGGAAAGCGCCACGAGCTGGGCGAAGACTTCACGGTCTTCGCGACGCAGAACCCGGTCGAGCAAGAGGGCACCTACCCGCTGCCCGAGGCGCAGCTCGATCGCTTCCTCCTCAAGATCCGCATCGGCTACCCGAGCGCAGACGAAGAAGATCGGATCCTCGCGCAGACGAGCCACGGCGTAGGCTCGCTCGACGTCTCGAGCATCGAGCCCGTGATCAGCCGCGAAGCGCTCCACGCGGTGCGCCCGCTCGCAGGGCACGTCGCGATCGAGCCTCGCGTGCGCGGCTACGTGCGCGATCTCTGCCGCGCCACCCGCACCTCGCCGCTCGTCATGCTCGGCGCAGGGCCGCGCGCGGGCGTGCACCTCCTCGTGGCCTCTCGCTGGGCCGCGGCGCTCGAGGGCCGCACGTTCGTCACGCCCGACGACGTCAAGCGCGTGCTCCACCCCGTGATCTGCCATCGCCTCGTGCTCTCGCCCGAGGTCGAGCTCGACGGCATGAAGGCGGAGGAAGTGATCGACCGCATCGCGACCACGGTGGAGGTCCCGCGGTGAACGACTCTCGCTTCGTCCCGGGCCGCCGCCTCGCGTGGACCGCCGCTGCCGGTGCGCCCTTCGCGCTGGCGGGTGAGCTCGGTCTCGCGGGCGTCGCGGCGTGGGACGCAGCCGTGGTGCTGGGCGCTTGGGCAGAGAGCCGCGCGCTCGGTCGCCGCGTGCCCACCGCAGAGCGCGCGGTCGAGGCGCGCCTCGTCGTGGGCCTGCCCAACCGCGTGACGGTCCGCCTCCACAACCCGACGAAGTCGCTCCTTCGCGTGGTCGTGCGCGACGACGTGCCCGAGGGCTGGATCGCCGAGCCCGACGAGCTCTCCGTCGAGCTGCCGCCGCACGGCCGCCGTGAGGTGACCTACACAGTGACGCCGCCCAAGCGCGGCGCGCATGCGTTCGGCGATCTGCACCTGCGCCTCGAGGGCTCGCTCGGCCTCGGCGCGCGCATCGTGGACATCGCGGCCGGCGCGAGCGCGCGCGTGTACCCGAACGTGCTCGGTCCCAGGCGCTACGAGATGGCCGCCAAGCTCGGCGACCTCCGCACGATCGGCTTCCGCAACGTGCGAAAGAGCGGCGGCGGCGGCGAATTCGATCAGCTGCGCGAGTACGTGTCGGGCGACCCGTTCCGAGACCTCGACTGGAAGTCGAGCGCCAAGCGCCTGCGCCCCGTCACGCGCGTGCTCCGCGAGGAGCGGAGCCAGAACGTGCTGCTCGCGATCGACGCGGGCCGCCTCATGAAGATCCGCGCAGGCTCGGCGCACACCGGTGCTGCGGGCTCGCCGGGCGAGATCCCCGTGACCAAGCTCGATCACGCCATCAACGCCGCGCTCCTGCTCGCGTGGGTGGCGCTCCGACACGGCGATCGCGTGGGCCTCGTGATCTTCGCGGAGGACGTCGCCACGTTCGTGCCCGCCAACCGCGGCCCTGCGCAGTACCGCGCCCTCCTCGAGGCGCTCTACGACGTGGAGGCCACGACCGCCTACGTCGACTTCCGCCGCTTCGTCGAGTTCATCAAGCTGCGCGTGCCGCGACGCTCGCTGATCGTGATGTTCTCCGACCTGCTCGACGACACGCACGGCCTGCCGCTCGCCGAGCACCTCTCCATGCTGCGCGGCAAGCACCTGCCGGTCTGCGTGACGATGGAGGACGCCGTCGCCGAGTCCCTCGCGGCGCGTCCCGCCCAGAGCGACGACGACGCCTACCAGCGCGCAGCCGCCGCCGATCTGCTCGCGGATCGTGCTGCCGTGAAGGCACGCCTCCGCAAGGGCGGCGTGAGCTTGGTCGAGGCCCCCGCCGGCGAGCTCGCCGTGGGCGCCGTGAACCGCTACCTCGAGATCAAAGCGCGCAACCTCTTGTGATCGCCTCGGATCCGCAGCCCGCGCGAAGGAGGTGGTCGAAGGCGGCCGTGGGGTCGACGCCCGCAGCACCTCGCATCCGCCACGCTACAGGGTCTCGAAGGCTCCCCAGGAGCCTCAGGGTGCATCCGCGCCCGCATCCAGCGGCTCGACGGCGCGGATGGTGGCCGACCACTGGTCGATGCAGCACCCGTTGATCTCGCGCATCACGACCACAGGTGGATAGAGCCCCGGATCTCCAGGATCTTGAAGCGGGTCGTCGTCGAGCGAGGGGTGTCGCAGCGCGAAGAACCGCCAGTACGTGGCCGGACAGGTGGCGCTCTCGTAGCGGTTCTGACTGCCCAGAACGGAGTCGGAGCCGCCACGCCCCTGGGTCTGAGGTGACACGCCCGGCAGCGGAGCAAGCAGGTCGGCCCTGTACGTCCAACAGCCGCCACCACCCGCACCCGGCAGCGCCAGTCGGAAGCGAACACGTGAGCCTGGCCCCAGCCCGTCCTCGTTGGCGCAGGGCACACTCGTCACGCCGCGGTCCCAATACAGATAGCGCCCCGTGTGGCTCTGCGGCTCGAGTAAGGGCCCGCGTGAAAACAAGTGAACTGAGTGAGGCCGCGTCGACGGAGTGCGATCGCGAGCGCGCCCGCAGGCCCGGAACGAGGCGTACCAAGGGTACGCCGCAGTGAGGACCGAGGACGA
>JAIBCE010000080.1 GCA_019694315.1 Sandaracinaceae bacterium
AGCGCGGCGAGCGTCCGCGTGCGCGCGAGCGCGGCGCGAGAGATCGCGGCGCGTTCGTCGTCGACGGCGGCCACGACGGCGAGCTCGGCGCTCGCGACAAACCAGCCGATGCGAGCGCCCGCGAAGACGCGGACGGACACGGCGATGCCCGGCAAGACCTGGTGCATCGCGTCGACGAAGGCGCGGGCGATGCCCGTTTCGTCGGCCTTTTCGCGCAGATCGGCCTCGAGCTCGTGCGCGGCGCGCAGGGCCGCATCGAGCGTCCACTCGGGGGCCGGCAGGTGCGAGGGGCGGGGCGCCGCGATGCTCTCGCGCAGGGGTCGATCGTGCGGGATCGGCCAGGCGCGATCGGGGCGCGACTCGCGCACCACGTCGACCATCGGGCGCGAGCCCGGGTTCTCGTAGGTCCCCGAGATGGGCTCACCTACCCGCGAATCGCGCTTGTCGGACTTCTGCGTCGGATCCGCCATCTACTGCTTCGCTCCGGGGACAGGGGGGCGCGCGCTCTCCGGGGCTCGATCCGATTCTTCGGCCGCTGAGCGGTCCAAGTCCAGGATCTTTTGGGTTCCGACGTAGGACTTGGTCTCGTAGCGCGTGATCTTGCCGATCTTGCGGACGATGTCGGCCATGCGGTGCGCCTCGGAGGTGATCACGGAGGCGGCGCGGTGGACTGGATCGCCGTCGATGGTCTTGCGCAAGAGCAGCTCGGAGTAGGCGATGACGCTCGTGAGCGGCTGGTTGAGCTCGTGGGCGGCCGTGCCGGCGAGCTCGGCGATGAGGGCCTGTCGCTCGGTGTCCGCGAGCTTCTGCTGCGCCTCGGTGAGGCGACGCTCGATGCGGAGCTTGTCGCGGAGATCCGTGAAGACGCCGACCGTTCCGGAGGGACGGCCCTGCCCATCGGTGATCGTCGCGGCCGAGAGCTGCACGGGGACACGCCGACCCTCGCGATCGAGCACCTCCCAGCGGATCGCCTCGAGGCGCCCCGGCCCGCCGTACTGCGGCGAGCGGATCATGCGCATCACCTCGCGCGCGCCGTCGTCGGGATAGAGCGCGCTCACGGGACGCTTGCCGACCATCTCGCTCGCCTTCCACCCCGTGATGCGCTCGGCGCCCGGATTGAAGAGGAGGATCTCGCCCGAGGCGCTCGCCGCGATGATCGCGTCGACGCTCGCGTGGATGATCGACTCGAGGAATTCCTTGGTCTTCGCGAGCTCGAGCGCGATCGTGCGCTCGGGCGTCACGTCGCGGAACGAGAAGAGCACCGCGCCGTCGGTCTCCTGGAGCGGCGAGAACGAGCACGAGAAGATGCGCGTCTCGCGCGTCTCGCCCGGGCCCTTGCGGGCGACGCGGAGGTCCACGCCGTGGGGATAGTGGCCGCGCTTGACGCCGCGCCAGAGGCGGACCGCCCGCAGGTGATCGCGCGGATCGAGCAGCGCCGTGAGGGGCCGGTCGCGCACGTCGCTCTCCTCGACGCCCGCGATCTCGTACGCGCGCGGGTTCGCGAAGAGCACCCGGCCCTCACCGTCGACGGCGACGAGCCCGTCGGCGGCCGAGGTGAAGAGGTTCGCGTAGCGCTTGAGGTTGCGCAGGCGCCGCTCGGCCTCGAAGCGCGCGAAGCTCACCTGCTGCGTCTGGTCGCGCAGCGTCTGCATCACGCGGGCGTTGCGCAGCGCGATGGCGGTGGCATTCGCGGCGATCTGGCAGAACTCGAGCTCGCGGCGCGAGAGCTGCGCGCGCCCGGCGCGCCCTTCGCTCGCGCTGACGTGGATGCGGAGGAACAAGACGCCCATCGTCTCGTCCTGCCAGGTGATGGGCACGAGCGTGAGAGGCCCGAGCTTGTCGGTGGGGACGTCGCCTCGCACGCCCTCGAGCACCGGGTGCGTCGAGGCGTCCTCGATCGTGAGCGGCGCGCGCGTGCGCAAGACCTCTTGGATCTCGGGGTATTTGTCGAGATCGATGCGGAGGTTGGTGATGCCCTGGTTGTCGCTGGCCGCCACCACGTAGCCGACCGGGCCCGCGTCGCCCGCCGGCGCGAGCACCACCGAGACGCGCTCGACGTTCACGATCTCGGCGATGCGCCGGACGACCGTGTAGAGGATGTCGCTCATCTCGAGCGAGCTCGCGAGCGCCTGCGTCAGCTCGAGCATCGCGCGCGTGGAGCGCTCGCTCGCCGCGAGGGCGACCGCCTCGCCCGAGGCGGGCTCGAGCGAGATCTCGGCGGAGTGCTCGGGCCGTTCCTGCACGCGCTCGGGAGGTTACCAGCTACCATCGGCGGCGTGTCGGCCGTCCGCATCGTCGCCTCGCTCGCCGTGCTCGCGCTCCTCGCGCTCGGGCCCACGAAGGCCTCGGCGCAGCGCGAGGGCGACGCGCCGATCGAGGTCCCGGAGACGACGCCGACCGAGGCCCCGACGAGCCCCGACGACACCCAGCGGGTCGCGGTGGTGCTCCTGCCCCGCGGCGCGGCCTCGCCCGAGATGACCGACTCCCTCACGGAGCTGCTCATCGCCGCGCTGGCGGCCCGCGGCGCCACCGAGATCGTCGGCAAAGAAGAGTTCCAGGCGGCGCTCGGTCGCGACGACGCCGGCACGCTCGCCTGCATCGAGTCCGATGCATGCCTCGGGCGCATGGGTCGCGAGCTGAGGGTGCACGAGCTCGTGGCAGGCACGCTCCACCTCGAGCCGCCCGTCGATGGCGTGACGACGAGCGAGCGCTTTCGCTTCGAGCTCTATCGCCTCGACGTGCAGAGCGGCTCGGCGCGCGGGCGCGTCGCGCGCGAGATCGAGGGTGGCCTCGAGGCCCTGATCGCCGCGCTCACGACGTCGGTGGACGAGCTCTACGTCGAGCGGATCGATCCGGGGGCGATCGTGATCGAGACCCAGCCGCAAAGCGCGAGCGTGGAGATCGACGACGAGGCGATCGCCCCGAGCGAAGACGGCATGTTTCGTCGAGGATTCCTCGTGCCGGGCGAGCACGAGCTCCTCGTGCGTGCCTCCGGGTATCGCGGCCTCACGCGCGCGATCACGGTCGAGTCCGGCACCACGCTCATGCTCTCGGTCGAGCTCGAGCCGCGCGTCGAGGAGCTCTCGATCACGACCACGACCTGGGCCCTCGCGGGCAGTGGCGCGGCGATCCTGATCGGCGGCGGCGCGCTCGGCGGCGCGAGCCAGGCGACCGCGACCGACCTGAACATGCGACAGAGCCAGTCGTTCTACGACGCGCGTCAGGTCGAGGCGACGCTGGCCAACGTGCTCTTCGCCGTGGGCGGCGCGTTGCTCGTGGGCGCCGCGGTGAGCTTCGGGCTGGACGTGGACGCGAGCAGCCGCGACGTCGCCGAGCGCGCGATGCACGGGGAGATCGCGCGATGGTGAGGCGACCGCCGTGGGCGCTGCGCCTCGCGCCGCTCGTGCTCGCGCTGTCGCTCGGCGCGTGCATGGTGACGCCGCCCGACCCGGGACGCTGGGCGTGCACCACTGACGACGACTGCCTCGACGACTTCCGGTGCGGCACCCGCCCTGGCGAGCAGGCTCGCTCGTGCATCGCGACGTGTGGCGGGGAGGGCTGCGCCGACGGCTCGGTGTGCACGGCGGCGGGGACGTGCGTGGCCCAGTGTCGCTTCGCCAACGGCGGTGCCGCCACGGTGGCGTGTCCTCAGGATCAGTGGTGCGGACGCCTCCGCAACCCGCGCGGCTCCGAGCCCGAGGGCTCGGGCCTGTGTGGCTCGCTGCCCACCTGCAGCACGAACTCCGACTGCGAGCTGCCGAATCCGCCCGCGTACGTCGCGGCGCTCGGCCCGCTCGAGTGTGCGTCCTCGACGATCACGTCGCTGCGGGGCCTGAGCAACCTCCCGTGCTTGCCGCGACAGACCGACAACGCCTGCCCCGCGGGGTGGGTCTTCGCGGGCGGTCTCGGGTGTCTCCCGAACTGCGATCCAGGGCTCGGTCTCACGTCCTGTCCGCCCGGGATGAGCTGCTACGAGGGCGCGCTCGCACCCGTGGGCGCGAGAGAGAGCGAGAGCGCCTGCGCGTTCGGCTTCTACGGTGCGCCTTGTCGCGGCGACGACGAGTGCCTCGTGGGCTCGTGCCTCGACACGGGCCACGGCATGCGCTGCACCGAGACGTGCGACGAGGCGGCGCGTGTCTCGCTCCTGCCGCGCGATCGCGCCTGCGACTCGCTGCTCGACGACGCCGGGACGCTCGGCGTGCACCTCGTGTTCACGTGCTCGGGCGACGACGCGTCCGCGGTCTGCGTGCCGCGCGGAGGCGTGGGCACGGGCTGTGCGCCCGACGTGGCGGCGGCCGATCCCGATCCGCTCGAGGACGACGAGTGCATGCCTGGCCTCCTCTGTCGCGAGGGGCAGTGCACGCGTCCGTGCGTGAGCCACGGCGACTGCGTGGTCGATCCCACCGGTCGTGCGCCGCTCGCCAACGGCTACTGCGACGACGCGGGGTTCTGCCGGCGCCTGCTCGATCAGAGCTCGCGGTGCGAGTTCGACGACGAGTGCGTCACTGGGCTCTGCGCGCAGCCCGTCGAGCTCGCGGGCTATCGGTGTCAGACGCCGCGCCGGCCGGGCAGCCCGTGTCGCCGCGACGCGGAGTGCCTGAGCGGCGCATGCGCCGGCGGGCGCTTCGGCGTTCCCGTCTGCCAGTGATCGCGGCCGAGCGAGCGAGTCGAGCTGTTGCCAGGACCTCGGCCTTCGTCTACGAAGCCCCGTCTTCATGGTCGGCACCCGCTCTCTCACGCGCCTCCTCGCCACGCTCGCCCTCGTCGGCGCGAGCGCGTGCGGCGCCCCGCAGCAGGGCCCGGCGCTGAGCTACGGCGAGAGCGCGCGACGCGACTACGAGCGCGCCCTCGGTGCCTACCAGGATCACGACTGCCTCACGGCCACGCCGCTCTTTCAGCACGTGCGTCGCGAGTATCCGTACAGCCGCTACGCCGCGCTCGCGGAGCTGCGCGGCGCCGACTGCGAGCTCGAGCAGCAGCACTTCGCGGAGGCGATCCGGCAGTACCGCAGCTTCATCCGCGCCCGTCCCACGCACCCCGATCTCGACTACGCACAGTTCCGCGTGGCCGTGGCCTATTTCCGCCAGATTCCGCAGGACTTCTTCCTGTCTCCGCCGCGCGAAGAGCGCGACCAGAGCCCCACGCGCTCGGCCTTGCGCATCATCCAGCGCTTCGTGCGCGAGTACGAGGACAGCGAGCACGTGGAGGAAGCGCGTCGCATGGAGCGCGACGTGCTCGCGCTGCTCGCGCGGCACGAGCTGTTCGTGGCCGACTTCTATCTCTTCCGCGATCACCCCGCGGCCACGGTCTCGCGCATCGAGGGCATGCTCGAGGACTACCGAGGCTCGGGCCTCGAGCCCCTCGCCCTCGTGCTCCTCGGTCGCACCTACCTCCACATGGGCCAGCCCGATCAGGCCCGCGTGGCCTTCGAGGACGTGGTCAGCCACTACCCGGAGAGCGGCTTCGCGACGCAGGCGCATCGCTTCCTCGAGCGCATGGACTCGGGCTCGGTCGACGAGGGTGAGCCGCCCGAAGAGACGCCCGAAGAGCCGACGCCCGACGAGGCCGCGCCGACGGAAACGCCCGATTCGGAGGGCGATTCCGCGGATCCCGTCGAGGGCGAGGTGGACGAGCCTGGCGCGGAGCCGGGCACCGAGACGCCGTCCGAGGGCTCGGCCTCGAGCGAGGTGGACGAGGTGGACGAGGGCAGCACCGTCACCGACACCCACGAGCAGCCCGGCCCCGAGCGCCCAGCGCCGCCCGAGCCTGACCGGCGCCCCGAGGACCGTCCCTCCACGACCCCCTGAGGGGGTAACTGCCGGAGGTCCCTCGACCCAACAAACTCAGGGACCGAGAAAGAATCGAGATCCCGCCGAGCGCAGCGTGAGGCGCCAAGCGGGGCTGGGGCCCCGCGCGGAGTCACGAGCGTCAGCGAGTGGAGCGGGAGGGGGCCCCGCCTCGCGGGGGAGGGTCCGCATGGACCCTCCAGCCAACTCAGCTTTTTTCGCGCCTTCGGCGCGGTCGGGGGGAGTCGGCAACTCCCCCCCATTCCCCCCTGCTCGACGCTCCCCAAGCCTCGCTTTCTCGCGCGCTCCTGGGGTTGCTGCGCAACCCCGCCGCGTGGCGTCCCCGGCGATTCTTTCTCCCTCTCTCAGATCACGAGCAGGCCTGCGTCGGCGCACTCGCGAGCGATCTGGGAGGCCGAGGGCACGTGCTCGTCGATGCCGAGCCGCCGCTGGATCTCTCTCGCCGCGCCGCGCACCTCGCGCATGGACGGGACGCTGCTCGACACGTCCGACGTGCGACACCGCGCCCACGCGAGCCGCCAGGCCGCGAGGATCAGCGAGCCCGCCTCCCGCAGGAGCGCCTCGTGCGCGTCGCGGTGACCGGCCCAGAACAAGAGCCACTCGTTCGGCATCTTCTCGATGGACGGCATGAAGACCCTCCTTCGTGAACGGCGAGAGACCGCGAGCACGGACAAGCACGGAGACGAACGAGGCTCGAATCGTGCGGTTCGGGCCTTGGACCGGAGCGAGCCGGCCGCTCTTGGACGATCCATCGGGTGGATCTCTTCGTCGGATAAGGGCTCGACGCGTCCCATCGCAACTTTTCGACGAACGACGGCCCGGCCGGAACACGAATCGCCTCCGATCCCGTTCGACGTGCGGCGATCGCCGCCCCCGTACTAAGCTCCGCGGCCTTTCGCGCCCAGGACTTCGAATGAGCGAGCAAGAGAAGACAGACGTCGCGTCCGAGAACCCGCTCGAGACCGCGTCTACCGAGACGCCTGCAGAGACGGCGTCCGCGCCGTCCGAGACCGCCACCGCGTCGCCCGAGACGCAGGCAACCGACGAGGCCTCGTCCCCGACGACGGCTCCCGAGCCCGCGCCCGTCGAGGCCTCCGCAACCGAGGAGCCGCACGAGATCGCGCCCTCGCCGAGCGCTGCCGAGGCCCCTCGCTCCGAGCTCGCCGCCACCTCGCTCACCGCCTCGGATCCGGGCACCTCCGGCTCGCTGCCTCCACAGCCCGTGTCGGCGCCGGTGCCTCCGGCGCCTCGACGACGCACGCCCATGGAGATCGGTCGCGGCGTCGTGATCACGCTGCTCGGCCTCGTGCCGCTCTTCGTGATCATGGCGCTCGATCACCAGATCCCACGTGGGCCGCTGTGGGGCATCTTCGCGACCATCGTGCTCGCCGTCGGCGTGCTCGACCTCCTCGGTCTCTTCACGCCGACCGAGAAGGAGCTCGCGAACGCGCGCTCGTGGCGAGAGACGTGGATCGCGCCCGACAAGGGCGAGCCGATGTTCCTCGCGCCCGTCGTCACGATCCCGCTGGCGGTGGCGCTCATCTCGGCCGGCGCCCACTTCGGCACCTGGCCCGCGCTGCCGTGGGTGATCCTCGTCGCGCTCGGTCTGCTCGTGCCCGCGGCCGTGCGCAGGCCCGGCCTGCTCGTGTTCGTGATCGGCTCCGCGATCATCTTGCCGTTCCTCGGCGCGTTCGGCCTGTGGGATCCGTGGGAGACGCACTACGGCGAGGTGGCGCGCGAGATCCTCTCGCGCGACGACTGGATCAGCACGTGGTGGGCGCACGAGGAGTGGTTCTTCTCCAAGCCGATCTTCATCTTCTGGGTGGAGTCGCTCTCGATGGGCGCGCTCGGGGTGAACTTCCACCCCGACATGATGCTGTCGCCGATGCCGGAGCTCGCGCACCCCGAGTGGGCGATCCGTCTGCCGCACTACCTCGAGTCGATCTCCGCGCTCGTCGCGGTCTACGTCGCGATCTCGCGCGTGTACGGCAAGCGCGCCGGCGCGCTCGCGTCGTTGGTGCTCGGCACGATGCCGCACTTCTTCTTCCTGTCGCACCAGGCGATCACGGACATGCCCTTCGTCTCGACGATGACGATCGCCATGTCCTTCCTGATCCTCGCCATCTCCGAGGACCCCGAGCGCGAGGTGCGCGGCGTGCGCTTCGGCCCCGTGGTGCTCTCGTTCCAGCACCTCGTCACCTTCGGCCTCGTCGCGCTGATCAGCCCGCAGGTCCTCTATCTCGTCACCCGCAACGTCACGCTCGTCGAGGGTGGCTTCGCGTGGCACCGCGACATCTTCTGGTTCGGCTCGGGCGGCGGAAACGCAGGAAATCCTGGCAATCCAGCCCTCCGCGAGCAATTCCCCGCCTTCGAGGGGATCGCCGCGCAGCCCGCGATGCAGGGCCTCTACTGGCTCGTCGGTCTCAGCATCTTGCTCTGGGTGCTCAAGAAGGAGCGCCGCGCGCAGACCTTCGCGATCTTCGGTTTCTACGTGTTCTGCGCGCTCTCGTTCATGGCCAAGGGCATCCCCGGCTTCGCGCTGCCCGGCCTCGTCGCGCTGTTCTTCCTCCTCGGTAGCAAGCGCTGGTCGCTCCTGCTCGAGGGCAAGCTCCGCGTCGCGCTCGGCATCCTCACCGTGCTCTCGGTCGGCGCGCCCTGGTACGTGGCGATGTACATCCGCCACGGCACCGCGTTCACCGATCGCCTCCTCATCCACGATCACATCAACCGCCTCACGGCGGGCGTGCACGGCGACACCGGCAGCGCCGAGTACTTCTTCGAGCAGCTCGGCTTCGGCACCTTCCCGTGGATCGCGTTCGCGCCGCTCGCGGTGGGCGCGTGGGCCTTCTACGCGCGCCGCTCCGACGCCGAGGCCACCGCCGAGGAGCGCCGCAAGAGCGACGTCGCGATGCTCGTGGGCCTCTGGGGCACGAGCGCCTTCGTGCTCTTCTCCGCGATGACGACGAAGTTCCACCACTACATCTTCCCGGCCGTGCCGCCCGCCGGCATCTTGGTGGGACTCGCGCTCGAGCCGCTCTGGGCCCAGGCCACGACCGATCGCTGGAAGAACGTGGCCGGCACCGCGCTGGCGGGCCTCGCGCCTCTGCCTGCGGTGCTCGGGATCGGCGGCTTCTGGGGCGATCTGCGCGGCATCGGGCCCACCGAGCTCACGGGGCAGCCGCTCCGCGACTGGGTCTCGCAGCACCCGCTCTCGTCGTCTCTCTCGTACGCTGGCATCGCCGCGTCGCTCGCGCTCTTCGCGCTCGCGTGGCGCGTCTTGCGTCCTGCCGCGGGCGAGACGCTTCCGGTCGCACAGGCGCAGCCGCTCGCGGCGAGCGCGGGCGTGTTCACCTCGCCTGCGCTCCCTGCGGCAGGTGTGGGCCTCGTCGCGGCCACGGCGCTCGTGGGCATCGTGGGCCGTGACCTGAGCTGGGCCACCGACTCGCATCCGTTCGGCTACGAGCGGCTCATCCACCTCTTCGTCTACAACTACCAGCGGCCCTGGCCCGATCAGTTCGACTACCGACCGATCCTCACGGGCTT
The DNA here is from genome assembly GCA_019694315.1 of Sandaracinaceae bacterium. Lineage (GTDB taxonomy): Bacteria > Myxococcota_A > Polyangia > Polyangiales > Sandaracinaceae > JAFLCL01. Next base: position 9,351 of record JAIBCE010000080.1, read on the forward strand.
CACGATCACGATCGGGCTCCTGCTCGGGCTCTCCGCCCTCGCGATCTTCCGCGCCACCGCCCTGCGCGCGCTCGCGGGCGCCGCGTTCTTCTTCGCGGTCTGGTCGCTCGACGTCTACATCGTGGATCTCACGCCGCACTGGGGTCAGCGCAGCCTCTTCGCGCCGTACTACGAGCGGCGCACGGGCCCCGAGGAGCACCTCATCGCCTGGCAGATGAACTGGAAGGGCGAGAATTTCTACACGGGCAACGCCTGCTACATCTTCGTCGACCTCGACACGCGCGCGCTCACCACGTGGGCGAGCGAGCACGACGGCGAGCGTCACTTCTTCGTGCTCGAGCCCTCGCGCGTGGGAGGCCTTCGCTCCACGCTGCGCGGCTCCGAGGTCGCGCGAGAGACGACGATCCGCGACAACAACAAATTCATGCTGGTGTCGGTGATCATCGGTCGCACCGGCGAGGCCGCGCGCCGCTACCGCGAAGAGCACGGCATCCCGCAGCCCACGGCCGAACAGCTGCAGTGAGCGGCGTGCTGGTCAGGACCTCGACCCGCGCGCGTCCGTGGCGGGCGTGAGCATGCAAGGTCTCGTCCTCCGGGCCGTGAGTGGCTTCTTCACCGTGCGCGTCGACGCGGCGGAGGGAGGCCACACGCTCACGTGCAAGCTGCGCGGCAAGCTCAAGAAGGAGCGGCAGAAGAGCGAGCTCGCGGTCGCGGGCGATCGCGTGGAGGTCGAGCGCACGAGCGAGACCGAGGGCGTGATCGACGAGGTGCTCGAGCGGCGCTCGTGGATCGTGCGTCGCGAGCCCGGTGCGCGCGGCAAGCACTTCGACGACCTCGTCGTGGCCAACGTGGACGTGCTCGTGATCTGCGGCGCGGCGACCGATCCGCCGCTCCAGCCCGGTCTCGTCGATCGCTTCCTCGTGGCTGCCGAGCTCGGTCACGTGCACGGCATGCTCGCGGTGACCAAGCGCGACGCGCTCGCGGACGACGCGCCCGAGGCCGCGACGCTCCGCGAGACGATCGCCACCTACCGCCGCATCGGCGTGCCCGTGATCGAGACGAGCGCCAAGACGGGCCTCGGCCTGCCTGCGCTGCGCGAGGCGCTCTCGGGCAAGATCGCCGTGCTCATGGGCAAGAGCGGCGCGGGCAAGTCGAGCCTGTTGAACGCGCTCGATCCGAGCCTCGCGCTGGCGGTCGGCGAGATCAGCGACGCGAGCAAGAAGGGCCTCCACACGACGCGCGTCGCGAGCCTCCACGCGTTCGGCGACGGCTGGCTCGTGGACACGCCGGGCCTGCGCGAGCTGGCGCTGCCCGAGCTCGATCCGCCCACGCTCACCTCGCTCTATCCCGAGCTCGCGGCGCTCGGCCTCTGCCAGTTCACCGACTGCCGCCACGAGCGCGAGCCCGGCTGCGTGGTGCGTCGCGCGATCGAGGGTGGCGCGATCGAGCGCGGCGAGCTCGCCAAGAGCCGCCTCGACAGCTTCCGCAAGCTGCTCGCGAAGGAGTGAGCCGGGCCCTCACGGAGATCCGAGCCCTCACGAAGGGCCGCAGCACGTGGGCTCGACGAGCGAGTGCAGCGACGCGACCCACACGAGGTCGGCGTCGAGCAGGTTCACGGGCACTGCGCTCCCCCCTGCGGTGAGCAAGAGCGTGCTCGCGCCCGACCAGTCCGCCTCGTCGCCTCGGATCACGAAGCCCTCGCCGCGAGGATCGGTCACGCGATCGGGCTGCGCTGCGTCAGCGCCGAAGACGCTCTCGATGCGGATGCGATCGATGACGCCCCTCGGCACCCCGAGCTGCGCGAGGTCGTAGCGCGTGGCGAAGAGGCGATCCTCGGCGCTGAACGCGTCGTGGAATTCCCAGCGTCGACGCGACCAAATGCCCGTCCGCGCATCGCGCACCGACACGGTGAACGCCTCCGGCTCGGTCACGGGATCGCCTTGCTCGATCACCACGAAGTCGTCGCCGGGCCCGTCGTACACGACGAAGCTGCTGTCCCAGCCCACCTCGAAGGCCACGCGGTTCACGTTGGGCTCGAGCGCTGGGTCTCCGCCTACGAACGGCAGCGCGGCCGCCTGCGGTGAGCTCGTGGCCGGAGGCACGAGCAGGTTTCCGAGCGTGAGCTCGGGCGCGAGCAGGAGCGCGCCTGGCGTGTTGATGGCGAACGAGAGCTCGATGCCTCCCTCGACGAGCGCCGCGGAGCGCAGCGCATCGGCGGTGTCCCAGCTCGATCCCACCACCGTGATCGTGCTCGTGCGAGGTGGGCTCGCGCAGTCGCTCCAGGTGGCGACGACCCGGAAGTCCTCGTCCACACGTCCGTCGCAGTCGTCGTCGATGTCGTTGCACTGCTCGCGGCTGATCGGGCACAGCGTATCGACGCCCGCGTCGCTCGCGGCCGCCGCATCGGTGCCCGCGTCCGCGTGGCCGCTCGCGTCGACGTTCGCGCCCCCTCCCCCGTCGATCTCGTGCCACGCGTCGAGGTCGCGCCCAGAGTCGTGCCCCGCGTCGAGCGCGATCGCGTCGAGCGCGGCATCACGCGGGGACTCGCCGCCGCCATCGAGGCTGGCGTCGCTCGTGCGATAGCTGAGGCGTCCACAGGCGCCGAGGAGCACGACGAGCACTTGCGCGAGACGCTGGGTGGTGGCGCCCGCGGGTGCAATGCCGCGCCAGGGCTCGTCACGGTCGATCACTGAGGGCCACGATATCAGGCCCGCATCAGCGCGGCGTCAGGTCGCGCCGGGCACGCTCGCGCCTTCGACGGGCACGCGCGGGCCGAGGATGCGCTCGACGAGCACCGCGGGTGTCTCGAAGAGCATCTCGTCCTCGCCCGGACCGTGCTTCTTGCGGAGCGTCGTGACGAGCGTCGTCTTGCCGCGCGCGATGCGGTGGCCCTCTTTCACGCTCGTCACCTCGTAGGCCACGCCGACGCGGCTCTCGTGCTCGGTGAACCACGCGGCCACGCGGAAGCGCTCGCCGTAGCGCAGCGGACGGATGTGCCGCGCGCGCGTCTCGACCACGTAGAAGCCGAGGTTCAGCGGGATCATGTCGACCGCGTCGATGCGATGCGCGCGAAAGAGCGCGGTGCGCGCGATCTCGAAGTACTTGTAGTTCCAGCCGTGCCACGCGACGAAGAGCGGATCGAGATCGTGGAACGGCACCTCGAGCTCCACCGACACCGCGCCCTCGGGCGCGCGCTGCCGCATCTCCTTGGCTTCCTTGTGCTCACGGCTCGTCATCGTCTCTCTCGTTCCTCGAACATCGCTCGAACGGCCCGCTCACGGCGCCACGCCTGCCAGCACGCTCGCGAGCCTGTCCACGTCGCAACCCGCGGGCCCACCCGTCGTCGAGATCGCGGCGAACGGGCTCACCGCCATCACACGCCAGTCGGCCATCGCGGGGTCCGCGAAGCCTGCGTCCGAGAGCGCGCTCACGCGCACGGAGCTCACGCCGTAGTCCGCGAGCGAGGCCCCGATGAGGCCGAGGTGGTGCAGGCCGCCGAGGCCCGCGACGCCCGCAATCCCTCCGCCTGCGAGGCCGAAGTCGCCGAGCGCGAGGATGCTGTCGCGCACCTCGAGCCGATCGATGGAGAGGACCGACTCGGTCACGATCCCGTTCTGCACCGCGCCCGGCGCGGTCACGTGCTCGATCACGAGGCCGCTCACGGCGCCCGCTGCGCCGTCGAGCACCTGGAGGATGCGCCCCGTGCCCGCGCCGAAGCGGCCCGACACGAGCGGCTCGAAGAGCGACTGGCTCACGACGACGCGCGCGAGCGGCAGCGTGCCCGCGTCGCCCGCATAGAACGACATGCCCTCGGGCACGTCGCGCACGTGGTTCCACGCGAGGACCACATCCGCGACCGTCGCGGCGCCCGCCGGCGCGAAATTGCCCGGTCCGAGGGCGATTCCGCGCGCGCCTCCGCCGCCGGCCGAGGGCCACGCGCGCTCGATCACGTTGCCGGCCGCGAGCACGCGCTGGCCGAGGTAGAGCCCGAGCAGCGGCCCGACTGGCCACGCGGTGCCCGCGTACGAGGCGTCCATCGGGTACCACGTGAGCGGGCGCGTGAGGTGGTTGCCGCAGATCGCCACGTCGTGCGGGACGCTCGCCGCGTCGAGCGCGCTCTCGGTGCCGAGCACCACGCCCTCTCCCGAGGCCTCGAGGCGGTTGTCGAGGATCGTGATCGGGCCGCCGCTCGTGTAGACGAGGATCGCGGGGCGCGGCGCGTCGATCGCGTGGATCTCGCGGACGTCGCTCCGGAGCACGGCGGTGCTCGGCCCGTTGATCTCGATGCCGGCCCGCACGTCGTGAGACGCGCTGCCGTGCACGTAGAGGCGGTCGAGGACGATGTTCGAGGTGCCGACCGCGGTGCGCACGATCGAGGGAGCGCTGAGCGCATCGGTCGCGAGCTCGAGGCCCACGACGCGCACCTTGGAGGCCTCGATCGAGAGCCCCGAGAGCGAGCCGCCCGTGACGAGACGCGCGAGAAGGGGTGCGTCCGCGGGCGTGACGCGCGAGGCGACGGCCGTCTCCACGCCGCGGGTCCGGATCGTGATGCTGCTCGTCGTCACGACGTATTCGGAGCGGTAGCTGACGCCGGGCTCGAGCTCGATCACGTCACCCTCGAGCGCGGTCGCGAGCGCCGTGCGCAGCGAGGCCGTGTCGGGCGCCGAGACGATGCGCGTCTCTCTCGGCACCTCGGGCAGCGGCGCGGTAGGGAGCTCGGCGCCGAGGTCGGGCAGCGGCGCCCGCATGCACTCGACCGGCACGATCGGTGTGTGCATTCCTGCGTCGAGGCCTGCGTCGGGGCCCGCGTCGATCGGCGCGTCGAGCATCGGCGCGTCCATCATCGGCGCATCGAGCATCGGCACGTCCTGCATGGGCGAATCGAGCATCGGCGCGTCGAGCATCGGCGCATCGAGGTGAGCATCGAGGTCGGTCGCAGGGGCGTCCGTCGGGACGTAGCCGACGCGTCCGCACGAGGCCGCGAGCAGCGAGGCGAGCACGCCCGCGCCTCGAGCCGAGCGCGTGCCGAGGCGTGATCGCGACGCGCCCCTCATCGCCTCACTCGTCGTCGCCGCCGACCGGCAGCGTCATGCCCTCTTCGATCTTGAGCCACATCGCGGTCTGATCGCCCACGTAGACGAGGTTCGAGCCCTGATAGAAGCGCAGGTCGTAGCGCGCGACGATGCGCTTGCTGCCCTTGCGCACCTTGGTGGCCTGGCACTCGATCTCGATCGGCACGCCCGGCAGCGCGAGCGACTTGTAGCGCGCGTCGTGGATGCGCCCGCCGTAGCCGATCCAGCCGTCGGCGTGGCGCAGATCGAACACGTAGTAGGCGTGGACGAAGCCCGCCATGCCCGTCATGTGCACCATGAGCCCGCCCGAGACGTGGCGAGGGTGCTTGAGCGGGTGCACGCGCTGCTCGCGCGTGATCGGGAGATCGTCGTGCGTGGGCATGCGCACGCGCACGAGGCTCTTGTCGCGGTCGACCACGAGCAGCTCGTCGAGGAGCATGCCGCCGGGGCCGTAGGGACAGTCGTCGATGAACGCTTGATCGATGGGCATGACGGCAGTGGGCTGGAGGTCGGATCAGAGCTTGGCCGGGCGCGCGTCGTCGGCCGCGGGCTCGTGCTTGCCGGCCTTGGCCTTCTCGGCCGCGCGGCGCATCCAGAAGAGCGTGCCGGCGCCGAGGAGCAGCGAGAGGAAGGCCGCTGCCGTCGTGATCCAGAGGCCCAGGCCCGTGTGCTGCACGAAGAGCTGGAAGAGCACGTACGCCGCGTACCCGAAGAGGAGCACGCTCACGCCGATCGCGACGTAGGCGGTGTAGCGGAAGCCAGTGAAGGCGATCGCCGCGAGCGCGGTGCCGAGCACGGGCACCACGATCACCGCGATCGACGGCGTGCCCGCGAGCGACTCCTGCTGGAGGAGCGAGAGGCCGCTGAGGAGCACGGTCTCGTCGCCTTCCTCGAGCTGACGCTGCACCCACGGGAAGAAGAAGCCCACGAGCATCGCGAGGCCCGTCACGCCGATCAGCGCACGGAACGCGATCGGCACCTCGTTGCCGTCGGGCTTCTTCTTCGGCGCCGCGTCGGGCTTGGTCGCGTCGGGCTTGGTCGCGTCGGGCTTGGTCAGGTCCGCGCCACCGGTCTTGCTCGCGAGCCCGAGCTCGTCGTCCTTGAGGGTCTTGTCCGCCATGGGCCCTCGACTCTATCCGGATCCCCTGGATTGGCGAGGGATTGCTCGCCACACGTGCCTTGACGCTCCCGCGGCGCGAAACCACAAACGGCGCCGCATGCCCAGCCAAACCTCGCTCGACGCCGCGCTCGACTCCGTCCTCGACCCCGTCTTCGAGAAGCCGATGCGCGCGATCGGCTCGCTGCTCGAGTCTCACCTCGACGGCACCAAGGCCTCGCTGCGCATCAAGCTCCCGTCCCCCTCGCCGACGATCGAGGCCAAGGCGCGCCGTCGCCTCGAGGAGGCGTGCCGGTCCGCAGGCGTCACCGAGATCGCGATCGCGATCGACGTCGAGGTGCCCACGCGCGAGGTCATGGGCGACGATCCGATCCCCGGCGTGCGCAACGTGATCCTGGTCATGTCGGGCAAGGGCGGCGTCGGAAAGAGCACCACCGCGGTCAACCTCACGCTCGCGCTCGCGAAGCTCGGCCACCGCGTGGGCCTGCTCGACGCCGACATCTACGGCCCCTCGATCCCCACGATGATGGGCGTCTCGGGCCAGCCGATCTCGAAGGACGGCAAGATGATCTCGCCGCTCGAGCGCTTCGGCGTGAAGATGATGTCGATCGGCTTCCTGCTCGAGGACGACAAGCAGGCGATCGTGTGGCGCGGCCCGATGCTCCACGGCGCGCTCCAGCAATTCCTCAAGGACGTGGACTGGGGCCCGCTCGACTTCCTCGTGCTCGACCTGCCGCCCGGCACGGGCGACGTCGCGCTCACGATGGCGCAGAAGCTCAAGGTCACGGGCGTCGTGATGGTGACGACGCCGCAAGAGGTGGCCCTGCAGGACGTCTACAAGTCCGTGTCGATGTGCCACAAGCTCGCGCTGCCGATCCTCGGCGTCGTCGAGAACATGAGCTTCTTCGTCGACCCCGCGGGCAACCGCCACGAGCTCTTCGGCAAGGGCGGCGGCGACAAGGTCGCTGCCTTCGCGCAGGCCCCGCTGCTCGGACAGATCCCCATCGTGCAGGCCGTGCGCGAGCAGGGCGACAAGGGCCTGCCCATCGTGCAGGCCGACCCCACGAGCGAGGCGTCCGAGGTCTTCCTCTCGGTCGCCGAGGCGCTCGTCGAGAAGGTCCTCAAGGATCACTTCGAGCGCACGGGAGGCACGATGGTCCCCGCGGGCAAGGGCCCCACGCGCCTCAAGATCATGCGCTGATCAGGTTGCCATGAGGGGCTGTCGCCAGCCCCTCCCCCCGTCGGAGTGAATCCGCCGGGACCCCCCCTCCCGCGACGCTTCGGTCGCTTCGCTCCCTGCGCGCGGGGCCCCAGCCCCGCTTGCCTCCGGCTTCGGATTCTTCCTAGACGAGCTCGAGCTCCGCGGACACGAGCGGCACGGCGCCGTCGGTGATCACGGGCATCGTCACGGCGTTCGCGAGGCGCGGCGCGATCGGCCACTCGCTCGGCGGCCGTCGCGCGGCCTCCAGCACGGCGCGCGTCGCGGGCGGCAGGCTCTCGAGCCACTGCTCGTCCGAGTCCGTCAGCGGCCTGGCCTCGACCTTGCGCGTGAGCGCGAACGGGAGCGGCGGCGGGATGAGCCCACCCTTGGCGGCACGCATGTGCGCGATGGGCGCGGGGAGAGAGTCGATCTGCGTCGGCTCGGCGTCGTCGAGATAGATCGGGCGAGAGTCCACGTCGCGCGCGACAGCAGCACGCGTGCCACCGGCGAACCTGCGAAGACCCTCGAATTCGTGGGCACTCGGGGCCGAGGAGGGTGGCGGATCGAGTGGCCGTGGCGGATCGATCCGCCGCGCCGTCGTGTCTCGGCGTCTGCGCGCGAGGCTCGGATACGCTCCCTCGCATGGATCCGATCCTCTCCGTGGACGCGCTCGCCTCGCTCGTGCGCGAAGGCCTGCCGCTCGTGAAGGTGGACGCGCGGCGGGCGCACGCGTCGTATCTCGCGTCGCGTCTCGCGGGCGCGTCGTGGGTGGACCTCGAGGTCGATCTCGCGCACCCCGCTCCGGACGCCTCGCAGGGAGGGCGTCACCCGCTGCCGAGCCCCGAGGCCTTCGCGAGGACGCTCGCGCGCCTCGGCATCGACACGGACAGCCGCGTCGTCGTCTACGACGATCAAGCCGGCGCGCTCGCGGCGGCGCGCCTGTGGTGGATGCTCCGCGCGTGCGGCGTCGCCGAGGTGCAGGTGCTCGATGGTGGCTGGGCCGCGATCACCGAGGCCGCCGCGCACGGCGCGCTCGCGCTCGAGTCGGGCGAGCCTCGCGAGGCGCAGCCACCGAGCGCTCCGTCGCCGCGTCCGTTCGCATGGCCCACGGTCGATCTCGAGGTCGTCGAGCGCGCGCGGCTCGATCCCTCGTGGTGCGTCCTCGACGTACGCGCGGCCGATCGCTTTCGCGGCGAGAACGAGACGATCGATCCCGTCGCAGGTCACGTGCCCGGCGCGATCAACGTGCCGTACGCGAGCACGAACCTCGACGAGAGAGGGCGTTTCCTCTCCGCGGAGTTGCTCCGCGCGCGCTACGAGGCGGTGCTCGGCGCTCGCCCGCTCGCGCACACGATCGTGCACTGCGGCTCGGGCGTGACGGCCTGCCACACGCTCCTCGCGCTCGAGCGCGCAGGCCTCGGCGGCGCGTCGCTCTACGTGGGCAGCTGGAGCGAGTGGTGCCGTCGTCCGGGCACGGCGCGCGCGCCCTGAAGACCACGATTAACTCCGTGTAATTCGGGATCGACGGCGCGATGGGGCACGTAGGCGGTGGAGGTTCCCTTGCACCGACGCACGTTTCTCATCCGCAGCTCCGCCACCGCCGCCGCGCTCCTCGCAGGCTGCTCGTCGGTGCACAGCCCCGAGGGCGACGCTGGCCCCGCCGAGCACGATGGCGGCACGCTCTTTCCCGACGCCTCGAGGCTCGGTGCAGACGCTGCCGTCAGCACCGCGCTCGCCATCGCGGCGCCCTTCCGGGTGCTCCTCAACGATCCGTCGTGCAGTCACAACGGGCACGACTGTTACGTGGAGGCGGGCACGTGGGACGAGGACGTGGAGATCAGCTTCCTCGGCGGCTCGCACGAGGTGCGCTTCTGGGTGAGCGAGCTCGTGCGCCTCGAGCGCGGCGAGCGCATCCCGTTCGCGACAGTCGGCCCCGGCCCCGGTCACGGCCACTGCGGCCACGCGTGGCGATCGGAGGTCGGACCCTTCGACGACAGCACGCCCGATCGCTGCGCCCCGCGCGGCACCGCCATGTGCTCGATGCGCTGACGGGAGACTGTCCGGCGAAGGCCTCCTCGCGGCCCCATGTCACCGTGCGTTCATGTCGTCGCACGGCTTCGTGAATAGCCGCTCACTGCGAACGTCTGTCGTGGCCATGCGTGGCCCGACGATCACGAAAAGCGCGCTTTTCCTGGGAATCATGGCGTCTCTGACGAGCAGCGGCTGCGTCAGGTACTACGCGGGGCTCGGCTACACCTCGACCTGGCAGGCGTCGCGGACCACCACCCAGAGCTACGCCGCGCCCGTGCAGGCGGCGTCGCCACCGGGGCTCATTCTCGATACGCAAGGATCGGGGGAGGGCTGGGTCACGGGCTCCACGGCAACGACGGCCGCGACGGCCGCGACGACCTCGATCGAGGCCGTGAGCGTCAGCGGATCGAGCGGCGCGAGCACGAGCACGACGAGCGCCGCGACCTCGACGGCGAGCGCGACGAGCCGTGTGAGCCTGAGCGGGTCGGGAGCGAGCGGGTGCACCTCGTCCTGTGGTGGTGCGCTCGTCGCGGAGGCGCCGCGCGGCGAGGTGGTGGCCTCGCTCGGAGGGCTCTGTGGTGCAGGCGCGCCGGTCGAGGGTGGGGTCGCGCGCCTGTCGGACCTCGACGCGCTCGCTGGGCTCGGTGGCCTTGCCGGCGCGAGCACGCTCTACGCGGACGCGAACGTGCGCGTGCAGGCCTCGCTCGCGCACGACGCCTTGCCTGCGAGCGGCGGCGCGAGCGGTGTGGTCGTGAGCGTCGAGGGCCTGGCGCCGCCGCGCGTGATCGCGCCGCTGCGCGTGCACCTGGTGATCGACGCGAGCACCTCGATGGAGGGCGCGTGGCTCGACGTGAAGACCGCAGCCCTCGCGGTGCTCGGGCGCCTTCGAGCCCAAGACGAGCTCCAGATCGTGGTCTACGGCTCGGATGCACGCGAGGTGCTGCCGCCGATCGCGGTCGGCGACGGTCAGGCCGCGCGCGAGGTGATTCGCGGCCTCCGCTACGGTGGCCGCACGAACATCGAGGCGGGCCTACGCCTCGCGTATGGCGCGTGTCGGCCCGCGGGCCGCTCGCTCGTGGTGGTGATCTCCGACGGCGTGCCGCAGGGCGGCCTCTCGAGCCCCGACGAGCTCGGCGCGCTCGCGGCCGAAGCGAACGCGAGCGCAGGCGCGGTCACGCTCGCGATCGGCCTCGGCACCGAGTTCCACACCGGCATCCTCGCGGCGCTCGGTGAGCGTGGCGGTGGCGGGCTCGAGATCCTTCCGCGCTCGAGCGAGCTCGCGGCGCTGCTCGAGCGCGAGCTCGCGGCCCGCGGCGCCATCGTGGCGAGCGACCTCGACGCACGGATCGACGCATCGCCCGGCGTGGTGCTCGGGGGCCCGGCGCGCTCCCACGCGGGCGCGCTCACGGCCGGCGAGGCGGTGCGCTTCGTCGTGCCGCTCGAGACCGATCACAGCGGCCCGATCGCGCACGTGCGCCTCTCGCTCACGCTCGCGAGCGGTCAGCCGCTCGAGCTCGAGGCCTCGCTCTCGACGGGAAGTGCGAGCGCGCCGGTGCCCGCCGGCGCCATGGCCGCCTCGCTCGACCTCTCGCTCGCAGAGGCCCTCCGCGCCGCGGGTCAGCTCGTCGAGAACGGCGATGGCGCGGGCGCAGCCATGCGTCTCCGCACCTACGTGACCGAGGCCCAGGCCTCGGTGCCCTCGCCCTCGGCGGCGGTCACGGCGCGCAACGAAGCCGTGCTCCGCATCGCTACCGGGCTCCCTGGCTTCGTCGCCGAGGCCTCGTGGGGCGCACGACGACAGGCCGGAGCCTCGTTCGCGGCGCGCTCGTTCGTGATCGAGGGCCGCTGAGCTCTTCTCGACACGCGTCAGCGTCCGATGAACGAGCCGACGAAGCCGCGCGTGGGGATCGTGTAGAGCGACTCGCCGCGCACGTCCCAGCGATCGAGGAGCTGGTTGGCCGCGAGGAAGCCGCTCGCGGTGGCGCGCTCCATGAGACCCGAGGGGAACGGCAGCTTCACGAAGTCGCCCGCGAGCGCGACGTTGCCGTAGGGCGTGGCCACGCGCGGACGCGAGGCGAGGCTGCCCGGCGCGAACGCGGGGCAGTCGGCGCGACGCACGAGCTCCTCGTGGACGATCGTGGCCTCCTTCGTCTCGGGGTAGAGCACGTGGAGCGAGCGCAGGAGCTCGTCGCGGAGCGCGTCGTTCGAGAGGCCCTCGGCCACGCCGAAGGCCTGGAGCTGCACCACGGCGCCGCCGGTGCGCAGGGCATAGCGGCGTGACTCGCCCTCGAAGCGATCGTGGAGCGAGATCGTGTCGAGGCTGCCCAGATCGGCGACGCGCACGAAGGGTTTGCGGCCCTCCTCGACCGGGCGATCGAGGAAGAGGCGCCACACGAGGTAGCTCGCCCCGGGCGCGAGCTCGTCGATCGCGTGCGCGAAGGTCGCGTCGCTCACCAGATCGGGCGACGCGCGCACCAGCTTGCGGACACCGGTCACGTTCTGCGCCAGCACGAGGCCGCTCGCCTCGAGCACCTCGTCACGGCTCGTCGTGACGTGCACGCGATCGCCGCGATCGCGCGTGACCAGCGTGGCGCTCGTGCCCGTCTGGATCTCGACGCCGATCGAGCGGAGGTAGCGCTCCATCGGCGCGAAGAACGCATCCGACGCGGGCTCCTCGAGCACGTCGAAGAGCATGCCCTCGGGGTTGCCCAGGAAGTGGAAGTGCAGGCTGCCGAGCATCTCGGAGGCCGAGAGCGTCCGCTCGTCGTTGAAGACGGCGTGCGTGAAGACGCGGAAGAGCATCTCTCTCGCGCGCGGCGGAAGGCCCGTCTCCTCGAGGAACTGCGCGGCCGTGAGGGCGTCGTGCTGCAGACCGTGCTTGGCCGGATCGAAGAGCAGCATCTGGCGCGTGCGCTCGGTGGAGAGCTTGCGCAGATCGCCGAGCGACACGAACGGCGTGCGCCGCAGGAGCGCGATCGCGTTGAGCGGCGCCGAGCTCGGCAGGTTCGCGAACGACTCCTGTGCACCGTCGGGCCCGAGCACGAGGTAGTCGTCGAGGCCGCGGAGCGTGACGAGCTCCGGATCGATGCGGCGAAGGAGCGCGCGCGTGTTGTAGTAGTGGCGGTGGAAGGCCGCGACGGGCGCCACGTTGAACGCGGGGTCGCTGCTCGCGCTCGGCACCGTCGCGAGGCGACCGCCGAGCTGCGGCGACCTCTCGAGCAGAGTCACGCTCACCCCGCGCTCCGCGAGCACGCACGCCGCCGAGAGGCCCGCGAGGCCGCCGCCGATCACGACCGCGCGCGTGCCGGGCTCGGCGCGCTCTCGCGTACCGCGGTAGCTCCCGCGGAGCTCGCGTCGGCCTCGACCGAGGCGATCCTCGAGCGAGCCGCGGACCTGCGGCGGGAGCGGGACCGACGAGATGCGCACGTGCATCGAGCCTATCGCATCCGATCGAGCGCGGGCGCGACATCGTGCGGCCCGGAGCCGTGGTCAGGGACGGGTCGCGAGGAAAGTGTGCAGGATGCCGCGCTGCCAGCCATCCATCGGCTCGGTGCGCACGTCGACGAAGCCCGCGCGACGCAGGCGCTGCTCGAGCATCCGCACGCTGTCGAAGCGGCGCACGCTCTCGTGGAGATAGCGGTAGATCTTCGTGGTGCGTGCGGTGATCGCGCCGCCGGGGATGATGATCCCCCAGCACACGGCGTCCCACACGAGGCGGCTCCGCCGCGAGCCCGCGACGCTGTACTCGTGGATCGCGAGGCGCGCGCCCGGCACGAGGAGGTCGCGCAGGCGCACGAGGCACGTGTCCGGATCGGGCACGTTGCGCAGGCCGTAGGCCATGAGGATTCCGTCGAAGCGCTCGGTGAGGCCCGCGGCGCGCACGTCCATCGCGTCGCCGTGCACGAACCGCACGCCGCGAAGGAGCGCCTTCTTCTTCGCGACCTCGAGCATGCCGCGGCTCGCGTCGAGCCCCACGATCTGCGCGCGCGGATAGACCTCCTGCACCGCCTCGGTGGAGATGCCCGTGCCGCAGCAGAGGTCGAGGATCGTGCCGTCGGGCTTGGCCCCCAGGCGCCCCGCGCTCATGCGGAGGTGTCGGTGATAGCCGGGGTTCATCCCGGTGAGCAGATCGTAGGTGGGCGCGATCGCGTCGAAGTCCGACGGGACCTCGCGCTTGCGCTCGGAGAAGTCCTGCATGGGGGCCGCGACTCTACTCAAGGATCTCCGGCCGCGCAGAGCCACGCAGCCTCGGAGAGCGGCGGCGCGTGGAGGGCGCCGAGATGGGCGGATGGCGGGCGCGCATGCGGGGGCCAGCTCGGTGGTGTTTCTCGGGCCGAATTCGGCGCGAATTCTGCGATCTCGAGGCGCGTTCGGCCCTCGATCAGCAGGGCCTCGAGGCCCAGCGCGAGCTTGCGACGCGTGCGCGTGTGGGCGCGGCCGCTCACCGTGTCGTAGCCGCGGAGACGGATCTCGTCACCGATGGCGGCGTAGAGGGTGCGCGCGATGCGGATCGCAGGACGCACCTCGCCGGGCAGCGCGGAGAGGCCTGCATCGGCGCGGAGGTAGAGGACGTCGGCGTGGTCGAGGAGGCGCCTCGTCGCGTCGCGCACCCACGGTGTGGGCGTGGGGGCCGCGAGGAACGCGGTGCGCGCGCGAGGGTCCAGGCCGAGCCACTGCGCGGGCAGGTAGAGGCGCCCTCGGCGCGCGTCCTCGCCGACGTCGCGCGCGATGTTCGTGAGCTGCATCGCCACACCCAGATCGCAGGCGCGCGCGAGCACGTGCGGCGCGCGGCGATCCATGAGCCAGCTCATCGCGACGCCCACGGATCCCGCGACCCGCACGCCGTAGGCGATCACGTCCGAGAGGGTCTCGTAGGTGCGCTCCTCGACGTCCCAGAGATAGCCCTCGAGCAAGGCCTCGAGGGGCGCGCGCGGGAGGCGATGATCGATCGCGAGCCACGCGAGCGCGCGATCGACCGGATCGTCGTCCGGCCGATCGGCGTAGGCGCGATCGAGACGCGCCGCGAGCGCCGCGAGCGCCTCGCGGGGCGAGGAGCTGTCGTCGACGAGGTCGTCCGAGACGCGACAGAACGCGTAGAGCGCCGCGACCGGATCGGCCAGGCGCGGCGGCAGGAAGCGCGCCGCGAAGGAGAACGACTTCGAGCCCCGCGCGAGGAGCGCATGGCAGTGGTCGAGGTCGCGATCCGAAGGGCGCACGCGGCCGAGAATGACCCGTGACGCGCCTTCGAGCCCGCGATCGTCGGGCCGTCGGTCGCGGGACGCGCAGGTGAAGACCGCTGGGCGACTCGCACCGCGTCGCCTCGCGCGCGACCGGGCCACCGCGCGATCGAAGCGCGCAGGACCGTCCTGCGGGCGAATGCAACAATGCAGGACCGTCCCGGTCTGGCGAATGCAACAACGCAGGACCGTCCCGGTTTTCGGCCGGAGCCTGGCAATTGTGCGGGCAAATCGCGGGCGGGCGCGACGTGCAACAACGCAGGACCGTCCCGGTCTTGTGAATGCAACGACGCAGGACCGTCCCGGTCTGGTGTGGCGTCAGCCGCGGTCTGGTGTGGCGTCAGCCGAGGCTCAGGGTGCAGTCGGCGGCGCACACGCCGCCCTCGGCGCCGTTGTCGGCGCCGGCGTCGCACTCCTCGGGGCTCTGCGGCACGCCGTCGCCACAGGAGGGGCCGAGCGTGCAGTCGGGGTTACAGCCGCCGTAGCGGCCGTCGTTGGCCTCGAGGCCCTCGTCGCACGCCTCGAAGCCCTCGTCGCGCGCGCCGTCGCCGCAGTAGGGGCCGCGGCTCAGGCAGTCGGCGCCGCAGTGGCCGTAGGCGCCCGTGTTCATGCCGTCGCCGTCGTCGCAGAGCTCGAAGCGCGTGACCACACCGTCGCCGCAGCGATCGTCGCAGGCCGAGCTCGCGGTGGCGAAGCCCGAGAGCGTGAGTCGGAAATTCGACCCGCAGCAGCGGCGCTCTGCGTGGAAGACCACGAGCTCGTAGACGTGCCCCACCGAGAGGCGCGCGCGGCACGCGTCCACGATCGCCACCTGGCGTGCGTCGCCAGCCAGCGAAGGCGTGGCGAAGTCCATCACGCCGCTCTCGGGGCCGTGGAGGCCGCCCACGTCGAGGCAGAGCTGACCGTCGACGAAGACCCACACGTCGTCGTCGCCGCGGAACTCGAGGTGCTCGTCGCCCCCGTACACGAACCACGTGTGGATCTCGGTCGTGAACGAGTAGTTGTGCACCGCCGGCAGCGCGTCCGGGTACGACTCGCCGATCGCGCCCGGCTCGGTCCAGCCGCGCCCGTCGAGCGGGAAGAAGGCGCTCGCGTCGTACTGGTACGAGTCGGTGCCCGCGAGGCGATCGAGCGTGAGCGTGCCGAGCACCGGCACGTCGCGCCCCGAGTCGCGGTACCAGTCGCGGAAGCTGTCGGCGCTGAGCGCGCCCGAGCCGCCCACCACCGTGCCGCTGAACGTGGGCCGGCCCTCACCGTCGAGACGCGTGCCCGTCATCGAGAAGGTGATGCCCGCGCCGCCGCGCGCGTCGAAGTCCGGGTGCGTGGGCGAGCCGCTCTGCGTCACGCCGCGGAAGTCGCGGTACACGACGGGCAGGACGAGGCGATCGGGCAAGGGCGCCGACTCCGTGACGCACGTGAAGCCCTCTTCGATCGTGCAGCTCGCGCTGCAGCCATCGCCCGAGGTCGTGTTGCCGTCGTCACAGGCCTCGCTCGTGCCCGGCAGGATCACGCCGTCGCCGCAGCGCGCGGTGCACGTGCCGCCGCTGCACACGGGCTCGCGCACGCAGTGCGGATCGCAGCCGTCGTACGCGCGCACGTTTCCGTCGTCGCACTGCTCGCTGCCCTCGGGCGTGCCGTCGCCGCACGTGGTCGCGTGACACGCCGCGCCCTCGGTCGGGCACGCGAAGCCCGACTTGCGGCGACAGCGATCGTCGCAGCCGTCGCCCGGGATGACGTTGGCGTCGTCGCACTGCTCGAGGCCTCGCGCGAGGCCGTCGCCGCAGCGCGCCGCGCGGCACGCGACGCCCGCGATCTCGCACACCCAGCCGTCC
>JAIBCE010000468.1 GCA_019694315.1 Sandaracinaceae bacterium
GCGCGAGCGTGGCGGACGTCTTCGAGATCGACGTGGCGCCGCGCACGCCGCTCGATCCCGACGAGACGAGCTTCGCGCTCCCGAGCCTGGGCGCGGCGCGCGTGGCGACCTCGGCGCGCGGCGTGGAGCTCTACCGCGAGGCCGCGCTCGACGTGGCCACGCAGGTGATGGAGCGCGCGAGCGAGGTGCCAGGCCTCGCGGGCTGTGCGCCCGAGACGAGCACCGATCCCTGCATCGATCGCGCGATCGCGCGCTTCGCACGGCGCCTCTACCGGCGCTCCCCGAGCACGAGCGAGCTCGCGCGCCTCCGCGCGATCGTGTCGGTCGCAGGCGAGGAGCCGGATCTGCTCGCGATGGGCCTTCGGTACGCGATCGCCGCGATGCTCGCGTCGCCGAGCTTCCTCTACGTGCCCGCGATCGGCGTCTCGGTGTCGCCCACACGCGCGCGCTACGAGGGCTGGGTCGTCGCGAGCCGCCTCTCGTTCGTGCTCTGGGGCTCGAGCCCCGACGACGCGCTCCTCGACGCGGCCGATCGCGGCGAGCTCGACACGGCCGAGGGCGTGATGGCCGCCGCCTCGCGCATGCTCGACGATCCGCGCGCCGACGATCTCGCGTATCGCTTCCTCGCGCAGAGCTGGCACCTCGATGCGCTGAGCGAGGCCTCGAAGAACACGGAGATCTTCCCCGACTGGAGCCCCGAGCTGCTCGCGAGCTTCCGCGACGAGGCGCGCCTCTTCGTGTCGGATCTCGACGCGCGCGACGCGGACTTCCTCGAGGTGATCGACGGCACCGAGACCTTCGTCGATGCGCGCACGGCCTCGTTCTACGGCCTCGACGCGCCCGCCGAGGGACACGTCCGCGTGGCCCTGCCGGAGGCGCGGGTCGGCCTCCTCACCTCGGGCCTCGTGCTCGCCGCGACCTCTCGCTCGAACGGCACGACGCCCACGCACCGCGGCATCTTCACGCTCGAGCACCTGCTCTGCCGCACGATCCCCGCACCGCCGCCGGGCGCGGCCGATCGCGCGGCCGAGATCCCGGCCGACGTGCGCCGCACCCACCCGAGCTGCGCCGCGTGCCACGGCCAGTTCGATCCGCTCGGCGACGTCTTCGAGCGCTTCGACGCGATCGGCGCCGATCACTCCGAGCGTGCGTTGCCGGGGATCCTCGACGACGCGCCGGTGAGCGATCCTCGCGCGCTCGCGGCGTGGCTCCGCGCGAGCCCCGAGACCGAGCGCTGCATGGCGCGCGAGCTCTACACGTTCGCCACCGCGCGCGAGCCGCTCTCGAGCGATGAGCCCGCGCTCCGCGCGATCACCCATGCCTTCGCCGACGGCGGTCACTCGTTCCGCGCGCTCGTGCTCGCGACCGTCACGAGCGACGACTTCCGCTTCTTCGACGTCGAGTGATCGCGAGCTCGCCCGAGCGCGAACGAGCCGACCCACGGACCCACACGCCCCCGAACCTCCCGAGGAGCCCGCACGCATGACCTCTCATCGCCGCCCCACGTCTCCGTTCCGCCTCGATCGCCGCACGTTCCTCCGAGGCGCCCTCGGCGGCCTCGGCGTGAGCCTCGCGCTGCCCGCGCTCGACGTGATGCTCGATCGCACGCCCCGCGCGCGCGCCGACGCGAGCGTGCCCACGCGCTTCGGCGTCTTCTACTGGGGCGGCGGGATCGTGCGATCGAGCTGGATCCCCACCGAGACGGGCGCGGGCTTCACGCTGCCGCACGCGCTCGAGCCCTTCGAGGCCGTGCGTGATCGGCTCACGGTCGTGACGGGGACGAACCACATCGAGTCCTCGCCCGGCCACATCCCGGCGCGCGGCATCGCGCTCTCGGCCTCGCACGATCTCGACACGAGCGTCGCGGGTGAAGGCACCTACCGCGGACAGGCGCACCCCGAGCCGTCGATCGACCAGCTCGTGGCCGAGCACTGGCGTGGCTCGACGGCCTTCGACTCGGTCGAGATCGGCATCTGCCGCAAGGGCCCCTACCAGTCGAACTCAAGCTGGACGCGCGGCGGCGCCGGCTATCTCCGGCACGAGCCATCGCCGCTGCGCCTCTACGAGCGCCTCTTCGGCGGCTTCGTCGATCCAGCGACGAGCGAGGATCGGCTCGTCGTCGCGACGCGTGCGTTCGAGCGCTCCATGCTCGACGCGGTGCTCGAGGACGCGCGCACCCTCCGCGATCGCCTGGGCGCACGCGATCGTGCGCGCCTCGAGCAGCACCTCGAGGGCCTGCGCGCGATCGAGATGCGCCTCGCCGAGCGCATGGTGCCCGCGACCTGCAGCCGTCCGGGTGCGCCGCTCGACGTGGACTACGGCGACGAGGGCGTGCACGAGGAGAAGGAAGCCAAGAGCCGCGTGATGTCGGAGCTGCTCGCGATCGCGCTCGCGTGTGATCTCAGCCGCGTCTTCTCGTACGAGTGGTCGGCGACGCAGAGCGGCGCGGTGTACTGGGAGCTCGGCGTCTCGGACGAGCACCACCAGCTCACCCACGACGACCCCACCGGCGAGCGGCAGCAGAACATCGTGCGCTTCACGATGCAGAACCTCGCCTACCTCGCCGAGAAGCTCGACGAGCTGCCGGAGGGCGACGGCACGGTGCTCGATCACAGCCTGATCCTCGGCACCTCCGAGCACGCGAACGCAGGGATGCACGACTACGTGGATCATCCGTTCGTGCTCGTGGGAGGCGCGAACGGCGGGCTCCGCGCGGGCATCCACCACCGGCACGCGAGCCCCGACGCGAACACCGACGCGCCGCGGGTGCTCCTCACGGCCCTGCACGCCGTGGGCCTCGGGGTGGACGAGCTCGGACAGGCCGCGCCGGACGGCGATCGGCGCGCGCTCGAGCCCCTCGCGGAGCTGCTCCCATGATCGCGGACGCAGGAAACGGTTGAGCATCGACGCTCATGCGGGGTACGACGGACGCATGAGGGTTGCCGGATGGGTCCTTCGACGGGCGTGTCGTCTCCACGCGCGAGGCGCGCGATGACCGAGCCGCGAGCGCGTCGCGCGGTGGTGATCGGGGGCAGCGGCTTCGTGGGCAAGCGCCTGGTGGAGCTCCTCGCCTCGGGCGACCACGACGGAGCGCAGCGCGCCGACTGGCCGCGCTTCGACGCGATCGTGACCGTGGATCGCGCACCCTTCCCCGGGCCGCTGCCGCGAGGCGTCGAGGAGATCCGCGCGGACATCACGAGCAAGGGCGAGCTCGAGCGCGCGCTCGCGGGGGCCCACACCGTCTTCCACCTCGCGTCGGTGGTGCACGTGGGCCTCGGCAAGAGCGCCGTGATCGACGCCGTGAACGTGGGCGGCACGCGCAACGTGATCGAGGTCTGTCGCGCGCTCGACGTGCCGTTCCTCGTGTACACGAGCTCCGAGGACGTGGTGCTCGATCGCGAGCCGGTGGTGGGCGGCGACGAGTCCATCCCCTACCCCACGCGGCCGATCCACGACTACGTGCGCACCAAGATCGAAGGCGAGCGTCTCGCGCTCGCCGCCGATGGCGCGAGGCTCGCGGGCGGCGGCACGCTCCACACGTGCGCGGTGCGGCCCACGCACGTCTACGGGCCCGAGGATCCGCACGCGATCACCACCGCGCTGCGCGAGATCGCCGCGGGCAAGATGCCGCTCCTCATCGGGGAGGCGAGCGCGCGCTTCGACGTGGTCTACGTGGACAACGTGGTGCACGCACACCTTCTCGCGGCCGCGTGCCTCCACGACGAGACGCGACGCGGCCGAGTCGCGGGACGTGCCTATTTCGTGGGCGAAGGGCACGCACCCAACTTCTTCGACTTCCTCCGCCCCTTCGCGGCCGTGCACGGGATCACCATCCCCACGCGACGGCTGCCGCGACGGCTCGCGTTCGCGATCGCCGACGTGAACGCCCTCGTGCACCGCATGACCGGCCTCGAGCCCACGTTCCATCGCTTTCACCTCTACGTGATCGGACAGGACTTCTTCTTCTCCGATCGCCGTGCGCGCGAGGAGCTCGGCTACGCGCCGATCGTGCCTACGCGCGAGGGCATCGAGCGCACCAAGGCCTGGGTGAAGACGCTCGCGCTGGCGGCCTGACCGAGATCAGCTGGGACCCGACGTGGGGGCTGGACCGCCCGAATTCGGGGGCATCGCACCGTGAGCGTTCTCGCGAGGGGCGCTCCTGGGCTCGGATACGGTCCCCCGATGGCGCGCAAGGCGACGACGTACTGGGACTACATCAAGGTCGAAGAGATCACCTCGCTCCAGGGCGGGCTCGAGGCGAGCGACGCGGCCTTGGACAACGACGAGGTGATGTTCATCACCATCCACCAGATCGACGAGCTCTGGCTCAAGCTCGCGCTGCGCGAGCTCGTCAGCGTGCGCGACCTCTTCAAGCAAGAGCGCGTGCCCGAGCAGTCGCTCGCGTCGGTGGTGCGTGGCCTGCGGCGGCTCGCGATGCTCCTCGGGCTCGTCGCCGATCACTTCCCGCTGATGGAGACGATGACGACGCGGGACTACCTCGCGTTCCGCGACAAGCTGAGCCCTGCGAGCGGCTTCCAGTCCGCGCAGCTGCGCGAGATCGAGCTCCTCATGGGCCTCGGCGACGATCAGCGCATCCCGCTCGGCCACGAAGGCACGTACATGCGTGCGCTCCGGGCGCCCGACGGCAGCGAGAGCTCGGCGTCGCGACGCGTGGCCAAGCGCCGTGAGGATCTGCCGACGCTCAAGGACGCGATCACCGAGTGGCTGTACCGCACGCCGATCCAGGGCTCGACGCCCGATCAGCCGGGCGACGCGGAGGTGGTGAAGCGCTTCGTCGATGCGTACTGCGAGGCACAGGCGCGCGAGGTGGACGCCGCGACGGAGCTCGCGGTGCACGACGCGCTCACCGACCGCGACGTGGAGCGCCTGCGCGCCCGCTACGCGAACGAGAAGTCGGGCGCGCGCGCGTTCCTCGAGGCGCACGACGTGCCCGAGGCGAGCCGCGCCAAGGTCGGCCGCGTGCGCGCCGCGCTCGTGTTCATCGAGAGCTACCGCGAGCTCCCGCTGCTGGCGTACCCGCGCGAGGTGATCGACTCGCTCGTGGCGGTGGAGCAGGCCTTCGTGATCTTCCGCCAGCGCCACGCACGCATGGTCGAGCGCGTGAT
>JAIBCE010000469.1 GCA_019694315.1 Sandaracinaceae bacterium
CAGGGCGCGACCGGAGGTCCGGCGATGGATCTCGGGGCCGCTGGCGGACGAGCGGGCGGCCGCGCGGGCGGCACCGGCGAAGGCGTGGGTCCGGGTGGAGGCACGGGTGCCGGCAGCGGCGGTCCTTCGGACGCAGACCGGCGCCGCGCCCGCCGCGCGTACGTGCGCTCGCTCGAAGGACTGCTCGGCGGACGCGTGCGCTATCCGCGCGCCGCAGCGCGAGAGCGCCTCGAGGGCCGCGCGGAGCTGTGCCTCCGCATCGGCGACGATGGGCGCGTGCTGGGCTCGCGGGTGTGCAGCTCGTCGGGACACGATCTCCTCGACGACGCGGCGCTCACGGCGGCCCAGGCGCTCGAGCGTGTGCCGGCGCCGCCTGCGCTCGCGGCCTGGGCGCCGAGCGACGAGGTGCACGCGGGCATCCAGTTCCGCGTGCAGTGAGCCGAGCGTGTTCGAGGGACGAACACGCGATCGAGTCGGCAGGACGCTCGCGCGAGCGCCGCGGTGTAGTAGCCTCCGGCCCCCACTCTGGAGGTAGTCCTCATGCTGAACCCCGACACGCCCGCTCCGTCCGTCGCGGACATGGTCCCTGGCAACGGCGAGCTGCGCGCGATCTTCAAGACGTCCGCCGGCGACATCACCGTGAAGCTCTACGAGGCCGAGTGCCCGCGCACCGTCGCGAACTTCGTCGCGCTCGCGATGGGCAAGGTGGAGTGGACGGATCCCAAGACGGGCCAGCGCACCACGCGTCCGCTCTACTCGGGCACGTCGTTCCACCGCGTGATCCCCGACTTCATGATCCAGGGCGGCTGCCCGCTGGGCACGGGCACGGGCGGCCCTGGCTGGCGCTTCGCCGACGAGATCCACCCGAAGCTCCGCCACACGGGCCCCGGCATCCTCTCGATGGCCAACGCGGGCCGCAACACGAACGGTTCGCAGTTCTTCCTGTGCGAGGTCGCGACGCCGCACCTCGACGGCAAGCACGCGGTCTTCGGCCAGGCCATCTCGGGCGCGGATCTCATCGCCAAGATCGCGCGCGCGGGCAACGCGCGTACGGCGCTCAACGAAGTGCAGATCGTGCGCGTCTGACGCGCGCGCCACGCACCGCTCACGCCCCCATCGCGCGGAGCCGAGGAGCTGACGAGCCCTCGCGCTCCGCGCGATCGTTCCGTCGTTCGTCCGGGATCCCGAACAGAGCGTCGGGTTTCCGTCTGTCGCGCCGCCACGGAACCGAGAGATGTCCCGCACGCGCGGTCCGTAGGCTCGGCACGGGCCCTGCTGACCGCTGGCGCATGTCCCTCCCCGCGCCCCGTCGGACCTGGCCCCTGGTCGCGCTCGCCCCGCTGCTCGCCGCGTCTCCAGCCCTCGCACAAGACGCCGCTCCGCCTCCGGGGAGCACCCTGCCGCACCAGATCCCGTGGCCGACACCGGTCGAGGAGATCGCGCCGTCGCCGAGCCTCGACGCGCAGATCGGCGTGGCCGGGGGCCTCCGCGCCGACGAGGTGGTCCGGGCCGTCCTCGACACGAGCCACGATCGGCGCGCTCGGGTCGCAGAGCTCGCGGCGGCGCGCGCCGAGATCGATCGCGCCACGTTCGGCTACGTCCCGCGCCTCGCGATCTCGGCGGGCTACATGCGCCTCTCGGAGATCGACGCGCCCACGCTCGGTGTGATCGCCGCGCCGGCGGACCAGAGCACGCGAGGCCTCATCATGAGCGGCGCGCCGCTCGTCGCCATTCCCCTCCGTTTTCCGGTGATCCTCGATCAGACGCAGATCCGCGCACAGCTCGTGGTGCCGGTGACGGACTACTTCCTCCGCGTGATGCCTGCGCACGACGCGGCCGAGCACGGAGCCGACGCCGCCGAGGCGATGGTGGACGTCACCGACCAGCGCCTCGCGGTGGAGGCCGAGACGCTCTACTGGAGCTGGGCCCGAGCGAGCCTCAGCATCGTGGTGGCCGAGCAGGCGCTCGCGGCAGCGCAGGCACACCGCGAGGACGCGGCGCGCCTGGTGGGCGTGGGGATCGCGCTCGAGTCGGATCTCGCCCGCGCCGATGCGCAGGTGGCCGCCATGCAGGAGCTGGTGGGCACGGCCACGCACGCGCGCGATGCGGCCAGCGACCGGCTCCGCACGATCATGCACGTGGACCGCATCTCGGAGGCGGTGGGCGATCGCATGGAGAGCACGGTCGAGGTGGGCGCGCTCGAGGACGACGTGGCGCGAGCGCTCGAGCATCGGCCCGAGCTCCGGGCGCTCGACGAGCAGCTCGCGGCCCTCGAGGCGCAGCGGACGATCCAGCTGGCCGGCATGATCCCGCGGGTGGACGTGATCGGCGAGGCGCTCCTGGCCGACCCCAACCCGCGCTACGTCCCGCAGACCGAGCGCTTCGATCTCACCTGGCAGGTGGGCGCGCAGGCCAGCTGGCAGCTCGCCGATGCGCTCGGCGCCGACGTCTCGCAGCGCGCGCTCGAGTCGCGGATCTCCGCGGCGCGCGAGAGCCGAGACGTGGTCCGCGAGGGCGTGCGCGCCGAGGTCGTCGACGTGCACCGCGCGATCGAGGACGCGCTCCTCGCGACCACCACACGCCAAGCGCAGGTCGACGCGGCCGAGCGAGCCCTCGCGCAGGCGAGCGCCGTGTACCGCGTGGGGCGCGGCAACAGCCTGGTGGTGATCGACGCGCAGACGCTGCTCGTGAGGGCGCGCCTCGATCTGCTCGCCGCCCGCATCGATCGCCGGATCGCCGACGCGCGGCTCCGACGCGCGCTCGGCCAGTGACACGCACCGTCCCCCTCGGAGCGTGCGTCCCTTGCGTGGACTCACGCTCTGCTCTTCTCGCGGAGTCGAACCCTCAGCGGGGGCGCGCCCAGATCGCGCTCGAGCGCAGCGCCTCGCCCAGCACGCCGGCGCGCGGCACGGCGTTCATGACCCTCGCGTGATCGAGCGCCGTGCCCTCCTCCGAGAGGAAGCGCGCGAGCGCGTCGGGCGGCACACGCTCGAAGAGCGGCACGAACACGTCCGGCGCGGCGGTGGGGTGGCGCCGCAGGTAGGCCAGCATCACGCGATCGAAGAACGTCGTGACGCGCGAGCGCGGCGGCACCCACGGCGGCGGTGCGTCGGCTCCCGCGCGGGCGATCGACGCTGCGAGCGCATCGCACTGACGCTGGATGAACTGGAACGCGTAGCCGCTCGACGGCTTGGCCGCGCCACCGCGCTGCCCGATGGTGATCACACGCGAGCGCTCGTCGCGCACGAGCGGCGCCGAGGTCATGGGGATGCGGCCCATCTCGCGCCGCAGCACCTCGTACGCGCCGGCCCCGCGCTCGCCGAGCCAGCGCGCGATGCCTGCCTCGTAGTGCGCCACGGGAAGAGGCGTCGCCGAGAAGTACGTGTCCTCGACGAGCGCCTCGTGGGCCGAGCTCGGAAGCACGTAGACGAAGTGCGGTCCGTCGTCCTGCGCGACGTCGAAGTCCATGAGCGTCGCGACGCCAGGCGTGAAGATCGGCCGCTCCGTGCGCACGACGTGGCCCACGAAGTGCTGGAGCCAGTGCACGTCTCGGCCCGAGGCGCGCACGTTCGCCTCACCACCGCGCGCATCCACGACGAGGGCCGCGCGGAGCGAGCCCGCGGAGGTCTCCACCTCGACGTGATCGGCACGCTCGTCGAGCCCCGACATCCCCACGCGCCACGAGAGCTCGACCCGTGGGCACGAGGCGAGCTCCGCGAGCGCATGCTCGGCGAACGCGAGCCCCGGCAGCTCCTCGTAGGGATGCTCGCGGAGCGTGCGGCGAACACGCCGCGTCCGATCGCGCACCTCGATCTCGCCGTAGCGACGGACGATCGCGCGCTCGAACGGATGCGGGCGACTGCGGAAGAAGCAGAACGTGCGGTCGTCGCTCGGCCCGTCGCGGAGCTCGATGAGCCTCACGCGGAGCGACGTCCGACGCGCGAGCCGCACCGCGAGCGAGAGCCCGGAGGCGCCCGCGCCCACGATCAGCACGTCGAGCTCGCGCCGCACCGCGTGCACGCGCTCAGGGGCTCTCGAGGAGCACGCGCGCGGCCGCGACCCAGCCGGCCTTCTGGATCTGCGCGGGCTTCTTGCCGAGGAGCTCCGCGACGCGCGCGATCTCGGCTTCGTTCCATGCGGCCACGTGGGCGAGCGAGGTCACGCCAGCCTCGAACAGCGTCTTGGCCGTCTTGGGTCCCACGCCCTTGATGCGACCGAGCGCCTCGATTCCCTCGGTGGGCGGTGCGCTCGCCGCTGGCGGCGTGGACGTCGGAGCTGCCGACGCCGGAGCTGCCGACGCCGCCGCAGCTGCAGGGGGAACCGGTCGCGCCGCGAGATCCGCGCGGAGGGTGGCGACGCTCTCTTCCATCGCGGCCATCCGGAGATCGAGCCGCTCGATGGCGCGCCGGAGCTCGGCGAGGTGGTGATCGCCGCGCAGCGTGGAGAGCTCGTGCTCGATCGCGTCGATGCGGATCTTGCGGGCCTCGAACGCGCGCGAGTGCGCGTCCACCTCCACCCGCAGGGCCTGCACCACCGTGCGCGTGGACTCGTGGCCCTGCGCGACGGACTCGACGCGACGCTCGACCCCTTCGAGCGAGAGCGGTCGCTCCGCGCGCGCACGCACCTCCGCGAGCTCGCGATCGCTGCGCGCACGCAGCTCGTTCAGCTCCTGCTCGAGCTGGCTCAGCCTCGGCGCGTGATCGGTGGCGCGCCTGCTCGCCTCGGCGATCTGATCGGCGAGGCGGCTGGCGATGGATCGCGCGGCGTTCGCGGTGACCTCGAGCTGCGCGACGCGCTCGCGGAGCGCATCGCCCTCGACGAGCGGCGCGGCGGCCTGGCTCGCCACGGCGCCCGCGCTCGAGCCCGAGAGCGGCCGCGGGATGAGAAAGCCGGGCGTCGAGGTGGGTGGGATCGAGCCGCGCGTGATGGGAGCGCTGAGCGCAGTAGGGGTCGTCGTCGCCGCGCGTGCACGCGACTCGGCGGTGGCCAGGAGCTTCGCCTCCGCGTCGGCCTTTGCCTTCGCCTCCGCGTCGGCCTTCGCCTTCGCCTCCGCGTCGGCCTTCGCCTTCGCCTCCGCGTCGGCCTTCGCCTTCGCCTCCGCGTCGGCCTTCGCC
>JAIBCE010000081.1 GCA_019694315.1 Sandaracinaceae bacterium
GAGGCCAGCCGCCGAGTCGGGCCTGCGAGCACGAGGACGCCGAGCGCGAGCTCGGCCCACGGCACGAGCCACAGGAGCGGTGCGCCGAGGGTCGCGCCGAAGGCCGGCGCCACATCGGTCTCGAAGCCGCCGCGCGCGAGCAGCTTGCCCGCGCCCGCCGCGAGCCACAGCGCGCCGAGGCTCGCCTGGACGAGCGCTCGATCGAGCGCCGCGCGCGGCCCCGTGCAGGCTGCGAGCAGCATCGCGATCGAGATCGGCGCGGGCTGGAGGCGGTGCGCGTCGCCCAGCATCGCGAGCGCGAGCGTACCGAGGTGGAGCGCCCATGCGGCGCGGGAGCCGTGGAGCACCGCGAGCGCCGAGAGCACGAGCAGCGGGCCGAACGATACGCCAGCGAGGGCCTCGATCGTGGGCAGGAGCGGCGTCTGGCGCGTGGCGCTCCAGAGCGGCCAGCACGACGCGAGCGTGACGAGCTGGGCCGCGACGAGCGCGACGCGAAAGGCTCGGAGCTCGGTCTCGGCGCGCATCTCACGAGGATACGCTCAGACTTTTTTCGCGCCTTCGGCGCGGTCGGGGGGAGTCGGCAACTCCCCCCATTCCCCCCTGCTCGACGCTCCCCAAGCCTCGCTTTCTCGCGCGCTCCTGGGGTGAGCCAAGCTCACCCCGCCGCGTGGCGTCCCCGACGGCGATTCTTTCTCGGTCTCTCAGTTTTTTCGCGCCTTCGGCGCGGTCGGGGGGAGTCGGCAACTCCCCCCCATTCCCCCCTGCTCGACGCTCCCCAAGCCTCGCTTTCTCGCGCGCTCCTGGGGTTGCTGCGCAACCCCGCCGCGTGGCGTCCCCGCGGGCGATTCTTTCTCCATCTCTCAGTATTTCCCGCGCCTCCGGCGCTCGAGGCGGGGGCCCGACCCCCGCGCCCCCATCGCTCGTCGTCGCTTCGCTCCTCCAGCGCTCGCGCCTCAAGGGGGAGCTTCGCTCCCCCGCCGGCCGGCTCCCCCGTCAGAGCCCGGTCTTGGATTGTTTCTCCATCTCTCAGATCAGACCGGGGCCCGGATCACACCGGGGCCTGGCTTCACACCGGGGCCCTCTCGCTCTTCTCACGCGGGGCGGTCAGCCGGTGGTGACGCGGTAGTCCTCGGCCTCGATGGCCGCCACGAGGGCCTCGCGGCTGACCTCGCCCTCCACGTGCGCGTGCCCGATCTTGCTCGGATCGAGCGTCACGTCGGCCTTGGTGACGCCAGGCACCTTGGACAGGGCCTGTCGCACCGACATCACGCAATGCCCGCAGCTCATGCCCTCGATGGTCAGCTCGTGCGCCATGAGCGCGTTCTGCGCACGGTCGGTCCGCGGCGCAAGCCTCCACGCGGCTCAGGCCCCCCGAAGGCTACGCAGCATCGTCGGAAGGCTTCGCAGCGTCGTCGGAAGGTCTCGCAGCGTCGTCGGAAGGCTTCGCAGCGTCGTCGGAAGGCTTCGCAGCGTCGTCGGAAGCCTTCGCAGGCTCCGCGGAAGGCTTCGCAGCGGGGTCGGCGGACGCCTTGGGCTCGGATGCCTTCGCGGGGGAGCTCTTCTTCCTCAGCGTGGCGAGCTCGCGCTTGGCCTCGCCGATGAGCTCGAGGCACTCCGCTCGGCGCACGCCGATGAGGTAGGCCTGCGTCGCGATGAGCGCGGGCGTGCAGAGGATCACGATGACCGAGTAGGCCAAGCCCCAGTACGCCACGGGGATCGCGAGCACCGCGAAGAGGCCCAGGCGGTATTTCTGATCCCACTGCCGGTTGAGGACCGCGAGCTCCTGGTTCAGGCGCTCGAGCTCCCGGTCGAGCAAGGCTGCGCGCGCGACGGGATCCGTCTTGGACATCGGGCCGCGATGTGCCTCATCGCGCGACGCGGAGCAATGCGTCGACGGCGGTCACGTGAACATCCTCTCGCTGCGTCGCGCCCTCGACGATCCAGCTGCGATCGTCGAGGCGTCGCGCCAGGCCGGTGCCCTCGACGTCGACGCGCAGCGCCACGAAGCCCTCGGGCAGGCTCACCGTGCTCGCTGCACCGGGCTGGAGCGCGGGCACCACGCTCGAAGAAAGGTGCAGCGCCGCGCCCTCGGTGCCGAGGAAGGGCGAGGCATCCGCGGCCCGCACGATGGCCGCCGCGAGCGCGAGCACGTCGGGGCCCGTCTGCGCACGCGAGAGCGCCCGGATGACGACGAGCACGTTGCCGCGCGACAGCGCGACGATGCTCCGCGCGTCGTCGACGAAGGCGTGGTCTGCGACGTTCGGGGCCGCGCCGACGCCTCGGCTCGAGAGCGAGGGCTCGAGCTCTGCGAGGCGCGCCTCGGCCTCTCGCGTGCTCGCGAGCACACGCACGTCCACCAGCGCGGCGAGGCCCGCGTCGTCGCGGAGCTCGAGGCGCACGGCCGCGCGCGGATCGGTCGGCACCACGAGCTCGTCGAGCGCGAGGCCCGTCTCGGCGAGCACGCGCTCGAGCGCGAGGCCGCGCGGCGCGCCCGAGGGACGGGGCTGCGCCGAGGCGCTGCACGCGGTGAGGCAGAGCAAGAGCACGAGGCTCGCTGCGCCTCCGCGGAGCGCGTGGGCCAGGGCACGCTCGGGGAGGGCACGCTCGAGGAGGGCACGTTCGAGGGCGCGCATCACTGGATCCTCACGTTGTCGTCCATCTGCGTGACGATGTTCGAGGCCTCGGGAGAGAGGGCGTCGAGGTAGTCCATCGGGTCCAGGCCCTGCACGAGCAGCTGCGTGAACGGCGCCGCGCTCGGCGTGCCGTCGCCGTCGACGGCGAGCGTCGCGTCCCACGTGTGCACGTCGCGCGAATTCACGATCGCGTGGTAGCGGAAGTAGTTCCGACCGCTGTCGAAGGGCGAGTACGTGAACATCGGCGAGCCGATGCCCTGGAGGTAGTTCAGCGCGAAGCCCGTGTCGCTGCGGTGCGTGAGGATGCGGTAGCGGAAGTCGAGGCCGATCATGTTCGCGTAGGAGCTCACGATCGACGCCGCGTCGGAGCAGTTGATGACCGAGCCGTAGCGGCGCTCCTGGAAGGCCTGCATGTCGAACACGCCGCCGCCCCAGCCCATGAGGTAGTCGCTGTAGGCCGAGGCGCCGCTGCGCGTGTCGTAGCGGAGGCCGCTGTGGTTGTAGACGCCGTCGACGATCGCGGCGCCCACACCGGCCTGCTCGCCGCTCGCGCCGTGCACCCAGCCCGCGATCGTGTCGACCACGTCGACCCATGGCCGATGCGGGATGGTGCTGCGGGCGAAGGTGGGCGCGGCGACGAGGCCGTACATGCGCAGCGTGATCGAGAACGCGCCCGGCATCGGCTGCCACTCGCCGCCCGGACGGCGCGACTCGAACGTGAACGCGTGCACGGCGTCGTAGCGATCCACCGCGGTCACGGGCGTGCCGCTCATGCGCACGCTCGCGCCGTCGCGGAACGCGGGATCGCCAGTGATCGTGAGGCCCGCGGGCGGTGCGACGCGCACCTCCATCGCGGTCGGAGAGCCCCCGCCCTCGACGCCGGCGAGGTCGGAGGTGAGGCGGACGTCGTAGTCGATGCGCGAGCCCACGACCCACGCGGTCGGCAGGTTGTAGACGTCGTTCTCCACGGCCGTGCCCTCGGTGGGCGGCGTGGTGAGATCGGCCCACGGCGCGGGGATCGCGCGGGGTGCACCGCTCGGGAGCTCGAGCGCGCTCGCGCTGGTCTCGCCGTCGTCGGGGCCCATCGCGAACGGCGTGAAGGTGACGGGCATCTCGAACCAGCCGTCGCGGCGGCCGTTCATGGCGCGGTAGAGGAGCGGCTGACGTGCGCCGTCCTCGCCCGAGAGGTCGATGCGATCGATGCCCACGCGCACGACCTCGATGCGATCGGGCGCACGCGCGAGCACGGTGCCCGCCGTGTCGAGGATCTGGCCCTCGACGTCGATCGGGCCCGGGCTGACGCGGGTGCCTCCCGCGCCGTGACCATCCCAGCTCACCGTGCAGGTGCTGCCCTCGAGCGTGCCGAGCACGGCGGCGACGGGGCTTGCGCTCCGCGTGAGCTGCGCGCGACAGCGCTGCGCCGGATCGGTGGTGCGCACCTCGAACACGAGAGGCCAGCCATCGAAGCCCGGCAGCTGCGGATCGGCCGCGGCGACGGTGAGCGGCGAGGTCGCGATCCCCGGGACGATCCTCGCGGTCGGCGGGCTCACCACGGACATCGTCGGCTCGATCACCAGGCTGGACGAGTCACACGCCCAGAGACCTGCGAGCAGCAACGCGCTCGAGCCTCTGCCGAGCACACGCGCTCCGAGGCTCGTGCGCCGCGTCGGAGCGGCAGCCCTCGGTCGACCTGCGCGAAGCATCATCACCGTGCCTCCGGAACGAAGAAGGCCCGACGATATCAGCGTTTCCACGCGGTCGCAGCGCCGCGCCGCGTCATGCGCGAGCTCGCGCGTCAGCCGCTCGCGCCCGGCGCAGGCAGGCCCGCGGCGCCGGTCCCCGTGCCGGGAGCCACCGCGGCAGGAGCGCTCCCGGGGGCGGTGATCTCTCTCGCGCCGCTCGGCGGCTGGAACTCGAAGGTGGACGCGTTGACGTCGCGGTTGAACTGGAAGCCCGAGAAGTCGAAGCGGTTCCAGTTGCCGTCGGGATCCTCGATCGACACGCGGCGGACGACGCCGAGCGTGCTCGCGTCGTTGCTCACGTAGAGCACGATGCGGCGGTAGTGCGGATCGGCGCGGCGCGGTCGGAGCTCGAGCGCGTCGGTGTGCTCGGGGCCTCCCGCGCTGCTCGCCCGGAGAGAGAAGCGGAAGTCGCGCGCGAGATCCGACGTGCCGGTGAGGAACCCGAGCGCGGCGGAGGCGCCGTCGACGTTGCCGCGCATGAACTGACCCGCGCCGCCGTCGTCGCCGGGCTCGTAGTACGTGAAGCCCGCGGGCGTGGAGACGACGACCTTGCCGCGCGGCTGCGCGTAGTCGAAACGAATGCGGCCCGGACGCTGGATGACGATCGTGCCGCGCGAGCTGATCGTGCGGCCGTGGGCCTGGATCCAGAAGTGCTGCTGGAAGCGCGCCTCGACGGTGCGCGTCTGCTCGTAGAAGGCCTGCACGCGCGCCGCGACGACCTCGGCCGTGACGGGCGTCGCGTCCTGCGCCTCGGCGACCGCAGGGCGGAAGCTCGCCTCGGACGCGCTCCACGCGGGGGTGTGCTCGACCGCGCCGAGCGCGAGCACCACGAAGGCGATTTCACGAACGAGCTTCTTCGAGCGGGTCACGAGGGCCTCCGTCTATGCGTCGGAACGAGGACGCACCGGCTTCGACAACGATCTGTCGAGCCCTATTCATGTCGCGTCCGGCCTCGCATTTCACGAATTGTTTCGCGCGCGAGCCCCGAGCGCGCGGAAGGCGCGTCGAGCAGGGGAATGGGGCTATGCTCGGCGACTCACGCGGAAGGACCACGATGGAAGCGCTGCTCGGATTGCCCTGGTATTTCTACTGCGTCGGCATCACGGCGTTCCTGCTGACCATGGCCGGCGTCGTCATCTACATGGTGATCCAGTCGCGCCTCGAGAAGGAGGAGGAGCGGCAGGAGCAGGCGATGAAGTCGGGCCAGGGCCTCGCGCCCGTGCAGCACCCCGAGCCCCTCCACGCGTGGATCAAGATGGCGTGCGCGCCGCTCGACGATGGCCAGAGCTGGGCGGAGATGACCCCGCAGCAAGCGCAGAA
The DNA here is from genome assembly GCA_019694315.1 of Sandaracinaceae bacterium. GTDB lineage: Bacteria > Myxococcota_A > Polyangia > Polyangiales > Sandaracinaceae > JAFLCL01. The sequence goes on from JAIBCE010000081.1 coordinate 5,696, forward strand.
CATGCTGCGCAACGACTGGTCGATCATGGGCGGCCCGCTGCTCGAGCAGTGCCTCATGCAGCTCGGGAGCGCGCCGCCGAGCGCGTGGAACGAGGTGCGCCTGCTCCGGGTCGCGCTCGCGGGCTGGCGTGCGGGCTACATCGACATCGGCAAGATGTGGGCAGGCGTGCGGCCGATCGCGCAGCGCCTGCAGTCGCGGCACGCGAGCTTCGAGTCCGTCTGGCTCGAGTACCTCGTGGGCTATCGCCAGTGGGCGCGCCTGCCCCCCGATGGCTCGATGGACGACATGAAGACGATGGAGCGCCGCCAGAAGATCGAGCAGTGGAAGGCGCGTCCGCCGCTCGTCGACTTCCGCGCCTCGCTCTGATCCGGACCCGCGCCTCCGAGCTCTCTGGCGCGTGACGCCTGCGGTCAGGGCTCGCCGAGGCGACGGTGTCGGAACGCGTCGGAGCGCACGAGCGCGACCAAGGCCTCTCGGAGATCGCCGCCCGACTCGGCCATGCGGCCGTAGGCGGCGCTCACCGACGGGGCGTCCTCGGACTGAGAGGCCTCGCGCTGCAGGGTGAAGCGCGCGAGCTGCAGCGTCGTGCAGCGCGCCACGCTCTCGCTCGAGGCGAGGCGATCGAGGAGGGCGTCCGTGTCGGCGAAGGGACCATCGACGTCGGTGTGGAGGCTCCCGCCCGCGGCGATCGTGCCGCTCGTGTCGATCGCGTACGGCGCACCGTCGCTGCCGATCTCCGCGGTGCGCGCGCGACCGAAGCCGTCGAAGCGATCGAGGCCGTAGCCGATCGGGTTCGTGAGGCGGTGGCACGACGCGCAAGGCTCGTTCGCGGTCATCGTGTCGAGCCGCGCGCGCGTGGTGACCGCGCTCGGGTGCTCCTCTTCGTTGCTCCGCAGCGTGGCGATCGACGCAGCGAGCGACGGGTCGGGCGGAGGCACGATCTGACAGAGCAGACGCTCGCGCACGAAGAGCCCACGCCAGTGTGGCCTCGAGAACGACGGGCGCCCGTTGGCCACGAGCACCGCGGGGGTCGTGATCAGGCCGTGGCGGCTCGGGATGTGCTCGTTCCAGCCGAGCGTGCTCGTGCCCATCACCCACGCCGCGCGCGGATCGGAGAGCTGTCCCGCCTCCGAGGTGAGGAGCGTCTCGAGCCGCCCGTCGCCGTCGCGGAGGACGTGCAGCACCAGCGCGTCGAAGTCCTCGTCGAGCGCAGCGACCACGCCCGCGTCCCACGCCTGGCCCTCGGGGGGCGTCGCGACCGGGACGGAGTCGAGGTGTCCCGTGTCGAGCCACTCGCGCGCGAACTCGAGCCACATCCGATCGCTGCGCGGATCGTCCAGCATCCTTCGCAGCTCGCGCTCGAGGTCGTCCTCGCTCGAGAGCCGACCCGTGCGCGCTGCCTCGAGGAGCGCGCTGTCGGGCACGCTGCGGAACACGAGCCGCGAGAGGCGCGCGGCGAGCTCGGCCGGGCCGAGGGCCACGACACCACCGACCTCGGTGGGCGTGCCGCGCTCGATCACGAAGAGGAAATTCGGCGACTGGAGGAGCGCCATGACCAACAGGCGGATTCCGTCCTCGAAGCTGCCGCGCAGGCCATCGGTGAGGTCGGGATCCGAGCCGCTCTCGGTGGCCCACACGAAGAGCTGCGCGTACGCCGCGAGCTCGTCGGTGTCGAGGTCGCGGCGATAGAGGCGGCTGCCCCAGCGGGCCGCGAGCTCCGTGGCGCACGCTGCATCGTGCGAGGCGCACTCGGGCACCGCGGCGAGCTCGCGGCCGAACGACTCGCTCGCGACGAAGCTCGCCGCGACCGCGCTCGCGACGAGCTCGAAGCGATCCGCGTCCGACTCGCCGGGCTCGACGAATTCGTTGCTCGCGAAGTGCGCGACGGCGCCGTCGGCCGGGAGCGCGCCGGTGTCGGCGTCCACGCCGAGCACGTCGAGCACGCTGTTGTCGTACTCGGCGCTCGTGATCCGAGACATCCGCGAGCGCTGCACACAGAGACCGGTGCACGAGGGGTCGGGCGTGCCTGGATCTCCGGGATGCCCTGGATCTCCAGGGTTCGTGGGCTCCGAGGCGAGCGGGCCGCCGTCGAGCGTGCCCACGCACGCAGAGAGCGGCATCGCGAGCGCGGCCAGCAGCGAGAGGGTCGTTCGCGTCATGGTGGAGGTCTCCTGGCTCGAGGGGGCGCCGCTCACGCGAACAGCTCCCCGATGGGCGTGTTGTCGAGGTCGGCGCCACCGCCTGCGTCGCCGAGGCGATCGAGGTCCGCGCGGCCCATCGCGAGCGTCAGCGACGTGAGGAGACGGTTGTGCGGGATGCCGCCCGCGGGCACCCAGTAGTTCGGCGGATCGGCCGAGTCGATGCCCACCCAGTAGCTGCCCCAGCGGTGGTAGCGGTCCGTCTGCAGATCCGCGCGCCCGCTCGCGAGCACGAACGGTGCGTTGTAGTTCGTGTGCGGGCCGCCCCAGCCCATCGGTGTGCCCCACACGAGGATGCTGCTCTCCATGAGCCCTCGCGCGGAGAGCTGATCGATCATGGACGCGACCTCCTCGGCCACGACGCGGTTCTGCCTGGTCACGATCTCGGCAGCGGCCATGCGCGCTTCGGTGGTGGTGCCGCCCCAGCTCTCGTGGGACGCGAGGTGCGGATCGGAGCCGTCGTCGAGCCAGCTCAGCGTCCCGCCCTCCTTGCCGAGCGCGAGGCTCACGACGCGCGTCAGATCACAGGCGAGCGCGGCCATCGCGAGCTCGACCTGCGCGCGCAGCCGGAAGATCTGCTCGTTGTCGTCGGACCACCGCGGCCGATCGGGGCGCGAGCACACGGTGACGGCCCCGTCGCGCACGCGTCGCTCGAGATCCGAGACGGAGGCGACGTGGCGATCGAAGCGGTCCCGGTCCTCGCTCGGGAGCTCCGCGCGAAGCCGCGTGAGCTCGCCGCGCACCACGTCGAGCACCGAGCGACGCTCGGCCCGTCGGCGCGCGGACGCGGTCGCGTCACCATCGACCATGCCGAAGAGCAGGTCGAACGTGACCTGCGGGTCGATGATCGCGGCCTCGGGATCGGAGGCGCCGCGGAACGACCACACGCTGTAGCTGTCGAGGCCGAGCCACGAGGTGGTGCCGAGCACGAGCGATCCGAAGCGCGTCCCGAGCGAGCGGCCGATCAGCTGATCGATGCTCGGCCCGTTCGAGTGGAAGCGGACGTGGTCTTCGTTCGCGTAGGCGGGGTTGCGGATCATGCGCGCGCCCGACCACAGCACCGTCCGCGCGCTGTGGCCCGGCAGCATGCTCGCGCCGCCCTCGTCGCCGATCGCGGTGAGCGTGCTCGAGGTGATGTCGACTCCGTCGAGGAGCACGAGGCGCTCGCGGTGCCGGTCGAGCGGCGCGAGCATCGGGCCCATCATCGTCGGGAGCGCTTCACCGCTGCGGAACGCGTCTCCGGCGCCGTTGTGTCGCCAGCGATCGGGGATCGAGCCGTTCGGGTGCGTGAAGAGGAACAGGCGCTGGATTCCGTCGTCCTCGGCATCGGCGACCGTCGTGGGGAAGAACGGCGCCATGGCGCCAGCGCCCAGCCCGATCCCGGCGGCGGTCAAGAACGTGCGGCGATTCCACTTCCTCGTCATCGTCGTCTCCTCGCGTGTGTCGGACGGGGAGAGAGCAAGGGCGATGCCGAGCGAGAACCCCTGGATCGCCTACGAAACGGGCGAATTCGAGTGTTGCGTGGCGCGCGACAGTGCGGCGTCGGCTGCGACGGACGTCTGGTCTCTGGTACCCTGCCGAGCGTGCCCCTCGCGCGTGTCGCTCGTCTCGCCCTCGTCGCGTCGGTCGTCACGTCGGCCTGGGGAAGCGGCTGCTCCATCGAGGACGTGGACCTCGAGGGACGGCCTTGTCCCTGTGCGACGGGCTGGGTCTGCGTCGCGGGCACCTGCGAGCGGTGCGAGGGCGCCTCGTGTGATCCGGATGCATCGCTCGCGGATGCGTCGGTCGATGCGCCGAGCGCGGACGCGCGCGCCTCGCTCGATGCGTGGGCGCTCGATGCACCGGGCCTCGACGCACCCGGGCTCGACGCTTGGGCGCTCGATGCGCCCTCGGTGCTCGACGACGCCTTCGTCCCCGCGACCGACGATGCGTTCGTTCCTGGGGCCGACGCGTTCGAGCCTCCGCCCGATGCCTTCGTGCTCGCGTCGGTGTGCGATCTGCCGATCGCAGGTCGCCTCTGGTGCACGGGCTTCGAGAACGCGTACGACGACTTCACGTACGTGGTGCCGGACTCGACGTTCGTCACCTCCCCGGTCCGCCGCGGGATGCATGCAGGCCGGTCGCTACCGTGCTCCGGCGGTGCTGGTTGCGAGTCGGTGTTCGAGCGTGACATCGCGTTTCCGAGCGAGCCCGGCGCGCACATCCACCTCACGGGGTGGGTGCGGCGCGAGAGCGCGGAGACGGGCCCCGACATGACGCTCTTCAACCTCCTCGATGCCGGGCTCGTCGGGCGCCTCGTGCTGGGGATGATGAGCGACGGGCGCGTGTTGGTGCTGGCCGGTGCGGGCGTCGGCGTGTACGGCGACGCGGTCCTCGCCGCGGGCCAGTGGACCTGCTTGCGGCTCGACGCGGAGCTCGGTCCGAGTGGCACCGTACGCATCTTCGTGATGCACGAAGGCGAGGCGGAGCGCGAGGTGATGCCCAGCTACTGGGATCCGGCGCCGGATCTCGTCTCGCCGCCCGGAGGCTTCGACTCGCTCCGCATCGGGGTCAACGTGACGAGTGCACCACCGAGCCATGCCTTCGTGTTCGACGAGGTCGCGGTCGGCACGGCGCCTCAGCCGTGCGTCCCGTGACCTGCGTCGCGCTGCTCGCGACGTGTGCCCCGGCGCGCCCGGCGCGGGCGAAGCCGCAGCCCAAACTTCCGAATCTTCGCGATCAGTGGAGCGGCGGCGGGTTCGCGCGGATCTCCTCTTCCGTCAGCGTGTACGGAGGATCGAGGTAGGGATTGATCACCGTCCACGCGGGGCCCAGGCCCACGTAGCCGGGCAGCTTGGACCACTCGGGATCGCGCGGTCGCATCGAGATCACGTGGAGCGACTGCCACTCGGTGCCGAGCGCGTGCATCCGCCCGACCGAGCCATCGAACTGCGTGACGCCTGGCTCGAAGGGGCCCGCCGCGCGGCGCCACAGATCGAAGCCGACCTGTCCTGCGTAATGCGCGCGCTCGAGGTCGCCGGGAGGCGCATCCGGCAGCGCGACCACCCGTGCCTGACACGTCGCGTACACCGCGCGCACGTCTTCCCAGAAGTCGATGGGGCGCGACCACGTGGGCCAGAGCTCGTACGAGACGAGGTCCGTCCGAGGCGGTGCGCCTGGGTGCACCTCGAGGATCTCGTCGTCGATCACGATCTCGTCCTGGACCTCGAACGTGGCCGCGTGGAGATCCCCTCGCCAGCCCGAGGGCCGCCCCGCGCTGATCGGCTCCCACGTGCCCGTGGAGGCGCGCAGCACGTAGACGTCGCTGTAGCGAACCTGCACCGCGGCGTGCGTCGCGGCGTTCTCCGGCGTGGAGAAGACCCAGCACCACGAGGTGATGTTGTCGATGGAGCTGCCGTACGTGGGCGACAGACGCTCCGCCTGCGCCGCGTTGCCCGAGAAGATCACCGACGGCTCGTTGTTGCTGCGCGCGTAGGCCGTGGGCCCCTCGCGCATGTCGGCCACGATCGCATCGACCGAGTCGGTGCCGGAGGGCGTGGGCACCGAGGCGTCGGGCGCCGGTGCCATCGCGTCGGGCGGGTCGAGGGGGTCGACCGCCGCATCGGGCGGGTCGATGGGGTCGACGGCTGCATCGGAGGGCTCACGCGGGCCGACGGTCGCGTCACGCGGATCCCGCGGATCGATCGCCGCGTCGTCGGTGGACCGCGTCGTGCCCGCGTCCTCGGTCGCGCCCGTGTCGTAGACGCCGTACGAGCGCGCCGAGAGCGCGCCCTCGCAGCCCAGGAGTGGGCTCGAGAGCGCCAGCGCGACGAGGCCGTGGCTCATGCGCGAGCGCTGGAGGGCGCGCGCGTGTCGGAGGGGGAAGGGACGGGCGGTCATCGCCCCGACGAGTGCAACCTCGATGCCGCCTCGGGCGCGTAGCGATCCCTCGGAAAGCCCAGAAACGAGGGCGATTCCACTGTTGCGCGCGGCGCGACACCGTGGCGTCGCGCGCCACGATGCAGCGCCCTCCATGGCTCGGCGCGATCAGAATTCGTCGCGATCGATCGGCAGCACCGCGCGTCGAGCCTCACCCGTCCGCGGCGCGGTGGTGGACGGGGGCGTGCTGCGGGAGGAGGTCTGTCGTGAGGTGGTGCGTCGCACCGCTCGCTTGGTCGTTCGCACGCTCGAGGGCGTGACGTTCTCGGGGGCCGTCGTGGGCTCGGCTTGCGCGCCCTGCTCCCCGGCGCTCGTCGAAGGCGGAGCGGTCGTCACCGCATGCGCTGTCGTCGTCGACGCCGGTGGCGTCGTGGTGCTGGGCGGTGTCGAGGTGACGTTCGCGCTCGGTGCGGTGGGTGGTGGGCTGCTCGGCGCGCCCGCCAGCCAAGCCGCTGCGACCCCGACGATCGCGAGGAGCGCGATCACGCCCGCGGCGACGGCGCCCTTGCGGCGGTGCAACACGGAGAAGCTCGTGCCGCGCGCGATGCGCTGCACCGCGCTCGACTCGGGGACGGTCGCGACGCTCGCGGGCGGCGTCGGCGTCGGCGTCATCGAGGCCATCGAGCCGCTCGCGTCGGCGGCGCGGAGGAGGTTCGTGCGCCGAGCGCGCAAGGTGGCGCCGAAGCGCGTCTCCATGAGGGCGCCCACCTCGTGCGCCTCGGCGATCGGCACGCCGGAACGGACGATCGCCGAGGCCAGCTCGCGCGCGCTCGCGAAGCGATCCTCGCGCGGGCGTGAGAGGGCGCGGAGCACGATCGGATCGAGCTCCGACGGCAGCGACGGATCGACCTCGCTCGGCGCGAGGATGGGCGCGTGCAGCACGTTCGAGAGCGTCTCTTGCGGGGCCTGTCCGCGGAACAGACGCTGCCCGGTGAGCAGCTCCCAGAGCACGACGCCGAGCGCGAACACGTCGGTGCGTCGATCGAGCGCGCGCTGCCCTCCGAGCTGCTCGGGCGACATGTACGCGAGCTTGCCCTTCACCACACCCTCTTCGGTGGTGGTGGACCGCGAGCGGGCCTTCGCGATGCCGAAGTCCATCACGCGCGTGATCCCGTCGAGGCCCACGATCAGGTTCTGCGGAGAGATGTCGCGGTGCACGACCTCGAGCGGCGTGCCGTCCTCGGCCTGGAGATCGTGCGCGGCCTGGAGGCCCGCGAGCGCGTCGCACGCGATGCGCAGCGCGATGGGTGCAGGGATCGCGCCGCGTCGCAGCACCGCGGCGAGCGTCTCGCCCTCGACGTACTCCATCACCAGGTAGAGCGCGCCGGGCCTTCCGGGCTTCGCCTCGTCTTCGCCGAGATCGAGCGTGGCGACGACGTTCGGGTGGTGGATGAGGGCCGCCAGGCGCGCCTCGTCGAGGAACATCGAGACGAACTCTCGGTCCGCGCGCAGGTGCGGCAGGCAGGTCTTGACCGCCACGACGCGGCGGAACCCGCTCGTCGCACGCGCTCGCGCCAGCGACACCACGGCCATACCGCCCGAGGCGATGGGTCCGAGGACCTCGTAGCGCTCACCCAGGATCGTTCCGGGAGCGGGCTCGTTCGCAACGACCGAGGCGGCCAGCACGAGACGAGCGTACCAGCAACGGCTGGGGCGGATCGAGCCGCTGGCCGGCGCCGGCGTCGGTACCGGAGCTCGACCGGGAGCTGCGCTACGCGCCGCGTCGTCCGAGGCCGTGCTTGGCGAGGAGGCGATGGAGGTGCGTCCGATCGAGATCGGCCAGGCGCGCCGCGAGGGTGACGTTGCCGTGCGCGCGCTCGAGGAGCGCCGCGAGATAGCGCTTCTCGAAGCGATCGAGGCACGCCGCGCGCGCGATGGCGATCGGCACGTCGATCGGGCCGTCCTCGTCGTTGGCGCGTGTCGGGGCCTCGTCCTCGAGCACTTCGAGATCACTCTCGTCGAGGCCGAAGGCCGCTGCGCGCTCCACGTAATTGCGGAGCTCTCGCACGTTGCCCGCGAAGCGTCGGGTGCGGAGCTCCGCCAGCACCTCGGGCCCGAAGAGCTCGGGGCTCGCGCCGAAGCTCTCCATGAGGAGCGGGAGATCCTCGAGCCGATCGCGCAGCGGCGGCACGCGCACGGAGAGCACCGCGAGCCGGAAGTAGAGGTCCTCGCGAAACGTCCCTTCGGCCACGGCCTTGGCGAGATCGCGGTGCGTGGCCGCCACGATCCGCACATCGACGCTGCGTGCGCGCGTCTCGCCGAGGCGGCGGATCGTTCGCGCCTCGAGGGCGCGCAAGAGCTTGGGCTGGAGCTCGAGCGGCACCTCGCCGATCTCGTCGAGGAAGAGCGTGCCGCCCTGCGCGACCTCGAAGGCGCCCGCGCGATCCGAGCTCGCGCCCGTGAACGCGCCGCGGACGTGGCCGAAGAGCTCGCTCTCGAGGAGGCTCGCGTGGAGGGCGCCGCAGTCGACGACGACGAACGGTCGATCGCGTCGCGGCGAGGCCTGGTGGATCGACTCCGCCACGAGCTCCTTGCCAGTCCCCGTCTCTCCGAGGACCAGCACCGTCGCCTCGGAGCGAGCCGCCTTGTCGAGGCGCGCGAAGAGCTTCTTCATCACGTGGCTGCGGCCCACGAGGCGACCGAAGCGGTCGAGCGCGAACGCGTCCTCCGCGGGCCGCGCGCCGAGCGAGACCGTGGCGACGACCGCGCCGAGGCGCAGCTTCGTGCCCTCGCCGAGCTGTGCGCTCTCCACACGGATGCCCTGGACGAAGGTGCCGTTGCGAGAGCCGAGATCGCGGATCCAGACGCCGTCGTCGCGGATCTGGATCTCCGCGTGGAGCCGCGAGACGGTGGGATCGTCGATGACGACGTCGGCCGAGGGGGCGCTGCCGACGAGGCTCGTCTCGTCGATCGTCACGGTGCCGCTCGCGCCGCTCGAGGTGCGGAACGCGAGCCGCGCCTCGCGGCTGGGCGCAGGCTCGCCGAAGGGCGTGACCAGCTCCGTCGGATCTTCACCGCTCATCGCGGCGCAGCGTACCCTACGACCGTGTTCCGCACGTTCGAACCCGTCGCCCGCGTGGCGGATCGTGCTCGCTTCGCGTGCCGAGCGCTGCCCTCCCGAATCGCTCTACGGGCGTTCCTCGCGGGGTGCCTCGCGCTCGCGTCGCTCGCGTGGGGATCGAGCCTCGCGCGCGCGCAGGCGGCCGACGCGCAGGCGTGCGAGGCCGTGATGGCGGGCTACGGGCAGGTCGAGGAGCTCTACCGACGAGGCGACTACGATGGCGCCGCGAGCTTCCTCCAGGCTGCGAGCGTGCTCTGCCCCGACGAGACGCTGCTCCTCTACAACCTCGCCCGGACCCTCGAGCGCAGCGCTGCGCAGCACGCGGTCGCGCACGAAGACGCGGTCGCCAGCGAGCGCCGCCGGAGCGCGCTCGAGGTCTACGACCGCTTCCTCGCCACCGGACGCGGCGAGCCCGAGGTGGTCGCTCGCGCGCGCGAGCGTCGCGACGCGCTGGCCTCCGAGGTGAGCACGGTGTCGAGCTCGGGTGACTCGGAGGAGCGCGTCGATTCGTATGCGCCCAGCGTGCCCATGTGCCACCCCGCGATCTCGCCGTGGCCCTGGGTCGTCACGGGTCTCGGCGCCGTGATCCTCGGTGTGGGCGGCGCGCTCGGTGGCCTGGCGCTCGACGCGCGCGCGCAGGCCGAGGTGGCGCCGAGCATGCAGGCCACCGTCGAGCGGCTCTCGAGCGCGCGCGACCTCGCGACCGGTGCCAACGTCGCCTTCGCAGGGGGTGGAGCCGTCGCGCTCGGGGGCGCCATCTGGGCGGCGATCGACCTGGGCGCTGCGCTGGCCGAGCACCCGTGTGGTCCCGGCGAGGTCGCGCGAGGGCCCTTGTTCGAGCTTCGTTTCTGACGCGCGCCCGCCCGCTTCGTGGTACGCCAGTCTCATGGCCGAGGCTCCCCGCGTTCGCGACGTGATGACGACGAAGCTCGTGACCCTCTGCGAGGAAGACAACCTCGAGGGCGTCGCGCAGTCGATGCAGGACTTCCACATCCGACACCTGCCGGTGGTCGACGGCGACCGGCTGGTGGGGATGGTGACGCAGTCGGACCTCCTGCGGCTCTCGATGACCGCGCTCGGCGCGACCGGTGTGGCCTCGTCGATCCAGGCCTCCATCGAGCAGCGCACCTTCGTCGCGCAGATCATGCAGCGCAATCCGCCCACGCTGACGCCGGACACGAGCCTCGCCGAGGCCGCGAGGCTGCTGCTCCAGACCCGCGCGGGCGCGCTCGCGGTCGTCGACGCGACGGGCGATCTCGTGGGCATCCTCAGCGAGATCGACGTGCTCCGCGTCGCGGTCGACCGGCTGTAGTCGGCCGCTGTCGTCGGCCGGGGCCTCGCCCACGCCGCACGACGACGGAACGAGACGAGGGACGCGATCGCTCACGTCCCTCGCGGTCGAGATCGCCCTCCGAAGAGGGCGATTCGTGGTTCAGCTCTTGTAGATCGCCATCGTGTCGGCGAGGAGCTTGAGCGCGTCGGCCTCCGGACGCTGGAAGGCGTTGCGGCCCATGATCGAGCCGAAGCCGCCGCCCGCGTGGATGCCCTTGATCTCCTCGAGGACCTCGGCGGTGCCCTTGGCCTCGCCGCCCGAGAAGATGACGATGCGGCGACCGTCGAAGCACGACTTCACGACGTGCGCGATGCGATCCGAGAGCTTCTCGTGGGGGATCTTCTCGTAGAACTTCTTGGTGTCGTCGCGCTCGATGAAGGCCGTGGGCGGCTTCACCTTCACCACGTGCGCGCCGAGCTGGCAGGCGATGTGCGCCGAGTACGCGATCACGTCGAGCGCCGTCTCGCCCTGCTTGCTCATGCCGCCGCGGGCGTAGCTCCAGAGCACCGTCGGGATGCCGACCTCGCGCGCCTCGCGGATGAGGTCGCGGATCTGCTCGTAGGTCTCGTTGCGGGCGGGCGAGCCCGGGTAGATCGTGAAGCCGATCGCGCTGCAGCCGAGGCGCACGGCGTCCTTCACGCTCGAGGTGAGCGCGGACTGCGGTGCGGCGGGGTTGCCGAGGAGATCGGAGTTGTTGACCTTGAGGATCAGCGGCAGCGAGCCCGCGTGCTTGTGCGCGACCGCCTCGATGAAGCCGAGCGGCGCCGCGTAGGCGTTGCAGCCCGACTTCACCGCGAGGTTGGCGTGGTAGTGCGGGTCGTAGCCGGCGGGGTTGGGCTCGAAGGTGCGCCCGGGGCCGTGCTCGAAGCCCTGGTCCACCGGGAGGATCACCATCTTGCCGGTGCCGGCGAGCGTGCCGTGGTTGAGCATGCGGCGCAGGTTGCCGATGACGCCGGGCGTCTCGCCCGCGTAGTTCGACAGGATCTTCTCGACGATCTCGCTCATGGTTCCCTCGTGTCCTCGGGGTGGGGGCGCGAGGGATAGCAAGAAACGGCCGTCGACAGAAGCGCGTGTGATCACGGTGCGCGCGGGCCTCGCCATCGCGCCGCGAGCACGGGCGGCACGCACAGCGCGGCAAAGGGCAGGTTCACGAGCCAGACGTTGAAGGCGCCAGCCGACGCGAGCGACCACAGCGAGTCGGGCACGAGCCACGCGAGGATCGACGCGAGGATCCAGTCGAGCGCGCGTCGATCTCCGCGCGCGACCGCGTGCCGCGCGAGCATCCCGAGCATCGCGAATTGCGCGAGCGTGGAGCCGCCGATCGGCCCGAAGAAGCTCGCGACGAACGCGTCGTTCGAGGCTCCGTGCGCCGCGGCGAGCGCCTCGCGCCACGGATCGAAGAGCACGCTGCTGCCGCCGAGCGCGATCACGGCGCCGCTCGTGGTGCCGATCGCGGCGGCCAGGAGGGCCCACCACGCAGCGGAGCCGCGCACGAGCTCGGGGGCTCGCTCGTCGCTCCAGCGCCGATGCCTCGCGAGCGCGAGGCAGGCGCCGAACGTCGCGGGGGGCACGAGGTTCACGAAGGCGACGTTCCACCATGCGCCGTGAGCGAGCGACACCAGCGAGTCGACCGCGAACCAGCTCGCGAGACCGATCACGCTGGCGCGCCACGCCCAGCGCTCCCCGCGCGCGAGGTAGGGCACCAGGGCGAGGTGCGCCACCCACTTGCCCGCGATGGACGCGCCCGTGATGCCGAGCAGGAGACGCCACGTCCGCGGATCGGGCTCTCCCACGGCGTGCACCAGCGCCTGGCGATAGAGACCGAGCACCGGCGCGTCGATCGCGAGCGGAAGCGCGAGCCCGAGCGTGACGAACGCGGCCGCCACCGCTGCCATGGACCGCACGATCCATGTGCGTCCGCTCTCATCCTCGGTCGGGCGACGATCCATGCGCCTCCAACTTTTGCACGAGCAACGCGGTTCGCGCTCGCAACACGCCTCGACACGAAGGCGACTCGTGCGAGAGTGGGCCCGCGTCGCTCTCTCTGCGCGCCGCAGGAGATCGAGTGACCACGCCGCCCACGAGCCTCGAACGAAACGCACCACGAGGTGCGCGCATCGTCGGGACCGGCAGCGATCTCCCGGAGGAGATCCGCACCAATCACGATCTCACGCGCACGCTCGACACGAGCGACGAGTGGATCCGCTCGCGCACCGGCATCGGCGCGCGTCGCATCGCCGGCAAGGGCGACAAGACGAGCGACATGGCGCGCCGCGCCGCGCAGCGAGCGCTCGAGTCGGCCGGCCTCACCGGGCGCGACCTCGACATGATCGTCGTGGCCACCGTCACGCCCGATCGACCGCTGCCCTCCACGGCCTCGCTGGTCCACCACCAGCTCGGTGCGCGCATCGACTGTGCCGCCTTCGATCTCGCGGCGGCGTGCGGTGGCTTCTGCTACGGCCTCTCGCTCGCACGCGCCCAGATCGAGAGCGGCATGGCGCGTCACGTCCTCGTGGTAGGCGTGGAGCTGCTGTCGCGCATCGTCGACTGGACCGACCGCGGCACCTGCGTGCTCTTCGGCGACGGGGCCGGCGCGGTCGTGCTCGGGCCCACCGAGTCGAGCGCGGGCGGGCGGCTCCTGTCGACGGCGCTCGGCGTCGATGGCTCGCTCACCGAGTCCCTCACCGTGCTCGCTGGCGGCAGCGAAGAGCCCACGAGCGCCGAGACCGTCGCGAGCGGTCGGCACTACGTGAAGATGAACGGCCAGGAGGTCTTCAAGGCGGCCGTTCGCTACCTCTCCGAGGTGAGCGCGCGCGCGCTCGAGCAGGCCGGCATCACGGCCGACGGCATCGACTGGGTCGTGCCGCACCAGGCCAACTCGCGCATCCTCGAGGCCGTGGCCTCGCGCCTCGGCATCCCGAACGAGCGCATGTTCCTGAACCTCGAGCGCTACGGAAACACCTCGAGCGCGTCCATCCCGATCGCGCTCGACGAAGCAGTGCGCAGCGGTGTGATCCGACCCGGGCAGCACCTCCTGTTCTGTGCGCTCGGCGCGGGCGTTGCGTTCGGCGCGGCCGTCGTCCGCTGGTGAGACGCGCCCGGTCGCCGGGCCCCACCGTTCGTCTCGCCCATTTGGGCCGCTCCGCCGGCCCGCTCAGCCGGGGATGGCGAGCACCCAGGTCGTGCCGCCGCTCGTCTCGCACCACGCGTCACCGCCGTGCAGGCGGGCGAGCGTGCGCGCGAGCGCGAGCGCGAGGCCGAGGCCGAGGATGCGACGGCCCGACGGATCGACGAGCCCCGCGAACGGATCGAAGGCGGCGTTCGCCTCGACGGAGTCCATCGTGCGCTCGGGGTCGCGCACCTCGATGCGGAGCCCGCGTCGCCCGTGCGGATCGTCGAGCGCGCGGATCGCGATCTCGGCGTGCGCCGCGTTGGTGCGAAGCGCGTGTCGCACGAGCGCGAGCGAGGCCTGCACGACGCGTCTCGCATCCACGTGGACCACGCCGAGCGCGCGGCATGCGCTCGTGTCGAGGCTCAGCGTGCACGGCGGCTCGCGGTCTTCGACGAGCCTCGCCGCGCCCGCGACGATGTCGTCGGCGAGCGCGCTGGGCTCGAGGTCCTCGCGTGCGAGCTGCATGCGTCCCACGTCGGCCCGCGCCACATCGAGGATGTCGGTGAGCGAGGCCACGAGGCTCTCGGCGCTGCGACGGATCCGCGTCACGCTCTGCTTCTGCGCGTGCGTGAGCGGACCATCGAGCTCGTCCTCGAGGAGGCTCGAGAAGCCTGCGATCGAGCCGAGCGGCGCGCGCAGCTCGTGGCTCATCGCGGCGACGAAGTGCGTGCGCGTCGGCATCACGCGCGCGCTGCCGGACTGAGCGTGGGGAGCGTCCTCGGCGCGGAGGCGACCCCTTCCGAGAGGCAAGAGGAGGGCAAACGTCGTCTCGGGGCCGAGCACCCCGTCGCGGCTCTGCATCTCGATGAGGCCACCCATGCGCGAGGCGAGCTCGTCGGCGATCGCGAGCCCGAGGCCCCAGCCCTCCGCCTCGCGGCCTGCCGCCTCGCCGCGCTCGAAGGCTCCGAAGGGCGCCTCTCTCGCGCTCATCACGGTGCGGCTCGTGTTCGTCACCGAGAGCACCGCCACGTCGGTGCCGCGCGCGTGCGCCGACACGATGATGGGTCCTGGACGCCCATGTTTTGCAGCGTTTCCGATGAGGTTGAGGAGGACCTGCCGCACCGCGCGAGGCGAGCCGAGGGGACGCGGCGCGGGCTCGGCCACCGACACGATCAGCTCGTGCTGGGTCTTCTTCACCTGTGGTGTGAAGAGGCGCGCGGCGTCGCGCGTGGTGGCCACGAGGTCGACGTGGCCGAAGACCTCGAGCTCGCCCGTGGTCTCGGCGGACGTGTCGAGCACCTCGCGGACGAGCGCCGTGAGGTACTCGCCCGCGCTCGCGATCGCCTCGAGATCCTCGCGCTGGCCGGGGGTGAGCGGCCCGTCGAGGCCCGAGAGCAGGACCTGCGTGAAGCCCAGGATCGAGTTGAGCGGCGTGCGCAGCTCGTGGCTGAGCGCCGCGAGGAATTGGGCGCGCTCGAGCCTCATCGGTGCTCGACCCGAGGATGCCCGCGCTCGGCGCCACGCCCGCTCACAGGAGGACGACGTCCTCGACGTCGAGCGCCTCTTGCGCGACGACGCTGTGGAGCTCGTCCTGTCGCGCGGTCGCGAGCGCGTAGAGCTCGGTGAGCACCGCGGGGTGACGTCGGATCGCCTCCTGGAAGCGCTCGCGCGAGAGCTCGAGCGCGATGGTCGGGAAGGCCGTCGAGACGGTCGCGGTGGCAGGGCGACGCAGGACGATGCTGATCTCGCCTACGACGTCGCCCGGCCCGAGATCCGCGACGACGATGTCCTCGCCGCCCGCCGGATCGTGCGTCGTCACGCGCACTCCGCCGCTCGCGACGAGGTAGAGGCCCTCGGGCTCGCTGCCCTCCTCGAAGAGCACCTCGCCCTCGCCGAAGCTCTTGGTGTCGAAGAGCGCGATCACGCCCTCTCGATCGGCTGACGGGATCGCGCGCAGGAGCGCGCTCGTGCGCACGAGGTTCGCGAGCATGCGCGAGCGACAGTAGGAGCCGAGCTCACGGCCGATCGCCGGCTCGTCCACGGCGATCGCCTCGAGCGCGTCGCGCGCGACCACGAGGAGCGTCGTGGGCTCCTGCGCGATCACGGCGGCGGCGCGCGGCGCGCTCGACACGAGCGCCATCTCGCCGAAGATCGCGCCGGGCCCGAGCACCGCGAGCAGCGTGGGCTCGCCCTCGTCCGCGCTCGCGGCCCGCTCGGCGCGCAGCGTCCCGCGCACCACGACGAAGGCCTCACGCCCCTCGCTACCCTGCTCGATCGCGACGCCGTTCATGTCGAGGTCGCGCACCGTGAGGGCGGTCAGGAGACGCTCGAGGGCCTTGGGCGCGAGCTGCGAGAAGAGCGGAAGCGACGGGACCTTGCCGGCCGCGAGGGGATCGGTCGCGTCGACGAAGTCGCGCAGGGTCGCCTCCCCACGATCGAGGAGATCCTCGCCGGCGAGCGCCTCGAGCGCCGGGTTCGCCTCGGGCGTGGACGGCAGCGGGGGAGGCGCGGGCGAGACGTCGGCGAGGCGGCTCGAGCCCTGGCCGAAGGCCTTGGCGATGCTCGCGCGCGCGGCCTTGCCGTCGGCGCCCGCGCGATCGGCGAGCACGGCGGCGGCCGTGGCGGCGGGCAGATCTCCGCGTCGTACGTAGGCCTCCACGAGCTTGGGCGCGGCGACGGCGGCGGCGCCCTTGCGACCCGCGGCGATCGCGAGGCGCACGAGCAGGGCCACGCCCGCGAGCTGGAACGGATCGCTCTCGACGAGGCGGATCGCGATGCGCATCGCAGGCTCGCGGCTCGCCGCCGACGTCGATGCGAAGAACAGCGACCAACCCTGCTCGAGAAGCGTGGGCTCACGTTCGGACGTGGACATGGGGCGGAGCGTATCACTCGCGCGCTCGGCCGAGGCGCGCCGATCGGCCCGTCGGGCGCTGCCCACTGTCAGTCCTGCACGTCGGATCGCGTCCGAGACATATGCTCGCGCTCGCCATGACCTCCTCGACCCGAGAGCCCTCGAACGCGCGCGACCCCGAGCCGCTCGGTGCCAGCGCGGAGGCCGCGTGGCGCCGCTTCGAGACCCTCGCACGCCACCGCGACGCCGAGGGGCGCGCGACGATGATCCCGGTGCTCGGCACCGGCTTCAACGCGCAGGCCAAGAAGCGCCTCGACTGGCGCGATCTGCTCGTGCGCGTGGCGCATGATCTCGGCCTGGATCTCGTCGTGCCCGAGGGCGAGGCGCTCGTGGGGAACACGACCCTCGTGTGGGAGGCGATGCTCACCGAGATCGCGCAGCGCTCGCGGCAGAAGCCCTACCGCGTCGAGGCCGAGCTCGAGCGGCACGTCCGCGCGGTGCTGCTCACGGAGTACCCCGTCGGCGGCGCCACGAAGGAGCTTGCCACGCGTCTGTCGTCCGCGCGCTTTCGCGACGTGGTGAGCTTCAACTTCGACCACGGCTTCCACACCACCACGCCGACCTGGGTGCGCGAGCGAGACGATCGCTTCGATCCCGTATGGGACCACGCGATCCACGCCGAGACGGGCGCGCGCGTGTGGTACCCGCACGGCTCGGTGATCGACGCGGAGTCGCTCCAGCTCGGGCAGCGCAAGTACGGCCTCCTCATCCAGGAGCTCGAGCGCGCGCGACGCGGCCACAAGAGCGCGGAGGAGGCGATGCGAAAGGCCCTCTTCCCCCGCAAGCGTCGGCGCCTCGACTCCGAGGCGTACAGCCCCGAGGAGCGCGAGGCCGTGTGGGAGGCGCAGCGGCCTCACACCAAGAGCTGGCTGAGCGCCGCGATGACCTCGCCGCTCGTGTTCCTCGGGCTGAGCCTCGGCCGCGAGGAGTGGGCGCTCTGGTGGTTTCTCAACCAGCGGCGTCGAAACCTCGCGCGCGCCGTGGGGCGCGATCACGCGCTCGCCGATCGGCACCCTGCGTTCGTGCTGGTCCAGGCGGGTGAGGCCGCGCGCCTCGCGACGGCCGCGTCGCTCGCGGGCCTCACGCTCCTGCCCTTTCGCGATCGGGGCTACGACGAAGCGTGGGCGCGCGTGCTCGCCGCCTTCACCGGCGCGGTCGAGCGCTCATGAGGCCTTGAGCTTCGAGAGGAGGTTCGTGAGCGCCGCGCCCGCCTTCGCGAATTCACCGCTGTGGTGGAGCGCTGCGGTGACGGCGTCGCTCTGGCCCCGGTTGTGGGCTTCCACCACGTCGGCCGCGACCGTGTGAAAGCGCTGGTGCGCCTGGTACACCGCGTCGTAGCTCGCGCCGAGGCTGCTCTTTCCTTCTGCCCCGAGCCACTTGCCGAACTCGCACGCGTCGCAGCGCCGCGTCAGCGCCGCGTCGATCTTGGCCTCACCTGCCACCATCTGCTTGAATTTCACCTTCCACATCCCGTGGGCGGCGATCGCCTTGTCGACGGACTCGGTCAGGCTGCTCATCGGCTCCTCCTCTGAACGAAACGGCGCGCCCCCTCGGCCCGCCGACCCGACGGAGGGGCACGACGCACGCGCGTCCAGGACGAGCACGAAGCAGCTCCTCGCTCCGACGGTGTCGGAGACGGTGCGGCGATGCTCGACGCGCTCATGGTCCCTCCTGACTCTGCCTCATCGTGCGGCGTGCTCCGCAGCTTGAGACGGCATGGGCGAGCTCCGAGGGGACGCTCACAGGCGTGACTTCGTGGGCGTCGTTCACTATCTTCGCGGCCTTCGGATGGCCGCCGTTTCCAGTCCGCTGAAGGAGATCCTCGAGACCCACAAGGTGGTCGTGTGCGTGGGCTCGGGCGGCGTCGGCAAGACGACGACCGCGGCCTCGCTCGCGCTCTGGGCGGCGATGCAGGGGCGTCGCGTGCTCTGCCTCACGATCGACCCTGCGCGACGCCTCGCGACGAGCCTCGGTCTCGAGGAGATGACGACCGAGGTGCGCGTCGTCGATGCGGCCGTGCTCACGGCCCGAGGGCTCGAGATGAGGGGCTCGCTCTCGGCGATGATGCTCGACGGAAAGCAGACCTTCGACGATCTCGTGCGTCGCTACGCCTCGAGCCCCGAGCGCGCCAAGCGCATCCTCGACAACCGCCTCTACCAGTACATCTCGGGCTCGCTCGCGGGCACGCAGGAGTACATGGCGATGGAGAAGCTCCACGACGTCCGCGCCGACGCAGCCTACGACCTCATCGTGCTCGACACGCCGCCCACCTCGAACGCGCTCGACTTCCTCGACGCGCCCGAGCGCCTCGCGGGCCTCGTCGACTCGCCCACGATGCAGTGGATCGTGACGGCGTTCGAGGGCTCGGGGAAGCGATCGTTCAGCCTCGTCGGACGCGGCGCCAAGATGGTCCTGCAGGGCATCTCGAAGCTCACGGGCGCAGGCTTCCTCGAGCAGGTCGCCAGCTTCCTCACCGAGTTCAACGATCTCTTCGGTGGCTTCCGCAAGCGCTCCGAGGAGGTCGGCGCCGCGCTGCGCTCGCCCGAGGTGGCCTTCGTGATCGTGACGAGCCCCGCGCCGCTCGCGATCGAAGAGGCGATCTTCTTCGCGGATCGCCTCGGCGAGGCGGGCATGAACCGCGACGCGCTCGTCGTGAACCAGGTGCACCGCGTGCTCCCCGAGGTGAAGGCCACGAGCGCCGCGCTCGAGGCGGAGGCCAAGCCACACCTCGACGGCCTCGATGCCGCCAAGATCGTCGGCCGCGTGCGGCGCGCCTACGACGACGCCAAGACCCGCGCGCAGGCCGATCGCATCCAGATCGACAAGCTCAAGAAGCGCATCGACGCGGGCCTTCCGCTGCTCGAGGTGCCCGTCTTCGATCACGACGTGCACGACCTCGACGCGCTCGAGCGCGTGGGCCGCACCCTCGTCGGCTGACGCAGGCGTCGCTCGTCGTCAGGGGTGAGGCGTGCAGCGCTGGGCCCGGAGGACGCGCGTTCGGGCGGCCTCGGGGCTCTGCGGGAAGCGATCGACGAGGGCCTGCATGCTCGCGCACGCGGCGGTGTCGTCGCCGGCGGCGCGCTGCGCACGCACCAAGATGCCCAGCTCGCGCGCGTCGGTCGCGCGGCCCGCGCCGAAGAGGCGCTCCACGCACGCGTAGTCGCTGCGGCCGAGGCACGCGTAGCCATCGAGCATTCGCTGCTGGGCAGGATCCGCGCCGACCGGGTGCGTCGGCGATGGCACCGTCGGAGTGGCAGTCTCGGTGCCCGCGGGAGTGGCAGTCTCGGTGCCCGTGGGAGTGGCAGTCTCGGTGCCCGCGGGAGTGGCAATCTCGGTGCCCGTGGGAGTGGCAGTCTCGGTGCCCATGGGAGTGGCAGTCTCGGTGCCCGTGGGAGTGGCAGTCTCGGTGCCCGAGACTGCCACTCCCACGGGCACCGAAACTGCCACTCCCACGGGCACCGAGACTGCCACTCCCACGGGCACCGAG
>JAIBCE010000470.1 GCA_019694315.1 Sandaracinaceae bacterium
CTGAGCGCGGGCGCTCGAGCTCGAGGGCCCGCCGCACACGGTCTCCGAGGACGACATCGCGCTGCGCGCTTGGGCGCCGCGTGGACGCGACGGACAAGCGCACGCCGCGCCGGTCGAGCCCGCGCACGTCTCGCACGTGCTCGCGGCCGTGCGTCGCGTGCAGGATCGCTGCGCGGTGCCGGACGTCTTCGCGCTCACCCGCGCGCTGGTCGCGTTCCAGACCGTCTCTGCCATCGCCGACAACCCCGAGCGCGCGCGCATGGGCGCGTTCCTCGCGGAGTGGGCTCGCGAGCACGGCCTCGTCTTTCGCAGCTTCGGCGCGGACGACGCGTGGGAGATCGAGCTGCCCGGGCGCACGAGCGAGCGGCGCGTGCGATGGCTGGTGCACGGCGACGTGGTGCCCGTGAACGACCCGCCCGCGCTCGTGGCGGCCGAGGCCGTGCCCGAGGGCTGGCACTTCCCACCGTTCTCGGCGACCGAGGCGACGATGGAGACGGCGAGCGCGCTGCCGAGCCTCTACGGACGCGGCACCGAGGACGACAAGGGCCCGCTCGCCGCGATCCTCGTGTCTCTCGCGAGCCTCGCGAGCGCGGGCCTCGTGCCCGACGGCGCGCTGGTCGTCGCCATCGGCCTCGCGGAGGAAGACGACTGGGAAGGGATGCGTCGCTACGCGGCCGAGTCGCCGCCCTCGACGCACACGATCTCCGTCGACGCGGAGTTCCCGGTCGTGCTCGCGCAGAGCGGCTTCGTGGCGTGGGGGCTCGAGGTGCCGCCGCCGCCGCCCGTGACGCGAAGAGCCCGCGCGCGCGCGGCGCCGCGAGACGCCGAGGTGGTGTCGATGAGCGGCGGCCTCTTCCTCACGCAGATCCCCGATCGCGCGGAGCTCGTGCTCGCGCCGCGTCCTCCGCTGGACGCGGCCGCGCTCGAGGCGCGCGTGCGCGCGGCGCTCGACGTGGAGCTCGCGAGCCGTGACGCGGCGGACACGCCCGTGGCGCACGATGGCTTCGGTGGCGAGGTCGCGCGAGAGCGGCGTGAGGGGCGTGAGGTGGTGGTGCTGCGAGCCCTCGGCGTCTCGACCCACGCGTCGCAGCCCGAGAGGGGGCGCAACGCGAACGAGCTGCTCGCCGCCGTCGCTGCGCGTCTGTCGCTGCTCGAGGGTGCGGCCACGCGCATGCTCGCGATCGTGCATGCGTACTTCGAGCGCGATGCTCGGGCCTCCGCGCTGGGCCTCGCGCACGAAGACGCGCTCATGGGCCCGCTCGTCGCGGCGCCGACCGTGCTGCGCCTCGCGGAGAGCGGCGCGCGTCTCGAGGTGAACATGCGCCGACCGGCCGGACGGACGGTGGAGGCGTTCCGCGCGGATCTGGACGCCGCGCTCGCGCGAGTGCGTGCGCGCTTCGGCGACGACGTGCACGCGATCGACGACGTCTTCGTGAGCGACGTGCACTCGGTGCAGGCAGGTGTGCTCAGCACGACCCTCACGTCGATCTACGCGGAGCTCGTGGGCCTGCCGGCGGAGGCGCTGCCGCCACGCTCCATCCGAGGCGGCACGTATGCGCGCTTGTTCCCCGGCGCGGTCGACTTCGGCCCCGGCCTGCCCGATCGTGCGTACACGGGGCACGGGGCCGACGAGCACCTCACCGACGAGGCCGCGAGGCTCGTGTCCATCGCCGCGCTCGAGACCGCGCGCCTGCTCGCGTTCCCGCGCTGAGGCTCATCCAAGGAGCGCGAGGCGAACCTGGTGGCTCACCTCGGCGGCGGCGAGGTAGGCGCGCGCCAGTCGTGCGGCGTCACCACGTCCCTGCGCGCCGGTCGCATCGCGCGTGCGGGTGAGCGCCTCGTGCGCGAGCCCCCGGAGCGCGGCGGCGGCAGTGGAGAGGCCCACGCGCTCGAGCTCGCGGCACTCACGCTCGATCGCGTTTCGGCTACCCGCGCCGATCGAGCCGCGACCTCCGCTCGTCATGCGCAGCGTGCGCCGCGCGAGGGCGGCGAGGGGATCGTCCTCGCGCGCGATCGTGACCTCCGGGCAGGGCGCCTCGCGTGTGAGGTACGAGCCGTGGAGCGGATCGAACGAAGGCAAGAGGCGTCCCTCGAGCGCTGGCGGCAAGACGAGGCCCGCGTCGGCGTCGCGCGCATCGACGAAGAGGCCGAGGAGCGCGAGCCGGACCGTGCGACCGATGCGGGCCCGCAGGGCCAGGCCCACGCGCAGACCCTGACCACGCGCGATCGTGCGCAGCGCCTCGCGATCGCGGAGGAGCGGATGATCGGAGGCGAGCTCCACCACGAGCGGCGTGCCATCGCGCGCCTCGAAGATCAGCGCGTCGTGCGCGCGGGCGCGGAGCGTCGCGTGGGTGAGCACGAGATCCCAGCCAGGCGTGCGCTCCTCTCGGGGGCGCGCGAGCTCGCGGAGCAGTCGCTCGCGCTGCGTCTTCGCGGGCACCTCGAAGAGCGGCCCGAGCGGCGCGTCGGGCCGCGGCGTCGGGGCGCGGCGGACCGCGCGCACGTCCTGACCTTGTCCCAGCCGGCCATCGCTCGAGGACGTCGCCTCCTGCACGAAGAGCCCGCTCCGCGCGAGCTCCGCGTGCGAGAGCGTCGCGTCGCCGAGGCGCACCGCAGCGTCGTAGCTCGCGCGCGCGCGGTTCGCCTCGCCGGGCCGCACGTCGGCGAGCGTGTAGAAGCGACCCTCGTCCGACACGAGCGTCGTGACGACGCCCGCGTGACCCGTGCTCGCGATGACGGGCTCGGTGAGGAGGCCCGTGAGGCGCATCGCGCCGAGGCTCGACATCTCCCGGCGGTGTCTGCCGATCGCGCCTCGAGGCACGCTCGGTGCGCGATCGAGCGTGTGCGCCACGAGGAGGGCCTCGTGGAGATCCTCGGCGAGCACCTCGAGCACGAAGTCGGGCTCGCGCGACGCGAGCGCACGAACCCCGCGGACCACACGGAGCAGGGCCTGCGCGAGGCGCGGCAGCGACGCCACGCGCGCGCCGAGCACGGCGCGGAGCAGCTCCGTCTCGCGCAGCGCCCCGAGCGCGAGGGCCCCGTGCTCGACGACACCCGCGCCGGCCGCGAGCGCGCGCGAGGCCGCCACGCGCTGCTCGGGCGCGAGGGCCACGCGCGCCTCGAGCACCGCGCCCTCCGACTCGAGGACGCTCGTCGAGCTCGCCTCTGGAGGTGCGCCCTCGGCGACGCTCGCGACGGAGAGGTCGTCTGCGATCGGCAGCGAGCGTGCGATGCCGAGCAGGTGGGCGCAGCGCGGAGAGAGGAGGCAGCTGCACGCGAGCTGATCCGCACGACCGAGGCGACCCTGGTCCGGGGTGAGGCGCACGCGCTCGCTGCCCACCGCGGCGATCAGCGCGTCGCCCTCGGCCGCGAGCGCGATCGCGGCGTAGCTCGCGGCCTCGGCCTCGACCTTCTTGAGCACGCGCGCGGGCGCCGCGGCGAGCAGGGTGGCAAGGAGCGCGGGCTCGATCGAAGGTCGGTCGCTCATCGCACCTGCTCCCCGACCCAGCGCGCGAGCTCGAGCGGGCTCAGAGCCGCCACGGGCATGCCGGCGGCCACGAGCTGCTCGGAAATCGCACGCTCGAAGCGCGCCTTGCCTGCGTCGTCGAGCGCCGCCACGCCGAGGAGCTTCGCGCCCGACTCGACGAGCGCGCGCACCTCCGCCACGAGCGCACCCACGGGCCCGCCCTCCTCGAAGTCGCTCACCACGAGCACGAGCGTGCGCGAGGGCACCGTGACGACGCTCCGCGCGTAGCGGAGCGCCTTGGCGATGTCGGTGCCGCCGCCCACGCGGATCTCGAGGAGCAGACCGAGCGGATCGTCCACGCGCGCGCTCAGATCGAGGACCTCCGTGCTGAAGGCCACGAACGAGGTGGTGATCGCAGGCAGCGCCGAGAGGATCGACGCCATCATCGCGCTGTAGATCACCGAAGGCTCCATCGAGCCCGAGACGTCGACCACGAGCACCACGCGCCAGTCGAGCGCGCGACGCGCACGCGTGCGGAACACCAAGCGTTCTGGGGCGATCCGCATGCCCTCGGCCGAAGAGCGCGCGGTGGAGAGGTTGCGACGGATCGTGCGATCGAGATCGAGCGGTCCACCCGGCCGCGTGGTGGGCCGGCGCGTGGCGAGCCCGGTGAGCGCCGGGCGCACGCGCGTCGCGAGCTCTTCCACGAGGGCGCGCGTCACGCGCTCGACGAGGCGCCTGAGACGCGCGAGCTGCGCCTCGCCGAGGCCCCCCTTGAGGGAGAGGATGGTCTCGAGGAGCTCGATCGAGGGCGTCACCGTCTCGGCGTCCAGCTCGAGCACGGCGCCGACCCGACCCGCAGCGCCCGCACGCGAGAGGACCTCGTCACGCACCTCGGTGCCGAAGAGCGCCTCGAGCTCCTCGGCCCACTCGCGCGTGGTGGGAAAGCTCGGCTCGCTGCCGCCGCCACCCTCGCGATCGCGCCGCGATCCCTCGCCGCGCCCGGGCCCGTAGAGCTCGTCGAGGCTCTTGGCGAGCCGCAGCGCCTGGCCCTCGAGCGCCTGCGCCTCGCGGCCGAGCACGATGCGCCATCGATCGAGCGGCGCGATCGCGCGCCCCTCGAGAGAGCGGGACGCGCTGGGGGCGAGCGTGGAGCGCGAGGTGTGGCCGTCCGCGTGCACGAGCGAGGTCGTGAGCTCGAGCGCCACGAGCGCCTCGTGCGCGAGCCGATCGGCGGCGTGGTGTCGCGCCAGACGCGCGGGATCCAGCGAGAGCTCGAGATCGCGGACGTGACCGCCATGCTGCTCGAGCACACTCTCGAGGAAGCGGGCGCGTGCCGCGGGCGAGAGCACCTCGAAGCCCTCGCGCAGCGCGGGCGCCCGCGAGAGGAAGTCGCGATCGGCGATCGACTCGACGCGCTCCGCGACGCCCGCGAGCAGGGTGGCGTCGCCCGCGAGCGCGGCCTCGCCAGCCACGAGCGCGCCGCGCAGGCGTCGCGCGAGGCGCTGGTGCCCGTCGGCGTCGAGGGCGCCATCCACCCACGAGCCCATGCGCGAGGCGAGGACCTCGGGCGCGACCAGACCCAGATCGGCCAGCACGAGCGCCGCGGCGCCCTCG
>JAIBCE010000471.1 GCA_019694315.1 Sandaracinaceae bacterium
CACCCTTTCACGGTGGCTACGAGGGTTCGAATCCCTCTGGGGACGTTGCAAGAGCGCGCTGTGAAAGAGCGCGCAGCACCAACGCATGCGAGGGCGCGGGGCAGAAGAGCGCGCGGTTGGGGCACCGTGGGCCTCACACGCGAGACGGGGTCTCGAGATGCGGGTCGTGTTCCTCGACTTCGACGGCGTGCTGAACGCGGTGAGCGACGACAGTTCGCCCGCGCTCGGCGAGCTCTGGTCGGCGGCATGGCTCGACCGGGGGCTCGTCGAGCGCCTCGCGACGATCGTCGATCGCAGTAGCGCGGTCGTCGTGATCAGCTCGTCGTGGCGGCAGAAGCGGACGCGAGAGGAGCTCGCCGAGATGCTCGCGTCGCACGGCCTCCGTGGCGAGGTCCTCGATGTGACGCCGCGGCTACCGAAGCCCCCCGAAGGAGAGCGCCGCGTGCGCGCCGCCGAGATCGAGGCGTGGCTCGATGCTCACGACCCGGTGGAGGGCTTCGTGGTGCTCGACGACGAGCCCGACATGGGTCGCCTGACGCGCCAGCACGTTCGCACCGATCCAACGACGGGGATCTCGGACGACGACGTCGCACGGGCGCTGGAGATCCTGTGCGCAGGGTGTGCGGCTCCCGACGGCCGAGCGCGCTCTTCGTCGGAAGACGAGTGAGCCCGACGGCTCGTGGACAGGCCCATCATTGTCCGCCGGGTGGGGCACCGCGGAAGGAGGGGCCGAGGCTCGCCGTGTAGGCTGCGGCGCCTCCGGGCCAGCACTGCTCGGCGCGCGCGGTCTCGAGCGCGAAGGTGCGGGCGATCAGGGCATCGAGCGCGGGCAGCGCATCCTCGGCCGCGCTCTGGCGCGCTGCGAAGAGCAGCTCGCCTGCCTCCACACGCGGTGCACAGGGCGCGCCCGGGGCGGTGAGGCACGAGTCCGCGCCATCGGGCACGCCCTCGCGATCGAGGTGCGTGATCCCCGGCTCGATCGCAGGGCAGGGGCGCGATGCGCCGCTCGCCTCCTCGTCGTCGAGGAGAAGGCGAGCGAGCTCTACGCGGATGCGCATGGCCGGATCGACACGCGCTGCCGCGCGATACGAGGTGATCGCCTCCTCGCGTCGACCGAGCGCCGCGAGCGCACGACCACGCAGCTCGTGGATCGCGGTGCGCCCAGGGTCGGCCTCGATCGCGCGACCGAGCGCGGCTTCGGCGCGGTCCCAGTGCTCGAGCGAGAGCTCCGCGCGACCTCGGAGCTCGAGCTCGGCGGCGGAGCTCGCGCCCAGCCGATCGGCACGATCCAGCGACTCGATCGTGCGCTCCGGGCGCTCTTGCTGGAGCGCGGCTCCCGCGAGCTCGATCAGCGCCTCGCGCGAGCTCGGATCGAGCTCCGCTGCGCGCTCGAAGTGCGTGATCGCCTCCGCCACACGATCGCCGCGCCGCGCCTCGTGCCCCAGCTCCAGCTCGTGTCGCGCGCGCTCCGCGTCGGATTCGCAGCCCGACGTCGCGAGGGCGATCCAGGACGCGAGCAGGCACGACGGGAGACTCCACGTGGCGGCCCTCGTCACCGTGATCGGCGCCATCCGGGCGCCCGCAGACCGAGCGTGCATGACGAGAGCGTAGAGCACCGATCCCCTGCGAACCTACGAAAAGCGCGCGATCGCGGGTACCCGACGGCCCAGCGCATGAGTCCTTGCAAGTGACTCGCGCGCTCGGAGGGCATGTGTCGCACGCGCCCGCGCCGAGGAGCCGATCCTCCGAACGGACCACAGTCGCGACGTGCAGCGAGTGCTACGACGTGACGGCTCCGAGAGGGAATCGCCGCGGAGCAGTGCCGCGTCTTCTGGCGATGCCACGCGAGGGATCGTGATCGTTCGTCTGCGTCGCTCGGCCTGCCTCCCGCTCTTGCTCGGCCTCGCTGCGTGCGGGGGTGCGAGCCCGCCACCGGTTGCGAGCCCGCCCATCGCGCTCTCTCCCGGCCACGGACCCTGGCCCGCCTGCGAGCCGCTCGACGACGTGAGCGCCGCACCGCCGGGACGCTTCCTCGACGACGACGGTGCGTTCCCCGACGGCTCCGCGAGCCCCACCGAGCCCTTCGCGTACCGCGTGGACGACGGGCTCGTCGTGCTCGTGCCGAACGGCGACGAGACCCGCGAGGCCGCGCTCTGGATGTGCCCGATCCCAGCGGGCGCGCTCGGCTCGGATCTGCTCGGGCCCGACGATCCGCCCTGGACCTCGCTCACGTGGACCCTGAGCACGATCGAGGTGAGCGCGAGCGCGGCGGCGCTCCGCCTCGAAGGACGCGTCGAACCCTCGCGTGTGTTCGCCGACGTGTCGCGCGCGCAGTCGTTCGTGCTCGCGCTCGTGCTGCCGAGCGGTCTCGAGACGTCGGTCCTCGAGCGCGTCGAGCTCCAGCGGCCGCTCTGCTGGCGAGGCTGCGGCCCGTTCGAAGGAGACGACGTCGTCGCCCGTGAAGGTCGCGTGATCGAGGCGCGCTGGCGCGAGCATCCCGAGGAGTCCGATGGCGGCGCGGGCACCGACGCCTACACGGCGTCCCGCGAGATCGAGGTCACGATCGATCCGACGCGCCCGCACCTCCACCTCCACGCCTCACCATGGACGACGCACCGCGAGCGCGGGTTCGACACGAGGGTGGCGGACGACACGCAAGACCTCGCACCGCTCGGCGCGTGGGCGCAGCCCTGATCGCGTGACGAGCGTCATGATCGCGGACCGGTGACGCCTGTAGGCTCGCGGGTGGAGGCGCCATGTTGCCCATCTACCGCTTCGAGCAGATCGGCGAAGACCTCGAGCTGGTACCGCTCGCAGGCAGGCGCGCGCTCGACGCAGCGGGCCGCAAGGTGGCGCTCCTCGAGTGGCGCGCGCTGCCGCACGACGCCCGCCAGCTGATCGTGGACGCGGGTGGCCACGAGGTGGTCGACGTGGAGGCCGTGCGCTCGGCCCTGGGCTCGAGTGAGGGCGCCCCGATCCGCACAGCGCCCGAGCCGAGCCGTGACGCGCTGCCGGACGCACTGGCCGGCAAGGGGCTCTCGCTCGCGTGGTGGTCGAGGCTCCGTGCGCTCGATCGCTTCGCGCTCCACAGCCTGGCGCGGCGAGGGCGGGACGACGGGCTCAAGGCCCTCCGCGCCGAGCTCGGCGAGCCACGTTCGACCTGATCAGGATCGCGGGCCGAGCGCATACCGGGTGACGCGACCGCTCCCCGCCACGTCGAGCACGCACGCCGGATCGAGCGCGAGCTCCAGGTCGACCGTGATCACCTCGATCGGGCGTCGCGCCCCGAGCGCGGCGAGGACGCGCGTGACCTCGTCGAGGATCGCCCCGGAGAACGGCGCGTAGAGGAAGAACACGTCGCCCTCGAGCGCGACGGATCGCACGTCGGCGCAGCGCATCGAGATGCCCCCGAGCTGCAACCGCGCCAGCGTGGCGTCCGCGTGCGCGACGAGCTCGGGCTGGACCTCCACGCCGATCGCACGCGCCCCGGTGAGGAGGTGCACGAGCATCGCGGCGCGGCCCACGCCGGCGCCGAGATCGACGAAGGTGCGGCGAGCATCGAGGGTGACGAGATCGATCGCGGCGAGGATCGCGCTCACGTCGCACGGCAGATAGGGCACACCGCCGCGCGGCAGCGAGGGGCCGTCTTCCGGGATCTCGCCGAGGCCCAGGAGCGCGTCGATCCATGCGTCCCGCGACGAAGGCTCCACGGCGAGGAGGGCGGCACGGAGGGCGGCGCCCCGAAGCTGTCCGCCCGAGAACGAGGCGCGCTCGAGCTCGCTGGGGACGGGCCGCTCACGGACGGCGATCTCGCCCCGCGGGTCGGCCTCGCGATCGTCGCGCGGCTCAGGCATGCGGCACCGGGCGCGGAGCGAAGGTAAAGAGCGCGGCATGTCGTTTCGCATCGCGGTCGGACGTCGACACCTGCACGTGACGGTGCATGGCTCCCCCGAATCGCTCGAGCCGGTGGTGCTCGTGCACTCGAGCGGCCTCGGGGCGAGGCAGTGGCGTCGGACGATCGAGGCGCTCTCGCCGCGGCATCGCGTGATCGTGCCCGAGCTCGTGGGCTACGGGGAGAGCAGCGCGGTGGTGGCCGGCGAGCAGATCCACTTCGCCGCGGATCTCCTGGGCCTCGAGCGCCTGCTCGATCGCCTCGCCGAGCCAGCGCACCTCGTGGGCCACTCGTATGGGGGCTTCCTCGCGCTCCTGCTCGCGATCCATCGCCCGCTCCGCGTGCGCAGCGTGTCGGTGTACGAGCCTGTCTCCTTCGGGGTGCTGCGCTCCGAAGAACAGCGCGACGCGCTCGCGACGCTGCCCGCCGCGGACGCTCCGTGGCCCTCGAGCGCCGAGCAGATCGAGGCCTGGCTCGAGGCCTTCATCGCCTACTGGAACGGACCGGGGGCGTGGCAGGCCCTGGCCGAGCCGATGCGCGCGACCTTCCGCGCGACCGCGACCAAGGTGATCGGCGAGGTGCGCTCGCTCGGTGAAGATCGCACCCCGCTCGAGGCCTACGAGAGCCTCGAGGTGCCCGTGCTGCTCCTCGGCAGCGAGCACTCCACGCTCGCGGCCGAGCGCGTGCTGGCGCTCCTCACGCGCGCCATCCCCGACGTGCGTCGCGCGCGCATCCCCGGCGCGGGTCACATGGGCCCGATCACGCACGCGGCCGAGGTGAACGCGGAGATCGCGCGCTTTCTCGCGACGACTTGATCGGCCGCGGAGCCTGCAAGTCGAGCACGGTCAGGGCGCGAGGCAGCCGCCGGGCCCGAGCCCCGGGGCGTCGTGCACCACGGTGGTGAAGAGCGGTGCGAGCAGGTCCTCGACGCGATCGAGCGCGAGCCGGTCGACGAAGAGCACCGCGCACATCGCGATCACGAGCTGCGCCATGGGCAGGGGAGGGCGCTCGGGCGTGGGGCGCGACTCGTCGATGCGCATCCACAAGGGCAAGACCAGCACGAACGACATCGCGTAGACGAGCGTGCCGAACGTCAGCATGAAGGCCAGCTCGTCGTAGCAGAAGAGCCGCGTCATCCACGGGTTCGCGTTGAGCACCGTCTCGAAGAAGGCCA
>JAIBCE010000472.1 GCA_019694315.1 Sandaracinaceae bacterium
ATCGCCCTCTCCGCGGCGGCCTGCGGGGGTGGCTCGGCGAGCGTTCCCACCGACGAGACGCAGGCGAGCGGCGGAGAGACGACCGTCGTCGAGCGCGAGGCGGAGCCGGAGGCGACCGCACCGCCCGAGCCCGAGGTCGAGGCCACGCCGCCGGGCCTACCGCCGCCCGTCTTGCCGGCGCTCACGGCAGGTGACGCCCACACACGCGTGATCGGCCAGATCGACGGCGCCTGTTCCGTCGATGGCGTCGAGGGAGGCTTCGTCTACGTGGGGAGCAGCGGGCGCACGAGCTCGCTCACGCGCTTTGCGCTCGCAGGCGGCGCAGGCGAGGTGGTGCACCACGCGGAGGGCGTGCTCGACTATCGCGTGACGGCGGGGCTCGCCGTGTATGCCGAGCTCACGGAGGGCTTCGGAATCACGAATTTCGGGGCGATTCGCCTCTCGAACGGCCGCGTGAGCGAGGTGGGTCACGGCCTCAGGCAGTCGACGTGGGCGCTCGCGCCGGGCGGCATCTATTACGCCGATCCGTCGTACACGGAGCCGCGGATCCTCCGCCTCTCCCTCTCGGGCGGCGAGCCCACGCAGATCGAGGAGATCGCGCCGGTCTTCGACGAGGATCGCATCGAGCAGCTCGTGGCGTCGCAGGCGGAGCTCTTCTACGTGGCCGTGCGCACGCGCGACTCGTCTCGAGGCGGCTACTTCTGTCACGAGCTCCGCGGCGGACCGCCCGGCGCCTCGCAGACCTTGCGCCGCTATCGCCGCTGTCCGAGCGACGACGAGATCCTCGATGCGATGACGGTGACGTCGGGCTTCGTCTACTACCACCGCGACGAAGGGCTCTATCGCATGCCGCGTGCGGCCGGCGGTCGCGAGGAGACGGTGATGAGCGACGTGCACGGCGTGCCCACGGCCACCGTGAGCGACGATCGCGTGCTCGTGTGGGCCCAGCAGGACGGAGTGCTGCGGCTCGCGCTCGGCGTGCCCGCCGTGCCGGAGGTGATCGGCGAGCGCGCGCAGACGCTCTCCGCTCCGTACCTCGCCGACGGAGTCCTCTACTGGACCCGACGCGACCCGGGGCAGACCTGCGTGGTGCTCTCGCGTCCGATCGACGCGCCCGCGCTCACGCGCTGGGATCCGAGCTGACCACGAACGGCGAGCGCTCCATGATCCCCTCGGCGAGATCCTCGAGGAAGCGCCCCACGGGCTCGGCCTTGGCCCAGCGGCGTCGGAGGCGGGCGCGCACGCCGACCTCCTCGGTGCGCACGATCTCGTCGAGGCGCGCCTGCATCGCGAGGACGATGCGCTCGTGGCAGCGCTCGACGTAGGCGTCGTCGGCCGCGGCCTCTTGGCCGCGTCGGTCGAAGGCGATCGGCGGCAGCACGTCCATCACGATGCGCGTGGGCACGGGCACGTACGGCGGTGGAAAGCCGAAGGTGAGCCCCCACGGCAGCGAGAGCACGGTGGGCAGCACGTTGATGCGCGCCCAGCGCGGAAGGCCGAAGCGCGACGCGAGCTTGCCGCCGTCGTCGAGCACCATGAAGGCCTCGTGGGCACCCGCGGTCACGACCGGCACGACGGGCACGCCCTCGCGGATGGCCATCTTCACGTAGCCGCGGCGCGTGCCGAACACGATGCGATGACGATCGCGGTAGGGGCGCATGACCTCGCGATCGCCGCCGGGATAGACGAGCGCCTTGTGGCCCGCGGTGAAGAGCGCGTGAGCGCTCGCCGGGCTCGCACGCACGCCGCCGAGCTTCTCGAGCGCGCCGCGCACGTGCGGGAGATCGAAGAGCACGTCGTGGGCGAGCCCGTAGGGCACGGCACGCGCGCCGGCGCGGCGGAAGATCGCGTCGCCGAGGATGAACACGTCCGGCATGAGCACGCCGGCGTTGTGGTTGGCGACGATCAGCGCGGCGCCGTCGGGCAAGTGCTCGAGGCCGCGCACGTCGGGATCGAAGAAGCGCTGGAGCCAGGGCCGCATGTGCGCGAGGAAGCGCGCGACGAAGGCCTCGTCACGCGTCTCGACGAACGTGGGCGGAGCGCCTTCGCTCGCGCGCGCGCGCCGCGAGGGCAAGCGCGCCGACGTGGGCTCGCGACGATCGTCCTGCTCGTGGTCCTGGAGACGGGGCGGCATTGATTGCAAACGCAACTGTGTGCGAGAACGATTCCGGTGGAAAGGGCCTGCCTCGTCATCGTTCGGTCACGCGCGCCCCTGGAGGGCGAGGAGCCGCCATCAGGTCAGGCGCCATCACGGAGTGGGCGCGCTCCGACCACGACGACCCGGACCATCGACGAAGTACGCGATCGCGCTGAGGCCGAGCCCCTCGGTGCCCACGCCCGCGACCGACGCGGAGATGAGCGTGCCGCCGCCGGGCCAGAGCTTGAGCAGCTGCTGCGCGCCCCAGCGCAGGCCCACCGCGGTGCCGCCCATCAGGCCGAGCGAGCCGGCCCACTCGAGGGCGGCGCGGCGATCCCACGGCTGGCCGGCGACGTACGCGACGGCCGTGATCATGAGGGCCTGGGTGGGCAAGAGCGCGATCGCGTCGGAGAACGGGATCGGCATGAGGCCTACGACGACCGCGATCGACGCGAAGTGAAGGACGATCCGTCGCGCGACGTCGCGCACGTGCTCGTCGGCGACGGGCAGCGCGCGCACGGCCTCCACGCGCGTGGCGTCGGGCAGGCGTGCGAAGATCGCGTCGGCCACCTCGCCGAGGTTCCAGCGGTCGCTCGCGCGCGCGGACGCGGTGCAGGGGATCGCGCGGCTGATCTCCACCTCGCGTGGCACGACGCGCGAGCTCTCGAGCGAGGTCTTGGCGAGGAGCGTCGCGCGCTCGATGCGCGCCATCGCGTCGGTGGGGTAGGGCGGCGTCGCGAATTCCGCGGGCTTGCAGAGCTCGTCGGCGGCCGTGACCACCGTCAGGAGCTTGGGGGGTGCGCCGTGGCGCTCCATGCGCTGGTACAGGCGCTCGAGCGAGGCGCGCACTGCGGGGAGGTCGTCGTCGATCCGCTCCGCGCGCAGCACCACGAGCACCAGATCGGGCACGTGCTCGTCGATGGCGTTGTCGAGGAGGCGCTTGGTGTCGCGGGGCCAGGCCTCGAGGCTCGCCGGAAGCTCGAGCCACGCGAGCTGTCGACTGCGGGCGCGCATGTGCACCCAGCTGCCGTGCGTGATCGGCAGGCCCGTCGTGTCGAAGTCCGGCTCGTCGTCGGGCTTGCGATCGCCGGCGGGCTTCGAGTCGCTCGCATCGTCGGGCCCGCGAGCGTCATGCGTCGCGGTGTGTGCGTTCGTGGCGTCGCCCCCTCGCGGGAGCGCCATCAGCACCTCGGCGCCGAGGAGCGCGTTCACGAGCGAGGACTTACCAGCGCCCGGGGTGCCAACGGCCGCGATGCGCGGCGCGCGTCGCTCGAGCAAGAGCGCGCGGAGGTGCGTGGCCTCCTTCGTGACGGTCCCGACGAAGGGCAGCCGCTCGAGGAGCGCGAGGAAATCGTGGGTGTCGGTGCGGCCGCGATCGCTCATGGGGGGGAGTATGGGGCAGGGCCGATCGGGCGGCCCTCGGCGACGCTGGACCCAACCCACCGTCTTCGGGGACGATTCCCCCTAGGGGCAGCTCGTCGTCGCTTTTCGCCCGCGTCTCGTCTCGCACCTCGATGGACCCGCACTCACACGCCCAAGACCCCGCGAGCAAGAGCATGACCGCGTCTGCGGGCAAGCTCGCGATGCTCGGCAAGTACCTCATGCTCGAGCGTGTGGCGGTGGGCGGGATGGCAGAGGTCTGGCTCGCCAAGCGTGTCGAGCCCGAGAAGAAGATCTCGAAGCTCCTCGCGATCAAGCGCATCCAGCCCCAGCTCTCCGCGGACCCCGAGTTCGTGAAGATGTTCATCGACGAGGCGCGGATCGCGGG
The DNA here is from genome assembly GCA_019694315.1 of Sandaracinaceae bacterium. Taxonomy (GTDB): domain Bacteria; phylum Myxococcota_A; class Polyangia; order Polyangiales; family Sandaracinaceae; genus JAFLCL01. The sequence continues at coordinate 3,906 of JAIBCE010000472.1, forward strand.
CCTGCTCCAGCACCCGAGCATCGCCCCGATGTACGAGCTGGGTCGCGTCGGAGACACCTACTACATCGCGATGGAGTTCGTGTGGGGGCGCGACCTCCTGCAGCTCCTGCGCACGCTGAAGGCCGCGAAGCAGGCGATGCCCTTCGTGGGCGCGGCGCACGTCGCGGCACGCCTCTGCGACGCGCTCCACTACGCGCACGTCAAGGTCGACAAGAACGGCACGCCGCTGGATCTCGTGCATCGCGACGTCTCGCCTCAGAACGTGCTCCTCGGCTTCGACGGTCAGGTGAAGCTCATCGACTTCGGCATCGCGAAGGCGAGCTCGCGCACGACCAAGACCAAGGCCGGGATGCTCAAGGGCAAGGTCGGCTACATGAGCCCCGAGCAGGTGCGCGGGCTGCCCGTCGATGCGCGCTCCGACGTGTTCGCGGTGGGCACGCTGCTCTACGAGATGATCGCCGTGCGCCCGCTCTTCGCGCGCGGCAACAACCTCGAGGCGATGAACCGCGTGCGCGAGGCCGACGTGCCTCCGCTCGAGAGCCGCGTGCCGGACGTGCCTCCTGCGCTCGCGCGGATCGTCGAGCGTGCGCTCCAGCGCGAGGCCGCGGAGCGCTTCGCGAGCGCCGACGAGATGAAGCAGGCGCTGCTCGCGTTCCTCGCGACGCAGCCGGATCGCTTCGAGTCCGAGGAGCTCGCGAGCTGGCTCCAGGCGCTGTTCTCGGACGAGCACTGGCGCGAGAAGGAGAAGCTCGACGCGCTCGATCAGATCGCGCGGCCCGTGGCCACGCCCGTCGCGACGGCCCCCGTGCCCGAGCGCACGAGCGGCACCGAGCTCGCGAGCCGCAGCCTCTTCGACGACACCGAGGACGAAGAGTCCACGCAGGTCGCGGACCTCGCGCCGTACGCGCGCGCGTCGGCGGCTCCCGAGCCCGTGGCGGATCGGCTCTCGAGCGAGGTCTTCTTCCATCGCGACGAGTTCGTCCAGGTGGGCGAGGCCAACCCCGAGGGCCCCGCGGCGCGGCCGCTCAAGGCGCTCTTCCGACCCGGTCGCGCGAGCGCCGTGGAGGCCTATCGCGCGCCGATCGTCGGACGCGAGGACAGCCCTGCGTCGGCGCGCGCGTCCGTTCCACCCGGCGCGGCGCGCACGTCGGT
>JAIBCE010000082.1 GCA_019694315.1 Sandaracinaceae bacterium
ATCAGCGCGGCTTCTCGGCGAACTCCAAGATCATCACCACGGCCGACGAGATGTACCAGGAGCTCGTGAACCTCCGACGCTGAGCGAGCCCCACACACCGCGTCCGCCACGACGTCGCCGGCGCCCGCCACGGGCCTCGGCGACGTCGTCGTTCCGTCGAGACGATTTTCTTCGTCAGGAGCGCGCCGCGCGCACGTCCCCTCCTCCGTTCCCCACGACACGACACGGATTCGACGCGGCACGGGCGCCGCACCCGGCTGTAGACCGGGCGCCCCTCGAGGGCACAGGGGGTTCGAGACCCTCCGGATCCATCGTCTCGCTCCGGGATCGTCCAACGGCAGGACGCCTGGCTCTGGACCAGGCAATCGGGGTTCGAGTCCCTGTCCCGGAATCACGGCTCGCCCGTGGAAGGCTCCCTGACAACTGTAGACGATCCCATCGCGTGTCAGGAGGAGAGGTCTCGGACGTCGCGATTCCATAGGTCGCGGTCTGGGGAACCGGACGAGACACCAAATCTCGTCGCCAGCAGGGTTCGATTCCTTGGCGGCCTGTTCGTCCTTGCCTCGTGATGCGACGGGAGTCGCAGTCCGCTTGTCGAGCGGATGAGAGGGGTTCGAGTCCCCTACGAGGCGTCGCACCGTCCGAGCCGGACGGGCCGCGCGTCACGATAGCTCAGCAGGTAGAGCACCCGGTCGAAGCCCGGGGTGTCGTCAGTTCGATTCTGACTCGTGGCATCGAGCTCAATGGGTCTGTAGCTCAGTGGGAGAGCACTGCGTTTGCACCGCGGCGGTAGGGGTTCGACTCCCCTCGGATCCATCACGTTGGTCGTAGCTCAGTGGCCAGAGCGCCCGATTGTGGCTCGGGATACGCGGGTTCGATTCCCGTCGATCAACCTCGCTCCGCCGTGCCAGACGGTCTGGTGGACCTGCTCCGTCTGATACACGGAGCGTCTCGAGGTTCGATTCCTCGTGGCACGACTCCGTTCTCTTCGTCGACGCGGTCCCTCTGGCCGAGGGCACTGGTCTGCAACACCGGTCGAGGTGGGTTCGATTCCCACCCGCGTCTCTCGCCCACTCCTACCCGTCTCCCGCCGATTCCTACCCGCGTAGCTCAATGGAAGAGCGCCAGTCTACGAAGCTGGGTCCTGTGAGGGTTCGACTCCCTCCGTGGGTGTGCATCGATCGTCTGTCTTCGTGGTGAAACGGAGATCACGCGTCCGTCCGAAGGACGCATTGCTGGTTCGACTCCAGCCGAAGACGTCGACGACCCTCGGGCCGGGGACGGCCGATGCCTCTCATACGGGCAGTCGCGACGGTTCGACTCCGTCACGAGGGATGACGCGCGGGAGATCGCCCTCGGGCGCAGGTCGCGGCTCATGGCTCGTGTGGGTTCGTCTCGGGGTGTGGCGCAGGGGAAGCGCGCTCGGTTCGGGTCCGAGAGGTCGTGGGTTCGACCCCCACCTCCCCGATGGTTCTTGTTCCTTCGCTCGAGTAGCTCAGCCGGAAGAGCAGCGGTCTTACAAACCGCAGGTCGTGGGTTCGACTCCCTCCTCGTGCAGCGTGACTCGCGTCCTCGACGCGAGGATCCACTGTCTCGGCGATTCTGTTTCTCTGTTTCAAGTCCACGCGGACGTGGCGAAAGTGGCAGCCGCGCCAGCTCGAGGGGTTGGTGGTCTCCGTACCGTGAGGGTTCGAGTCCCTCCGTCCGCATGGTGTCTCGCTCCGTCGCTCGCATCCCATCGCACGTCCAGGTGGCGTAATGGCAAACGCGCCGGTCTCCGTTTCTGCGCGGCGCAGGCGCCGCGCGTCGGGGGCTTCACCCCCGAACCCCGTACGACCATTCGATCCCGAGAAACGATTGTTTCTCGGTCTCTCAGAAACCGGTGGTCTCCGCACCGTGAGGGTTCGAGTCCCTCTCTGGACACATCATCCCCCGCTCGCCCAGGAAAGGAGGGCGACCATGACTCGCTCGACGCTCGTGCTCGATCAGGGCTATCAGCCCCACCGCATCGTCCCCTGGCAGCGCGCGGTGCACATGCTCTTCGACGGCAAGGTCGAGCTCGTGGATCACTACGACGAGCTCATCCGCTCCGTCAGCCTCACCATCCAGATGCCGGCAGTGGTGCGCCTGCTCGAGCGGGTTCGCGGCAAGCGTCGTGTGGTGAAGTTCTCGCGCATCAACGTCGCCACGCGCGACGAGTTCCGGTGTCAGTACTGCAGTGTGCGAATGCCGCTCTCGAAGCTCACGTACGACCACGTCGTGCCGCGCGCACAGGGTGGCCGCACGGTGTGGGAGAACATCGTGATGGCCTGCTATCCCTGCAACGAGGGCAAGGCCAACCGCACGCCGGCGCAGGCCGGCATGGTGCTCCGCAAGGTGCCCGTGAAGCCGGCCTACCTCCCGGTCATCACCATGAAGCTCGCGCCCACCGACGTCCCCTCGGCGTGGGCGAGCTGGCTCTACTGGAATGGCGCTCTCGAAGAGGGGTCTTGAGAGAGCGCATCCGACCGCCCGGGCACGTTGGCCGGGAAGGGGCATTCGTGCCCGGGCGTGTCTCCTACCCTGTTCTCGCGCCTGTGGCGCGGCAAGGCCCGCGTCTGACGACGGAGTGTGGCGCAGCGGAAGCGCGCTCGGCTGGGGGCCGAGAGGCCGCAGGTTCGATCCCTGTCACTCCGAACGAATGTGCCCTGGAAGAACAAGCCAACCGGCGATGGCACTCCGCTCGAGACGGAGCGAGCCCGAGAGGGCCTTGGGGGTTCGATTCCCTCTTCTTCCGTCGTTCCTTCTCTCGCGGATGTAGCTCAGTGGAAGAGCGCCACGTTGCCATCGTGGAGGTCACGGGTTCGACCCCCGTCATCCGCTCTCTGTCGGCGCGCCTTCGGCGCCTGTCTCTTGCCGTCGCAGACTCGATTGGAGTGGGTCACTGGCTTCTCACGCCAGGTGGAGCGGGTTCGAATCCCGTCGACGGTGCTGTCGGTGTGTCCCAAGCCTCCGTAGCTCAGAGGAAGAGCACCCGTCTCGTACACGGGCGGTGTCGGTTCGACTCCGACCGGAGGCTCTGATCGGCCGCGCGGCCCGTGAGGGCCCGCGTGGAGACCACGGATCGTGTGGAAGAGGCGGACCGAGCGAGGCCGTGTTCAGTGGAGCGAGAGCGAGCCGCCCCCGAGCGTGAAGTGGCTGCGATCGCCGAGCATCAGCGCGGGGCCTTCGTCGTCCTCGCCCTCGCCTTCGCCGTCGTGGTCCTCGCTGCCGTGGTCGTCCTCGTCGAGCGCCTCGTCGTCGAGCGCCTCGTCGTCCTCGACGGGCGGGGCCGTCGTGCCCGCGAGCGAGGGCGCGCGCAGCGTGAGCTCGCCGGACGTGTCTCCCTCGGCCTCGATCGCCGCGAGCTCCTCGTCGGTGATCTCTTCTTCCTCGGGATCGTCGAACGCCGTCGAGCCCAGGCGCCGAGAGAGCAGCTCTCGGAGCTGGTCACGGCGCGCCTCCGGCACGAGCTCGAGGACGGCGGCGGCCTCACGACGCATGTCGTCGTAGCGGCCCGCCTGTCGGTAGATCTGCGCCGCTGCGAGGCGCGTGTTGAAGTCGGGATTGAGCTCGACTGCGTGCCGGATCTCGGTAACCGCGCGCTCGAGATCGCCCTGCGCCGCGAAGAGGCTCGCGCGTAGCGAGGGCAGGATGTAGAGGTCCGGATCGGCCTGCTCCGCCGCCTCGAGCTCGGCGCCCGCGAGATCAGGCTCGCTCTGCGCCATGTGAATGGCGGCCAGCGTGGCGTGCGCATGCGCGTAGTCGGGGAACTCCTCGAGCGCGGCCGAGGCCTCGCGCTGGGCGGACTCGAGATCCTCGCGTGCCATGTAGAGGCCCGCGATGAGGTTGCGACGCGGACCGTCCGCGCGGATCTGCTGCGCCGACTCGAGCTCCGCCAGCGCCTCGTTCGGGTTGCCCGCCACGAGGAGGATCGCGCCGCGCACCGCGCGCACCGCGGGCGAGCGCGGACAGAGGCGGATCGCCTGCGAGCTCGTCTCGAGCGCACGCTCGGGATCGTTCTCGCGCACGAGGAGGTGCAGCGCGCGCACGTTCACCGCCGCGCCCACTGCCTCGACGTCGTTGAGCACGCGATAGTCGTCTTCCTCGGGCTCGGACTCGTGTCCACCCCACGGATCGAAGACGTGAGGCGTGCCCTCGCCAGGCTCGTCGTCGTAGACGGCGACGCCGTAGTAGCCGAGCTCGCCCGAAGGATCGGGAGGCGCGCCGTCGCCGGGGAAGCGATGGATCTCCGCGACCATCGCCGGCACGCCGCGGCTGCGGAGCGCCGAGACCGCGATGGCCGCGACCTCGATCGGATAGAGGTGCGCCGCGCCACCGTCCTCGCGCATGTCCTCGTAGGCCTCGGCCGCCGTGCCCGGCGCGGTGTCGCGCGGCACGCCCAACGACCAGCGCACGAAGTTGCGCGCCGTGGCCTTCTCGCGGAGCGCGCTCTGCACGCCCTCGGCGATGTCCATCGTCTCGTCGTGTCCCTGCGCGGCGCGCGTCGCGAAGCCCTCGATCGCATCGTTCGCGAGGAGCAGCCCGTCGAGCTCGCCCGCGTCCGCATGGAGGCGACGCAGGTGACCGTCGAGCGTGCCCTCCGAGAGTGGCCGCATCGGGATCTCGTCCCCGACCTGCTCGGGCGCGTGGCTGTGCCAGACCGCATAGCCGCCCACCACTGCGGCGAGCGCGACGACGATGGCGCCCGGCACGAGGTAGGGGTTCTTGGCCGCCTGAGCGCTCTGCGCCGCGGGGGATTGGATCTTCTCGAGCCCCGTCACCCGCAGGCACTTGGGACAGCGGAGCTTCCCTTTTCCGTCTTCGTGCTCGAAACGCTCTTCGCAATTGAGGCAGAGATATCGCATGGGTGTTCCGTCGCGTGCGCGGACGAGCTTCGTATCACAACGCCCGCAGCGCGGCTCGGAGACGGACCGAGCGCGAGGTCAGCGCCTTGGCGCCTTCCGCGAGAGCGACCTCGATCCCGGCGCAGCGATGCGCGTTCCCGCATCAGGGCGAGACGTCGACCTCGAGCGCGCGCGTGCTCGGGTCGTACCGGAAGCGAGCCGTGCCGAAGGGAGGCGGAACCTCGAAGACGATGTTCTCGCCCCCGGGGATCCCCCCGGCGCCGTAGTTCTCGTCCCACGAGAGGCCGAGCGTGGCCTTGGTCTCGTAGCGGCCCGCAGGCAGCACGATCGCCCGGCGATAGAGGCCGTCTCCGTCGACGTCGAGGAGCTCCGTCTCGAGGCAGTCGGGCATCCAGTCCTCGGCGCAGCCCGCGTGACGCTGGTAGCTGCCTGCAGCGACGACGATCGGCCCGCGCACGGGCTCGAGCCGCGTGCTGCCGAGCGTGTAGCGCCAGCGAACCTCCGATGCGCGATCGAGCGTGATCGTCGCTCGCGCGGGCGGGAGATCGCGAGAGAACGCTTCGTCGATTGCGATCTCGGCGACCCAGCTGCCGGCGGGCATGGTGAAGCGACCCTCGTAGAGCGGTCCGCTCGGCGAGACGCGGACGCGGCGCAGGCGGGTGCCTGGACAGCCGAGATCCCAGTCGCGCGCACACGCGAGCTCGGACGTGAAGTCCCCGGTGACCGTGACCTCGGGGCCCCAGTCGTCCGACGCACGCTCCGTGAGAGACCAGCCGAGCGCGACCGCGAGGCCGACGCCACCGACGAACGCCAGCGCCCTCGCGGCGCGTGGGCCGAGGCCGCGCAGCCACGTGCGAGCGGGCCGCTCGATCGCGAAGTGCGCGAGCGCAGCGACCGCGACGAGGAGCACGTAGTACACGACGTGGCCGAGGACGAGCGCGAGGCCATGCTCCTCGTGGATGTCCCACGCGTAGAGGCGCAGCGTCGTGAGGACGGGCTCCTGGAGGATGTAGATCGCGTAGCCGAGCTCGCCGGCCCACACGAGAGATCGATGCGAGAGCGCACGCGAGACCGCTCCCCCACGCGCGAGCCCGAGCACGAGCGCGGCGTGCAGCGGCAGGAGCAAGCCGTCGTGCAAGAGGGCGTGCGGAAGCTCGGTGAAGAGCCACGCGACGAGCCCGTATCCGACGAGCGCGCCGAGCACGAGCCAGGTGCCGTCCCGTGACGTGTGCGAGCGAGCCCCGTCGGCGCGGAGATCGAGGAGCGCGAGGCGCCCGATCACGATGCCCACGATGAGCGCGGGGAGGTGAAAGGGAGGCCAGAACGTGAGGAAGAACGAGTCGTCCACACCCCCCGCACGAGAGGCCATCCACGGCACGAAGCTCGCGCCGTAGGCGAGCACGGCGAGCACGAGGAGGCCGCGTCGTGTCGCGAGCCAGCTGCGACCGGAGGGGACGAGGACGATCGCGAGCGGAAAGAGCGCGTAGAAGAAGAGCTCGACCGAGATGCTCCACGACGCGACGTTCGCGAGCCACGCCCAGCCCGGCTGCCACGCCCCGAGGCCGAGCACGATCGAGAAGAGCGGCCGTGGCGCCGGGACGTGAGGCCATAGAAAGACGAGCGTCCACGCGAGCGCGAGCCAGAAGAGGGGCACGACGCGTGCGGCGCGCGCGAGGTAGAAGCGACCGAGAGGCGCGCGTCCTTCGTCGAAGGGCTCCGCGTAGGTCCACGTGAGGACGAAGCCGCTCAGCACGAAGAAGAGCGGCACCGCGGTGAAGCCGATCGCGCCGAGGCGATCGAGCCACCACGGCGCTTCGCCTCGAAGCGTGTGTGCGTGGTAGTAGACGACCCAGCTCGCAGCCAGGAAGCGCAGCCCGGTGAGGGCCGCGAGACGCGTCGGCTCCTTGGGCTCCGCCACCTGGCGCTCAGCGGCGCTTGGCCAGGCGCGCGGCCCTGCGCTCGGCGGCCTCGCGCGCGCGGCGCTCATCCTCGGGCGTCTCGGCGAGGAGCGCCGGGACCTCGGCGGGCTTGCCCGCGCCGTCGACGGCCACGAAGGTCATGAAGGCCTCGACGCACGAGCGACGATGCGCCGTGGCGCGATCCTCGACCTGCACCGTGACGGCCACCTCGACCGAGGTGCGGAACGCAGCGTTCACGCGCGCCGAGAGGATCACGACGTCGCCGATGCGGATCGGCGCGACGAAATTCACCTCGTCGATCGCGGCCGTGACCGAGACGAAGCCCGAGTGACGCTGCGCGCAGATCGCGCCCGCCACGTCGATCCACGCGAGCACGGTGCCGCCGAACGCGGTGCCGAGCACGTTCGAGTGTTGCGGGAGCACGAGCTCGGTCATCTCGGTGAGCGAGGCACGGGGGGAACGCGGAGCGAGCGCCATCGCCCTCTCGTAACACGTCGCGCCCTCTGGCGGATCCGCGGTAGGGTCGCGGCGCGGGCCCCTGGCATGACCGATCCCACGAGCCTCACCTTGGATCAGCGCTTCGCCAGCGAGAGTGCGGAGATCAACCTCCGGCGCGCCCGCGTGATGATCCCGCTCGTGCTCGTGGTGCACCTCGCCGTGGTGCTCTTCGGGCGCGCGCCCGCGGGAGAGCTCGCGCCCGCCGAGCGCGCCTGGTGGGAGCTGCTCTGGCAGTCACACGCGGTGATGGCCGTGGTCTCGTCGTGCCTCCTCGCAGCGAGCTTCGTGCCCGCGCGCGCGCTCGGGCTCCGCGGCCGCTCCGCGATCGAGGGCGTGATCGGCGAGCTCACCTACGCGGCCTACCTCGCGATGGGCATCGCGTCGTCGCTCAATGATCAGCGCCAATTCGCGAGCAACATCAACGCGTACGTGATCGCGGTGCTCGTGCCGGCGCTCGTGTTCCGGCTGCGCCTCGTGCCCGTGGTCGCCCTGCACGTCGTGGGGCTCCTCGCCTTCCTCGCGTTCCTGCCCGCGGTGCAGCCCTCGGAGGCTGCGCGCCTCTCCGTCACGGTGATCGTCCCGATCATGGCCCTCCTCGGCATCGGCCTCGCGTACGGCCTCACGGCGCTCGCGCGCAAGGAGGTCGACAACCGCATGACCCTCGAGGCGCAGCGCGCGGAGATCGAGCGGAACAACACCGAGCTCGAGGCCAAGAAGGGCGAGCTCGAGTCGCTCAACGCGAGCCTCGAGCGGCGCGTGGCCGAGCAGGTGAAGGAGATCGTCGCGCACGCGGCCGAGCTCGACGTGCTCAACGCGCAGCTCATGGAGCGCGTGCAGGAGCGCAGCCGCGAGCTCTCGAGCGCGCTCGCGCGCCTGGCGCGAACCACGGGCGGAGGTGGCGGTGTGCTCGCGCCCGGCGCGCGCCTCGGCGGTCGCGTGACGATCGAGTCCGTGCTCGGTCAGGGCGGCATGGGCGTCGTCTACCGCGGTCACGACACGCTGACCGATCGGCCCGTGGCGGTGAAGGTCGTGCAGGCGGCGAGCGCGAGCGAGCTCGACAACCTGCAGCGCTTCCTCCAGGAGGCGCGCGCCGCGGCGAGCGTGCAGCACCCCGCGATCGTCAAGACGCTCCACATCGACGTGTCCGATGACGGAGAGCTCTTCCAGATCCAGGAGCTCGTCGTCGGCAAGGCGCTCGATCGCGTGCTCTCGAGCGGCCAGCCGCTCACGCCTGGTCTCGCATGTCGCGTGGGCGCGGTGCTCTGTCAGGCGCTCGCGGCCGCGCACGCCGCGCGGATCGTCCACCGCGACGTGAAGCCCGCGAACATCCTCCTCACCGACACGGGGGCGGGCCTCAAGCTCCTCGACTTCGGCATCAGCAAGATGCGCGAGGCGCGCGTGGAGGGCGGCACGCTCACGCAGGAAGGCCTCGTCGTGGGCACGCCCGCCTTCATGTCGCCCGAGCAGATCACGGCGCCCGCCACCGTCGGCGATCGCACCGACGTCTACGCGGCGGGGCTCGTCGTCTATCACGCGCTCGCGGGGCGCTCTCCGTTCGCCGCCACGAGCGCGTCGCTCCTGCTCGTGGCGCAGGTCGCGGTCGATCCCGAGCCGCTCGGCGGCGTGGTCCCGGGCCTGTCGCCCGAGCTCGTCGCGCTGGTGCATCGCGCCCTCGACAAGAGCGCCGAGGCGAGGCCGAGCGCCGAGGAGCTCGCGACCGCGCTCCACGCGCTCGCCGACGCCATGGATGCGGGGCCACTGCCGAGCCTCGTCGCCGCGATCGAGCTGCCGGCTGCGAAGCCCGAGGGCTCCCCGCGCCCCGCGGAGATCAGCGCGCTCGCCACGCGAGAGCAGGGGCGCGCGAGAGAGGCGATCTGATCGCGTTCGAGCGCTGCTATCGTCGCCGGATGCGCTCTCTTCGCCTCTCGCTCGCCGTCACGTCGTTGCTCGCGCTCGCAGGCTGTAGCCCGAGCCCCGGTGGAGCGTGCATGCTGGCGAGGCGCGCGAGCTGTGTGGCCCAGAGCGGGAGTCGGATCCCGCTCGACCTGAGCGCCAGCACGGCGATGGAGGCCGACGACTTCGCGCCGAGCTGCGGTGCGGGCGCGGGCGGTCGCGACGTGGCCTTCGAATTCACCGCGCCCGAGGCGGGCCGCTACGAGATCTCCACCGCGGGCTCGTCGTTCGACACGGTGCTGAGCGTGCGCCGCGGCTGCGACGGCGCCGAGATCACGTGCAACGACGACGTGCGCCCCGGCATGGACACGCGCTCGGCCGTGTCGGTGGATCTCGAGGTCTGCGAGACGGTGGTGATCGTCGTCGACGCGTTCGGTCCCTCGGAGGCGGGCGACGTGCAGCTCCACGTGACCGCGCGCGAAAGCGCGTGCGACGACGGCCTCGACAACGACGGCGACGGTGCCCCCGACTGCGCCGACACCGACTGCTTCTCGCAGCGCTGCTCGGGCACCGACGACTGGCCGATGGCCTATCAGGACTTCGAGTGGCGCGTGCTCACGCTGACGAACGAGCGGCGCGCGGCAGGCGCGACGTGCGACATGGACGTGTTCGGTCCCGCGCCCGCGCTCGAGATGGACACGGTGATCCGCGTCGCCGCGCGCGGTCACTCCACCGACATGGGCGAGCAGGCCTACTTCGAGCACGACAGCCTCGATGGCCGCACCTTCGCCGATCGCATGACGATGGCCGGCTTCATGGGCCCCACGCCCTGGGGTGAGAACATCGCGGCGGGCCAATCCACGCCCGAAGAAGTGGTCGACGGCTGGATGCACAGCCCGGGTCACTGCCGAAACATCATGAACCCCGACTACCGCACGATCGGCATCGGCTACGCGTTCGTCGACGGCTCGCCCTACGGGCACTACTGGACGCAGGACTTCGCGGCAGGGCACTGACGTCCCGAGACCGAGAGGGGCCGAGACCAACGGGGCCCGAGCGAGGCCCGCCTGACGCACGGACGATGGCGTTTGGCGTGTGGGCGACAGCAGACCTCGAGCGCGCTCGTGAGGGCTCGTCGATGCTCGGCGGATGCGAATCGGCAACGGGTGGGTGAGCGCGGCGACGCGCGCGCTGGTGATCGGGCTCGCGCTCCAGGCGGGCTGCGACGGTGGTGATGGCTCGATCGACGCGGGCACCTCGCGCGACGGAGGCGTGCCTCTCGATCCGCGAGCCGACGCGCTCGACGCGCTGCTCGCGCGCTCCGAGGGACCGACCGGCTACACCGCACGAGACGACGCCCCCATCGCCATCACGGGCCGATTCCCCAGCACGGGCGCGAGCACCGTGGAGCGAGCGCGCAGCTTCCTCGCCGAGAACGCCGCGCTCTTTCGCCTCGACGACGAGCGCAGCTCGCTCGAGGTCGTGCGGTCCACCCACGGCCGCGCGCTCGACCACGTCCTCTTCGCCCAGCGCATCGACGGAATCGCCGTGAATGGTGGGGGTCTGGGCGTGTTGCTCGAGGGGAGCACCGTCGTCGCCGTGTACGGCAACGTGCTTCCTCCGGCGGGGCTCGCGCTCCGCCCGAGCCTCACCGCCGCCGAGGCAGCAGCGCGCGTGATGCACGCCGACGACGCGCTCGGAGGCGCACCTGCGCTCGTCATCGACGCGCCCAGGCTCGTCGCGCCGCAGGAGCCTGCGGGCGCGCGTCTCGCCTATCGGATCCCCCTCGGCCGTGGGCTCGTCGTGCTGGACGCGCGCACGGGCGAGGTGCTGCGCGAGGCCGCGCACGAGGATCGCGCGCTCGATCTCGACGTGTACCGACGACAGACGAGCGACGAGGTGCTCGCCGCCGACGAGCTCGGCTGCGTGAACGCCGCCGAGTGCACGCCCGAGGTGCTCGCGGTGCGTGACGGCTTCACCGCGGCGTACGACTGGTACGCGACGCTGCATGGCTGGATCGGACACGACGGGCAAGACGGCGATCACCGCAGCGTCGTCCGCTACGACGCCGACGCGTACACGCACCTCTCGTGGGATCTGTTCAAGGGTGACGTCTTCGACTTCGAGGACGGTGACGTGGCGATGCGCGGCGGGCGCGAGGCGGTCGGCCACGAATGGTTCCACAGCGTCATCAACCACACGAGCGACATCGATCGGTACTTCGGGGAGCCCGGGGGCATCGAGGAGTCGATGGCCCACACGATGGGGCTCTTGCTCGACGGGGACTTCGGCTACGCGTGCGGGCCCGGCGCCTTCACCTACCAGGAGGCCAGCTCGAGCACGTTCGACGAGCTCCTCGACTTCATCCTGTGCTCGATCGGCATCGCGCTCGAGGGTGGAGGGACCACCACCAGCGAGGCGACCCAGACCTTCCTCGCGCGCCTCGTCTTCGAGACCAACCTCGGAGCCTTCAGCGACATCGACTTCGCGATGCTGAAGATCCTCATGACCACGCAGGCCTATGCGCTGCGCCGCGATCCGGCCGATCCCCATCACGAGTTCTGCATCGTGGAGCAGGCCTTCCGTCGGGCGGGCATCCACCAGGGCGTGGTGCTCGAGGACGGCACGCCAGTCTGTCCCGAGATCGACTTCGCCGACGTCGACCGCGATCACGTCGACGACCTCGACGACAATTGCGTGGGCGTCGCCAACTACTTCCAGACCGACCAGGATCACGATCACCTCGGCGATGCCTGCGATCCCGACATCGACGCCGACGGAGTGCCGAACGAGTCCGACAACTGCGCGGTGCTGCCCAACCCCGACCAGGACGACACCGACGGAGTGGGCGGCGGCGACGTGTGTGACTGGGACGACGACGGCGATCTGCTCGCCGACCAGCACGACAACTGTGTGCACGAGCCCAATCCGGGTCAGGAGGACCTGGATGGCGATGGCGAGGGCGACGCGTGCGATCCCGACGCAGACGGCGACGCGATCCCCGACGACACCGACCTCTGTCCGTTCCTCGCCGGCGGCGCGATGGGCGACAGCGACTTCGATGGGCTCGGCGATGCGTGCGATCCCTGCCCGACGGACGCGAGCCCACCGACCGGCTATACGGCGGGCATCCCCGCGCTCGGCCTCCTGCCGGCGCCGATCGTGCCGGATCTCGATGGTGACGGCGTCCCCGACGCGTGTGACTCGATGCCGCTCGGCGCCGCCACCGTGACGATCGACGGCGTCCCGTACGTGCCGGGCTCGCTCACGCCCGGACGCGCGCATCACCTCGAGATCCGCGGCGCGGCGCGACCGATCCCGCTGCCGCTCACGTGCCTCTCGTGTGACGGTGCCTTCGACGAGAGCCTCGTCGTGGAGCTCTTCGGCGCGGGCCTGCCGGCGGGCGCGCGGCTCCACGTGCTCTCGGATCGGGGCAGCGTGCGCTCGAGCGCCGATGCCAACCCGCGGGGCGAGGCCACGCTGCGCTGGGCGCCGCGCGGCGCAGAGCAGGTCTGGCTCTTCGTGGTCCCACCGACGGGCGTCGCCGACGTCGACCTCGATCTCACGCCGACCGAGCCCTCGATGCAGAGCCGCGGCGACTGCGCAGGCGCCCGAGACGGCGCGCCGTGCGCCGTGCGCGAGGTGGCCGGCACCTGCGACGCGGGCACGTGCGTCCCGAGCCACTGCGGCGACGGCGTGCTCGATCGCGACGAGGACTGCGACGACGGAAACGCGATCGCGGGCGACGGCTGCGAGCCGACGAGCTGCACGTGGTCGTGCACCTCGATGCTCGACTGCGACGACGGAAACGTCTGCACGATGGACGCGTGCGCCTCGCACGTGTGTGCCAGCTTTCCGCGGCCCGGCGGCGTCTGCACCACGCCGACGGGCTCGATGGGCAGCTGCAACATGACGGGCCTCTGCGTGGCGCCGGGCTGCGGAAACGCCGCCATGGACGCGGGTGAGGAGTGCGACGACGGAAACGGGACGTCGGGCGACGGCTGCGACCCCGACTGCACCTACAGCTGCGAGTCGGCGGCGGAGTGCGATGACTCGGACGTCTGTACGGGCACGGAGTCGTGCGCCCTCGCGACCCACACTTGCACCACGACGGGCGCCCTCGACTGTGACGACACGAGCGCGTGCACCACCGATGCGTGCGATCGCGTGCTCGGCTGTCAGAGCGCCCTCATCGACGCCGATCACGACGGGCACGCGCCCTCCTCGCTCGGTGCGTGCGGCACCGACTGCGACGACACGAGCTCACGCGTGTCTCCCGATGATCCCGAGGTGTGCAACACGCTCGACGACGACTGCGATGGCTCGGTGGACGAGGGACTGCTCGGGATCTGCTATCGCGACATGGACGCCGATGGCGCAGGCGCGAGCGGGATGTCGATGATGTCGTGTGGATGTCCCGCGGGCTGGACGGCGATCGGCGGTGACTGTGACGACGGCAATCGCTCGGTGAATCCGTCGGCGAGCTTCCACGCGAGCCCGTACTGTCCCCCGGGCGCGAGCTGCCCGCCGACGCCCGGGAGCTTCGACTACGACTGCTCCGGGGCCGAAGAGCCTCAGTGGGCAGACGTGCTCGACACGTGCCCGACGCGCGGATGCGCCGCCACTGGTTGGACCGGCTCGGTGCCCGGCTGTGGCGTGTCTTCGCGCTACCTCACGTGCAGCCTCGTCGCAGGTCGCTGCAGCGGCACGACCGAGACGCGCACGCAGGCTTGTCGCTGAGCGTCACGCTCGCTCGCGCTGCTTCCGGTACTCCGACGGCGTCGTTCCGGTGATGGCCCGAAAGGTCGCCGTGAACGACGACGGCGAGCGCAACCCCACGGCGCGCGCGATCGACTCGACCTTCAGCTCGCTCTGCTCGAGCAGCTCGCGCGCGCGCTCGACGCGAAGTCGCGCGGTCTCCGCGCGAAACGTCGTCCCCGCTTGCGTGAGGCTCCGCTGGAGCGTGCGTGCGGATCGCCCGACCCTGCGGGCGATCGCGCCGAGCGTCAGCGTCTCGTCGAGCGACTCCCGCACCGCCTGCCGCAGGCGCGAGAGATCCTCCGCAGGCTCGCGCTCCGCGACCACGATCGCATCGAGCTCCGCCACGAGCCTCGCCCCGTCGGCTCCGAACGCCCAGCCGTACGCGTCCTCGGCCCGATCGAAGAGGCGCCAGTCGAACGACGGCGTGAGCATCGGATAGAAGCCCGCGACGATCGCGCCGGCCATGCCGCGAGGTCGCACGATCGCCTGGCGACGAATCCGACGCGCGAGGATCGGCAAGCGCCGCCGCATGTCGCGCTCGACCACGAGGAAGCCCCGCGGCTCGACGAAGGTCAGGCCGCTCATGTCGACGACTGCGTCGTAGGGCACCGCGAAGCGAGCCTCGTAGTCCCACGCCGCCGTGATCGCCTCCGCCTCGCGCGCACCGCAGTCGCCCCACACGATCGTGCCCCCGGCGTGCGGGCCCGCGGCCCAGAGGACGTGCTGCAGACCCACGAGCGCCTTGCCCATGGGCTCCGCGACGAACGAGCGTGGGTCGCGCGTGAGCTCCACACCGCGAGCGTGCACCGAGACCCGTGGCGCGCTCAACGGGTGCGGGACGGCCCTCGGCCTCGAATGCCGCGGAGGGGAGCGGGCTCGGATCCCACGCGGCATCGCGCGGGCGCGTGCTATCTCGGGCCCATGCGCGCCAAGGCACGGTTCTCCTGTTTCGCAGGGTGTGACGAGCACTACGGGCTCGACGAGGTGGTCTATCGCTGCAAGCGATGCGGAGCGCTCCTCGACGTGGAGCACGACCTCGGGGCGCTCGCGGAGCGCAGCGGCGCGGCGTGGATGCAGCTCTTCGATCGCCGCTGGATGCGCACCGAGTGGCCCTATGGCTCGGGGGTGTGGGGAAAGCTCGAGTGGGTCTATCCCGACATCGATCCGTCGAGCATCGTGAGCTTCGCCGAGGGTGGCTCGAACCTCCTCTGGGCCGATCGCTACGGGCGCTCCCTCGGCTTGAACGACGTGTGGATCAAGCAGTGCGGCAACAGCCACACGGGCTCGTTCAAGGATCTCGGCATGACGGTGCTCGTGTCGGCCGTGCGCGAGATGAACCGTCGCGCGCAGCTCGAGGGCCAGGGCCCGCGGGTGCGCGCGATCGCGTGCGCGTCCACCGGCGACACGTCGGCCGCGCTCGCCGCGTACTGCGCGGCCGCGGAGATCCCCGCGCTCGTGCTGCTCCCCAAGGACAAGGTCTCCATCGCGCAGCTGCTCCAGCCACTCGCCAACGGCGCGATCGTGCTCTCGCTCGAGACCGACTTCGACGGCTGCATGAAGGTCGTGCAGGAGCTCACCGCCGATGGCGCGATCTACCTCGCGAATTCGATGAATTCGCTGCGGATCGAGGGGCAGAAGACGATCGCGGTCGAGCTCGTGCAGCAGTTCGACTGGGCCGTGCCGGACTGGGTGGTCATCCCGGGCGGCAACCTCGGCAACGTCTACGCGCTCGGCAAGGGCTTCCTCCAGATGAAGGCGCTCGGGCTCATCTCACGCCTGCCGCGCATCTGCGTGGCGCAGGCCGCGCACGCCAACCCGCTCTACCTCGCGTACCAGAAGGGCTTCGACCACTACGAGCCGGTGAAGGCCCGCAAGACCGCGGCGAGCGCGATCCAGATCGGCGATCCGGTCAGCATCGATCGCGCGATCCGCGTGCTGCGTCAGTTCGACGGCGTGGTCGAGGAGGCCACCGAGGCCGAGCTCGCCGACGCGGTCGCACGCGCCGACCGCACGGGGATGTACAACTGCCCCCACACGGGCGTGGCGCTCGCGGCGCTCGAGAAGCTCGCCAAGCGCGGCACCATCGCCCGAGACGATCGCGTCGTCGTGATCAGCACCGCGCACGGGCTCAAGTTCACCGAGTTCAAGCGCAGCTACCACGCGGGTGAGCTCGACGGAGCCGACGGCGCGTACGCGAACCGGCCCATCGAGCTGCCGCCGGACGTGGCCCGCGTCCGCGAGGCGATCGACGCACGCCTCGCTCGCTGACCACGCGGACGTGGGTCCTCACGGACAGCGCTCGGCGTTCAAGCAGTAGGGCAGGCCGAGCCTCGGGAGGGTGCAGCACACGTCGCCGCCGCCACACGCATCGCACGGGCAGCTCGTGCAGCCGGGCGCGAAGCTCACCTCGCGACACTCGCCGCCCTGACAGGCCTCGGTCGCGCGGCAACTTCGCCCGCACTCGCCGCAGTTCAGCGGATCGTTGCGCGTGTTCACGCAGCCACCGTCGCAGAGGCGCATTCCGTCGGGGCACGCCCCGCCACCACCGCCACCGGTCACGCAATTGCCCATGAGGCACACCGCACCGCCCCGACACACGTTGCCGGGCCGGCCGCAGTTGGTCGGATCGCTCGCGAGATCGACGCAGGTGCCGCCCACGTCCGTGAGCGGGGGCCGACACACGCACGCGCCTCCCACACAGGCCTGATCGCTCCGGCAGCTCACCGACGAAGGCCCGCACCGCGTGGGATCGCTCAGGCCGCCGCAGCGGGGATCCGTCGGTGGGCACGTCATGAAGGCATCGGGGGAGGGCACGACGTACGCGTCGGTGCCCGGAGGCACGAAGGCGTCGGTGCCCGGAGGCACGTTCGCGTCGGTGCCCGGAGGCTCGTAGGCGTCGATGGACCCGTGACCTGCATCGTCCGTGGACAGCCGCGTGGGGTCCGGGCTCACGATCGCGGAGCAGGCCGAGAGGCCGAGGGTGAGGATCGCGACGAAGGAAGACAGCGAGACTGCGCGCATGCTCTCGCACTTAGCGAGAAGCGTGCCTCGCGCCCCTGTCTCACAAGTCGTAGTCGGCGCACTCGAGCTCGAGACGCTCGAACGACGCCAAGATCTCGGCGATCACGGCGGGAGCGCTCGTGGCGTCGACGTGGATCACGCCATCGACGGGCGCGGGCAGCTCCGACTCGCGCAGCACGTGCGCGATGAGCGCGATGTCCACGTTCACCGTCATGCCGAGGCCGCCGCTCGTGCCGAGCTCGTGGGGCATGTCGCAGCGGCCCTCGAGCTCCACGCGTCGATCGAGCTCGAGGACGATGTGCCGCGACGGCTCTTGGATCTCGAAGACCATCGCCGGGCCCCACGCGCCCGGACCGAGGAAGAGCTCGACCTCGCCGTAGACCGCAGGAGGCGCGTCGGGGAGCGTGAGCTCGGCCGCTCCGCTCGTGAGGTCGAGCGCGCGATCGACGTGTCCCGCGAGGACGCCGCGATCGTTGGGCGCTCGCACGTCGAGCACGCCGATCACGAGCCGCTCGAGCGTCGTGTCGTCCTCGAGCGTCGAGGGATCCGCCACCACGCTCACCGAGACGCGCGCGCTCTGGATGGCTCCGTCACGGCTCGCATCGTCTGCGGGCCCCGCATCGCTGCCCATCGGCGGATCGCCGCAGCCCGCGAGCGCGAGCGCGAGCGCGCACGTGATCGAGCGACGCGTCGGCGAGGAGACCATCCTCGACGAGGATAGCTGACAAGCGGACGACGAGGAGGCGCGCGTGCGCACGATCGACCCTTTTTGCACCGTGCGCGCCATGCGCCCGACGTGAAACGGAGCGGGCTCGCGAGGGAATCCGCGGGCGTTTCGTGCGCACTGCGCAACCGCGTGCGCAGCGTTCGAGCTGCTCGCGAGCTGCCCTGGTCCGCGAGCGAGCGGGCTCTCGACACCGCCCACCACCGGCACGATGCGTGCGAAGACGGAACGCAACGTTGCGCGGAGGTCCCGCGCCTTGGAGGTGTCATGCGCATCATCGCTTCTTCGTTCGTCTCGAGCTTCGGCCTCGCGTGCGCGCTGGCCTTGCCCCTCGCCGCGTGCTCGGGCGGCAGCGGTCCCGTGCCCTGCACGGCGGCCCAGTGCTCCTGCAGCGGCGCGAGCTGCACGTGCGCGGGAGCGCCCGCGAGCGCGATGAGCTGCGGATGGACGAACGTGTCGATGTGCGGCGCGAGCGGCGCGGGCTGCAACCTCGACTGCACGGCGGCCTCGTGCGCGGTGACGTGCGCGGACTCGTGCGATGCGAACTGCACCGGAGGCGCGAGCTGCGAGGTGGTCGCCGGCGACAGCGCGAGCCCCGAGTGCGTGGGCTCGACGTGCGACTTCACGGTGGGCGCGTCGGCCAGCGTGAGCTGCCGCGACAGCGCGACCTGCGACGTGATCGTGCAGGGCGAGTCGAGCACGGTGAGCTGCAACGGCTCGGTCTGTCACGTGAGCTGCGAAGTGGACGCGTGCGGCGTCACGTGCGACGCAGGCTCCACGTGCACGCTCCAGTGCCCCGGTGAGACCATGGCGCAGGCGGTCATGGGCGAGGCGCGCTGCAACTGACTTCTGCTCGGAACGTGATGGCGGACGACGCCCGAAGAGGAGGATGACGAGGATGCGAATGCACAAGATGGTCTCGGGGCTCGTGATGGCGGGCGCGCTCTGGCTCGGTGCGTGCGGTCAGACCGTCGGCAAGACCGGCGACGTGGTGGGCGGTCCGTGCACCGCGAGCGGGGGCTGCGCGAGCGGCTCGGTGTGCGAGACCGCCAGCATGTACCCCGGCGGCCAGTGCGCGGTGGTGTGCGAGACGCAGTCGGACTGTCCCAACGGCTCGGTGTGCATCACCGAGGGCGGGGGCCGCTGCGTGCTGGCGTGCTCGAGCGCGAGCGACTGTCGCGACGGCTACGGCTGCAACGAGAAGAGCACGCCGGGCGACGGCCACGCGACCGTCTGCATCCGCTGAGGCGCCCGCCTCGTGACCCTCGTGATCGCGAGCGCGGCGATCACGAGCGAGGGAACACGATGCCGAGGCGCTCGAGCTTGTAGAGCAGCGTGCGCCGCGCGATGCCGAGGCGCTCGGCGGCGCGCGTGCGGTTGCCCTTGGTCGCCTCGAGCGCAGCGACGATTGCGGCGCGCTCGGTCTCGCTCACGGCGCCACGGAGCGGGCCGCCCGAGCGCGCACCCTCGTCCCGAGGCAGGCCCAGATCCTCGGCGCGAAGGAGCGGGCCCGTTCGCAATGCGAGCGCGCGGCCGAGCACGTTGCGCAGCTCGCGCACGTTGCCGGGCCAGTCGTGCTGCTCGAGCGCGTCCTCGGCGCCCGGATCGAGCGCCACCGTGCCGCTCGGATCGAGCTCGCGGAGGATCTGGCCGACGAGCTCGGGGATCTCCTCGATGCGCTCGCGCAGCGGCGGGATCCGCACGCGGATCACGTCGAGGCGATAGAGGAGATCTGCGCGGAAGGCGCTGCTCGCGACCATCGCGTCGAGGTCGCGGTGCGTGGCGGTGACGAGGCGTGTGTCGATCGGCGTGGGCCGCGTGGCCCCCACGCGCGTCACCTCTCGCTGCTCGATCACGCGAAGGAGCCTCGCCTGCATCGCGGGCGCGAGCTCGCCCACCTCGTCGAGGAAGAGTGTGCCTCCGGAGGCCGCCTCGAACACGCCCGCCTGCCGCGCTGCCGCGCCGGTGAACGCGCCCTTCTCGTGGCCGAAGAGGATCGACTCCGCGAGCGACTCGGTGATCGCGCCGCAATTCTGCGCGATGAAGGGACCTCGCTTGCGAGCGCCTCCCTCGTGGATGCTGCGCGCGAGCACTTCCTTGCCCACGCCGGTCTCGCCCACGAGCAGCACGGGCAGATCGCTCACGGCAGCGCGTCGCACGAGCTCGCGGACACGCTCCATCACGCCCGTCCGCGCGGGCGGCTGCGCCCGTGCCTCGAGCGCGGCCGGCAAGAGCAGGACGAAGCGTCGCGGGCCGACGCGCAGCACCGCGCCGTGGCCGACGTCCTTGCGCCCGCGGACCTTCGCACCGTCGACCTCGGTCCCGAGGCGGCTCTCGTGATCGGTGACGATCGCGCGATCGGTTCCGTCCCAGGCGATCGTCGCGTGGAGGCGGCTCACCGACGCGTCGTCGATCGGGACGCTGGACGAGCGGCTGCGCCCGATCGAGAGCGTGTCGCCGGCGCGCAGCTCGAGGGGGCTCCGATCCTTGCCATCGAGGGGGACGAGCCAGGCGAGCGTGCGATCGAGGGTGAGCTCGTCCGAGCGCGGCTCGGGCTCGAGGGTGGTGGACTCGAAGGACACCTCGCGAGCTTACACGCGATGACGCGCCGAGGCCGCGCGCGAATCAATCAGGACCACGCGGCGGCACATAGGCAGCCACGAGGCCTCGGCCCACGACCAGGACCGAGTGATCTCGCAGGCGCGCGAGGGCGCGCGCGCTCGCCTCCACGGGCAGCGAGCCGGTCGGCACCACGTCTCCAGGCAGCGCGTCGAGGCGCACCTCGACGAGCTCGGCGCCGCGGACGCGGAGCGCCGCCTCGTCGGTGCCCGACACGAAGAGCGCGAGACCTGGGCCGAGGCGGAGCGGAACGGCGTGCCCGCGCGGCGCGAAGAGGGGGCTCGGTGTGGGCGTCACGCGCGCGATCGGTGGCTCGACGTCGGGGCGCACGAGATAGAGGTCGACCGCGTCCGTGGTGATCCTCGCCGCGTCCATCCCGCCGGCGGCCACGAGCAGGCCCGTCTCCACGGCCACCCACGCGCGCCCATCGAGCACGGGATCGAGCGGCACGCTCGCGCGCGGGCCCGTGCGCGGATCGACGAGCTCGATCGTGTCGCTCGCGCCGCCTCCCGCGACGACCGCTGCGTCGCGCACCTCGCCGCCGAATTCGGCGGGAACGAGGGCGATCTCGGCGTGGCTGCGCGCCGCGCCGAGGGGCGCGAGCTCGGTGCGCACGAGCGTCGTGGGGCCCGTCAGCTCGAAGCGCGCGAGGCGATCGCTGGGCACGCCGTGAGCGTCGGCTCCGCCGGCGGCGATCGCGAAGCTGCCATCGCTCGCGCTACCGAGCGCGATGTCGACACGCGGCCCGTCGCCGCTGCCCGGCAGTGTCACCGCGAGCCGGCCGAGCGCGTCGATCACGCTCGCGCCGTCGTCCGCACCACCGACGCCGAGCAGAGCCTCGGCGCCGCTCGGATCGACCAGGGTCACCCAGCGCGCGCCCGCGCGTGCCGGCGCCTCGCCCAGCGACGCGAGCACGGCCCCTCCGTCACTGCCACCGTGCGCCTCGTACGAGAGGATCTCGCCGCTCGAAGACACGACGATCGCGCCACGCGCGCTCGGCAGCACCGCCACGAGCTCGAGGCTCGTCTCGAGCGTGCGCGTGAAGCGGCCGAGCGTGGCCACGAGCACGTCGGGGCCCGCGGGGACCTCCGACGCCGTCGGATAGTTGAAGGGCAGGGAGCGTCCGCGTGCGAGCGGGACGTTGCCCGCGAAGGCCTCCGCGCGGAGCGCGAGATCGCGCCCGAGCGGCACGTCGAGGAGCTCGAAGCCCGTCGCTGGCAGCGGCACGCGCACCTCACGACCCTCGAGCGCGACACCACCCTGCTCCACCGTGACGAGCAGCGTGTCGGCGCCCCGCAGCGGCATGTCGTCGAGGCCGTGCACGATGCGCGGCGAGAGCGGCGCCGGGTCTGCGCACGCGCCCGCGCCGCACGCGAGGGCAGAGACGACGAGCGCCCGAGTCACGCCGTGGACCACGCTCGTCACGGGACGATCGTTCCTCGCAGGTCGAAGTCGTCGTCCGGCTGTGCGAGCACGACCGTCAGCACCACGAGGCCGCTGACGACCACCAGCACCCCCGCGCCGAGGCCCACCCAGGGCCATGGGTCGGTGTCCGTCGGACCCGTGACCGGCTCGCGACCGATCGGCCCGATGGGATGGAGCGCCGCATACGCGGTGCGTCGCCGCTCGAGCGCCTCGATCAGCGGAGGCGGGTGAAGCGCCGGGTCGAGCGTGAGCGTGGGATCGAGCGCGAGGGCGTCGTCGAGCGCGTGATCCGACGCACCGAGCTCACCGCGCGCGCGCGCGATCGAGGCCGCGAGCACGTGCGCGTTCACCTGCGTCTCGCGCGGAACGTTCGTTCCGCCTGCCTCGTCGAGGCGCGTGATCACCTGCTGGATCTCGGCCCATGCATCGTCGAGCCGCAGCTCCGCATAGGCCCGAGACGCGGCGGCCAGAGGGTCATCGACCGGCGGCGGCGCGGGCGCGTCGGCGAGCTCGGACACCTCGACGTCCGCGGCCTGCGCGAGGGCGCGATCAGCCCCGATCGCCACGAATCCCGGCACGCCGAGGAGGATCAGGGCGGGCAGCGCCGAGCCGAGGTACGATCTCCTCGTCCCGCGCGCGCGGGGCGTTCTCTGCGCCGATGGCACGATCCGACGATACCAACGGCTCCGATCGCCGTCATCCGGACGACGCACCGGCGAGGCCGACCCGCGTCGGTCGGTATCTCGTGCGGGGCACCCTCGCGAAGGGCGGGATGGGCGAGGTGCTGCGCGCGCGCGCGATCGGCGCGGCGGGCGCGACCAAGGAGGTGTGCGTCAAGCGCATCCGGGCCTCGCGCTTGGGCGATCGGTCGGCCGTCGAGCGCTTCGTGCACGAGGCGCGGCTCTCGCTCGCGCTCACCCACGCGAACATCGTCGCGACCTTCGACTTCGGGCGCGCCGAGCAGGACTACTACCTCGCGATGGAGTGGATCGACGGGGCCGATCTCGGCCGGATCCTCCAGCACGCCGAGGACGCCCCGCTCTCGGTCGGTGCGATGGCGCACGTGGGCGCCGAGGTGGCGCGCGCGCTGAGGCACGCCCACGGCGACGACGGCACGACGCGCGACGATGGCTCGCCCGCGATCGTGCACTGCGACGTGAAGCCCTCGAACATCCTCGTCTCGCGCAGCGGCGACGTGAAGCTCGCCGACTTCGGTGTCGCGGTCGCGCGCCTCGAGGATCATCGCGGCGGCACGCCACGCTACACGGCACCCGAGGTGCAGAGCGGCGGCGCCGTCACCGCGGCCGCCGACCTCTACTCGCTCGGCGTGGTGCTGGGCGATCTCGCGTCGCGTGCGCGTGCCCCCGAGGCGGGCTCGGCTCTGGACGACATCGCGAAGGCGATCGCTGCGCTGAGCGAGTCTCTCCGCGCACCCACGCCGGAGGCGCGACCCACGGCGGCCGCGGTGGTGTCGCGCCTCGAAGAGCTCGGGGCCCGCGCCCGTGTCGCCGGCGAGGACTCACCGCGCGACGAGCTCGGCGCGCGCGCCACGAAGGCCACGCCCACCCTCGAGCGCGCCGACGCCACGATCGACCCCGACGCGAGCTACGTGCGCGATGGGCGGAGCGAGCTCGAGACCCGCCTGACGGCGACCAAGCCCTCCGCGTCGCATCCGCCGCCGAGCGGTCGCGCCCGCCCGCCCGCGCTCGTGCTCGCGGTCGCGAGCGTGGCCGCGCTCGCTGTCCTCGTCGGGCTCGCGAGCCTGGGAGGCACGACACGCGACGAGGGCTGGCCCCCACGCTCGAGCCTCGGTTCGCAGCACGAGCGCGCCCCCGTGGAGCTCGCGACGGTGACGCCGCCCGGGGCGCATACCTCGAGCGCGCAGACCAGCAGCGGGCCGATCGAGCCGACTGGCGCCCAGAGCCAGACTGGCACCCAGACCGAGTCTGGCACCCCGGCCGAGACTGGCACTCAGACCGAGACTGGCACCCAGATCGGGACTGGCACTCGGACCCAGACTGGAGCTCGGACCCAGACTGGCACCCCGGCTGGGACTGGCCGTCAGGCCCAGACTGGAGCCCGGACGGAGACCGGCAGTCGGACCGGGGCTGGCACCGAGACCGGCGGGTCCAGCGGTACGGCCTCACCAGGCGCGCACACGGGCACAGGCCCCCCTTCAGCTGGCGAGACCGCCGAGGGCAGCGCGACCACGATCTCCGCAGCGCAGGCCTCCGAGGCGGGCTCGAGCACCGGCACCGAGTCACCGCCCGCGACCTCTTCTTCGACGGGCACGGATCCGGCGCCCGCCTCGAGCGAGCCCGCCACGCTGCGCATCAACGCCACTCCATGGGCGAACGTGGAGATCGACGGAAGGCCGGTCGGCCCGACGCCGCTCGTGCACGTGGAGGTCACGCCCGGGCCTCACACGATCGTGCTCACGAACCCCGTGCTCTCGCGCTCGCGCACGACGCACATCGAGGTGCGCGCCGGCGAGCGCCGCGACGTGATCGTCGAGATGTGATCAGACGCGAGGATGCCGAGGCTCACGCGCGCTGTCGTTGCGGCGCGTACCTCCATGTTCCTGTTCGATGGGGAGCAGAGACAGACTGGCTCGCGCCTCTGATGGTGCGTCCGTGAGGCACGGCGAGGTCGCGCTCTGGGGATCCGATCCGAAGGGCAGAGCAGACGCGAGGATGCAGAGGCTCACGCGCGCTGTCGTTGCGGCGCGTACCTCCATGTTTCTGTTCGATGGGGAGCAGAGACAGACTGGCTCGCGCCTCCGACGGTGCGTCCGTGAGGCACGGCGAGGTCGCGCTCTGCGGATCGAGGGGCAGAGCAGACGCGAGGATGCAGAGGCTCACGCGAGCCTCCGTTGCGGCGCGTACCTCCATGTTCCTGTTCGATGGGGAGCAGAGACAGACTGGCTCGCGCCTTCGACGGTGCGTCCGTGAGGCACGGCGAGGTCGCGCTCCGCGGATCGAGGGGCAGATCAGACGCGAGGATGCAGAGGCTCACGCGAGCCTCCGTTGCGGCGCGTACCTCCATGTTCCTGTTCGATGGGGAGCAGAGACAGACTGGCTCGCGCCTTCGACGGTGCGTCTGTGAGGCACGGGGTTGTCGCGCTCTGCGGATCCGGAATTCGGATCAGACGCGAGCATGCAGAGGCTCACGCGCGCTGTCGTTGCGGCGCGTACCTCCATGTTTCTGTTCGATGGGGAGCAGAGACAGACTGGCTCGCGCCTCCGACGGTGCGTCCGTGAGGCACGGCGAGGTCGCGCTCTGCGGATCGAGGGGCAGAGCAGACGCGAGGATGCAGAGGCTCACGCGAGCCTCCGTTGCGGCGCGTACCTCCATGTTCCTGTTCGATGGGGAGCACGGAGGGACTGGCTCGCGCCTTCGACGGTGCGTCCGTGAGGCACGGCGTTGTCGCGCTCCGCGGATCGAGGGGCAGATCAGACGCGAGCATGCAGAGGCTCACGCGCGCTGTCGTTGCGGCGCGTACCTCCATGTTTCTGTTCGATGGGGAGCAGAGACAGACTGGCTCGCGCCTTCGACGGTGCGTCCGTGAGGCACGGCGAGGTCGCGCTCTGCGGATCGAGATTCGGATCAGACGCGAGCATGCAGAGGCTCACGCGCGCTGTCGTTGCGG
>JAIBCE010000473.1 GCA_019694315.1 Sandaracinaceae bacterium
CGTCGCGGGCTCGGCCGGCACGGCTCCGCGCGGAGCCGGAGGCGCCTCGCCACCGCTCGACGGCGCCCCGGAGGACGCCGGACCGCCGAGCGGATCGGAGGCGTCCACGCCGATGGAGGTGAACGAGTAGCCGACAGGGCCCGCGCTGCCGAGCATCACGGCCTCGCAGAGCGGACGGTGCCCTCCCGGCTCCATGTCCCATTCCACGAGGAAGCTCGCGCCCGAGCCTCCGCTCTCGTCCTCGCGATCGACGAAGACCTCGAGCGTGCCGAGCGGCGGGACGGTGCGCGGCGCCTCGATCATCGCGCGCACGCGCGCGCCGTCGGTGCCGTGGTAGTCGACGCGCCGCACCACGAGCGCGCGCTGCGGATCGACGTTGCGCACGCTGAGCGTGATCGCGAAGAGCACGGGCTGACCGCTGCCGATGTAGGCGTGCGAGTAGGCCGAGACGTACGTGCGGCCCGCGATCGCGTCGGGGCGTGGCGGCGGTGGAGGCGGTGCGGCGTGCGGCGTGCTCGGCTCGTCGCCGAAGCGAAGCCGCTCCACCGCGGGCTCGGGGCGCGTCATCACGTAGAAGCCGAAGAGACCACCCAGCACGACGATCGTGATGGCCCAGCCGTAGCGATGGAGGTCCTGCATCGCTCAGCCCAGCCGCGCGACCACGACGCGGATCTCCTCGTCCGAGAGCGTGCGATCGCTCTTCTTGGCCTCGGCGAGGATGGCGCCGACGAGCTCGGGCTTGGACGCGAGGCCCCGGTACTTGAGCCAGAACTGCACGTTGCTCGCGCCGCTCATGGGCCCGATCTCGATCTCCTGCTCGCGTCCGAAGGCGCCCGCAGGGACGCCCGAGTACACGCGATCGGCGAGATCCTTGTCGCCCTTCTCGAGCGCCTTGATGATCGCCGACGCGTGCACGCCCGTGCCCGTACGGAACGCGTCGCGGCCCACCACGGGATAGTTGATGGGGATGGGCACGCCGAGCGACTTGCTCACCTTGTCGCAGAGCGCGCCGAGGCGCGTCACGTCTCGATCCCCGAGCTCACCGATGAGCTTGAGGTTCACGATGATCTGGTCGAGCGACGCGTTGCCCACGCGCTCGCCCACGCCGAGGATCGCGCCATGGACGCGATCGGCGCCGTGCTCGATCGCCCAGATCGAATTGACCACGGCGAGGCCGCGATCGTTGTGCCCGTGCCAGTCGAGGCCGACGTGCTCGGCGCCGATCGCCTTGAGCAGGTTGCGCGTCCAGGTGAGGAGGTTCTTCACGCCGTCAGGGGTGACGTGGCCGACCGTGTCGCAGAGCGTGAGGCGCGTGGCGCCCGCCTCGATCGCGCTCTTGAACAGCTCGTAGAGCACGCGCGGATCGGAGCGCGTCGTGTCCTCCGTCACGTAGTTGACCGGGAGGCCCTCCTTCACCGCGAAGCTGATCGCGTCGACCGAGCGCTTGCGCACGAGCTCCACCGACCAGTCCTCGGCGAGGGCGCGGATCGGAGAGGAGCCGATGAACGTCATCACCTCGATCGGGATGCCCGCCTTCTGTGTGACGTCGGCCATCGGCTTGATGTCGGCGACGAGCGTGCGCCCCGCGCAGGTCGGGCGGGTGCTCAGCTTGCCGTCGACCATCTCGCGACAGAGGCGGAGCACGTCCTCGAACGCGCGAGGCCCCGCGCCCGGAAGGCCCACGTCGCAGGTGTCGACACCGACCTCGTCGAGGAGGTGGAGGATCTCGAGCTTGTCCGCGATCGCAGGATCGATGACCGACGGGTTCTGGAGACCGTCGCGCAGCGTCTCGTCGTGGAGCTCGAAGCGGCCCTTCAGCACCACGGGCGCGCGCCGCTCGACCGTGTTCCAGTCGTAGATGTAGTCGGTCGCGGGCGTCTGCGAGGGATCGGGACGAGCGGTCATGACGGCCTCCTACTGCATTCCTGGGCCAGTCGCCTAGGCCCGTCCCGCAGGTTGGGCCTGGTGATCGCACACAAGATGACATGATCCCCGACACGCCCCCATGACCAAGCCCCTCGGACACAAGGCCCCGCAGGATCACACCGGCGCGCTCACGCCGTCCGAGCGCTTCGCGATGCGGCCGATCGCGATCGCACGGTCCCCGTACAAGGAGCGCTTCGGCGCACCGCGTCAAGCGAGCGTCACGCGCGAGACGCGCGACGGCGAGGTGGCCGAGGGCGTGATCGAGCTCCTGCCCGAGATCCCGCTCGAATCGCTCCGCAGCCTCGAGGGCTTCGACTACCTCTGGGTGATCTACGTCTTCCACCTCAACGACGGCGCGAGCACCGGGCAGACCCGCTGGCCTGCGCTCGTGCGCCCTCCCCGCGATCCCGAGCACCAGCACGGCCTGTTCGCGACACGCGCACCGCATCGCCCGAACCCGATCGGACTCTCGGCCCTGCGCATCGCGCGCATCGAGGGTCGCGCCATCCACGTGCGTGGCCTCGATCTCCTCGACGGCACGCCGGTGATCGACCTCAAGCCGTACGTGCCCTACGCGGACGCCTTCCCCGACGCGAAGGCCGGCTGGGTCGACGAGGCCGAGGCGCGCGGGCGCCGCTGACGGCGCGGAGCCAGCGCAGATCGAAGCCCGTCCTGTCGCTCACGGCATGCGCACGCCGGTGACGGGGCTCGACATGCGGCCCATGCAGCCGCTGATCGTGCACGAGAAGCCGTCGACGTCGTCGTACCACCACTCGATCGTGCCGCTGAAGTGGTCGTCGTCCGAGAAGGTGCCCGAGAGGCGATAGTGCTCCACGCAGCCTCCGCCGAACGTGGCCTCCGCGTCGAAGTCCGGGCAGCGCGGATCGCTCATGTCGCGGAGCGACTCGCCCGAGACGCCCGGCGTGTAGAGGCGCGCGGGGGTCACCACGAGATCGCCGAGGTCGTAGCCGAACGTGACGGTGGAGAAGTCGAAGCCCGTCATCCCCGCGTAGCAGGAAAAGCTGAGCATCGAGCCCGTGAGGCGGAAGCTGCCCTCGCACGAGCCGGTCGCGGGACACATGCACTCGGGACGGCTCGTGTCGCACGCGAACACGCACATGTTCGCGGTCGCGTCGCAGCGGTCCATGGTGCAGGGATCGGTGTCGGCGCAGGTGCGCGGCATCGGAGCGGGCGCGCAACCGAATTCGGGCATGCAGATCTCGGCGCCGTTGCAGAAGTCGCCGTCCTGACACTCGTCGGCGGTGGTGCAGGGCCTCGGCGTGTAGCAGCCACGATCGCCGCATCGCTCGCCGGCCATGCAGCGCGCGTCGATGGGATCGTAGACGCAGCGGCGATCGACGCCGCACGCGTCGAGCGTGCACGCGACGCCGTCGTCGCACTCTCCGTCGCTCGAGCAGCCGCTCTCGGCCACGCAGCCCATCGTGGGATCACACACGGGCGTGGGCGCGCTGCAGCGCGCGTCGAGCGGTGTGATGCGGCACGTCCCGCCCGAGACGCACTGCTCCACCGTGCACGCGAGGCCGTCGTCGCACTCGGCGCTCGAGGTGCACGCCTGGCCCGCGCGACAGCCGCTCGTGAGCGAGCACGACTCACCTGGCGCGCAGAGCTCGTCGAGCGCGAGGTGCTCGCAGACGCCGCTCACCCCGCACGAGTCGAGCGTGCACTCGATCCGATCGTCGCAGTCCGAGTCGATGGTGCAGATGCGTCCGCCCGCGTCCGTCGAGCCCGACGGTCCCGAGGGGCAGCCCGAGAGCGCGAGGGCCGCGCCGAGGATCGCGACGAGCCAGAACGTCCTTGCCGCGCTCATCGTCGAATCCCTCCCACCATCGCCGACTGCGGCGGACAGAGCGAGCACGTCGCCCCCGAGAACGTGGCGTTCCACGTGCCGTTCCACTGGTCGGCGCAGGTGAACTCACCGCTCAGATCGAAGCTCGCGCACGAGTCGCTGAACGTGACGTGGAAGCTCGGCCCCGTCGGCAGGGGGCCCGTGAGCGTGAAGCGGTCGACCACGACCTCGAGGTGATCCGCGGTCGTCCGGAACGTCGCGTCCCGGATCGCGTACGTGGCGCTCGCCGTACAGCTCGAGAGCTGCGGGGGCCGCACGCCGAAGCTGCCGCTCACGTGCGTGGCGAGATCGAATTCACCGCACGGCGCGGCGGCGTCGACGGTGATCGGTACGCCCGCGTCGCAGCCCGGCGCGAGCGAGTACGTGCAGCCGTCGGCGCTCTCGTCGCAGCTGTCGATGGTGCACGCGTTGCCATCGTCACAATCCACTGCGGTGCCCGGCAGGCAGTACATCGCGCCGCTCGGCCCGATGCAGGTCTCGGCCCCGGTGCAGAAGCGACCGTCGTCGCAGTCGGCCGCGCTCGCACAGGTGGTGGTCATCGGCCTCTCGCAGCCGCGGCCTGGCACGCAGCGCTCGTCGCTCGCGCAGAGCTCGTCGAGGGGCGTGTTGCGGCACACGCCCCCCACGCCACAGCCGTCGTTGGTGCACGCGATCCCGTCGTCGCAGTCAGCGACGGTGGTGCATGTCCTCGCGGCGGCGTCGAGGCCGGCGTCCATGCTGCCCACGTCGAGGCGGAGGCTCGCGTCCGGATCACCCGATTCCCGCGGGCATCCCGCGATCAGCGCCGCGAGCACGCACGCGCCGCGCACTGCGGCAGACCAAGGAGAAGACATCGCGTCGAGGGTAGCGGCGCGCGCGGAAACGGGTCAACGCGCGGCCGAGGGGGCGTCGAAGCGCTCGAGCGCCTGCGAGACGTGGGGTCGGTGCACGCTCTGCGGGAACGCCGCTTCGAAGCGCACCGCGCGGGCGCGGGCCTGAGACTCCCGACCGGTCGCGACGAGCGCGTCGATCGCGAGCACCTCGCGCTCCTCGCGGAGCACCCCCTCGGGGTAGCGCGACGCGTGCTCGGCACAGAGCGCGAGGGTCACCTCGGGATGGGTGGCGAGCGCAGCGCGCGCGCGGCCGAGCAGCGCGAGCTCGCTCGGTGCCTCGCTCGTGGCGGTGCCGGCGGGCTCGGTGCGTGCGGGAGCGGTGCGTGCAGGAGCGGTGCGTGCGGGAGCCTCGGTCGCG
>JAIBCE010000474.1 GCA_019694315.1 Sandaracinaceae bacterium
GGATCGTCTCGAGCGGCGTGTTCTCGTCGGCGTCGAGCACGACCATGTTCTGCAGGATCCGCACGAGCACGCGATCCGTGTCGAGCCCCTGCACGGTCTGCACGAGATCGAGCGCGTCGTTGGCGACACTCGCCGTCGTCTCCGGCTCACCCGCACCGCCCGCGGCGAGCGTGCGCGCGTTGGGCGCGAGCGCGACCGAGAGGGCGTGGAGGATGGGCGTGATGTTGCCCTCGTCGTCCAGCGTCTGGAGCAGATCGGCCGCACCGTAGAGCGTCGCGAGCTGCGCGTCGTTGTCGCTCGTCTCGCTCACGAGGTACGCGAGGAAGGCCACGAGCGCGTCGCGCGCGTCGGGCTCGCTCTGGATCTGATCGAGCAGCCGCACGAGGCCTACGGGCAGCGGGCCGCCGAGCGTCTCTTCCGCGTCGGGCGTGAAGTCGCTCGCCCAGCTGTCGAGATCGCCCGCGCTCCGGTGGTGCTCGAGGCGCTCGAGCACGAAGGGCAGGAGCAAGAGCACGATCGCCCGCCCGCGACGGTTCACGAACTGGTAGCCCTCGCCCAGCGTGCGCGTGTCGAGCAGCTGCCGCGCGATCGCGCCGCGCCCGCGACGCCACGCCTCCACCCGCGTCGCACCCTCGCCGCTCGCCCACGTCGCGTCCGCGTTGCGCAGCGCGAGCAGGACGAGCTGGAGCGGCGTCACCCCGGTCGTGCGCGAGCCGTCGTTCCACGGGATCGTGGTCTCTCCCGAGCGGGTGGCGAGGCCCGGGTTGGCGGCCGGCGAGAGCAGCGCAGGCACGAAGTCCGCGAGCGCGTCGATGCCGTCGCGGCCGCCGCCCATGTCCATGTCGTCGAGCAGCTGCGTCGCGTCGACGAGGTTCTCGATCAGGTTGCCGTACTCGGGCCCCGTGTCGAAGCCCTCGGCCACGAGCTCCTCGTAGCTGCGCGCGTTCTCCTGGTAGCTGAACGTGCTCGCCGCGGGATCCGTGCGCTGCGAGCGCCAGTGCATGTGCGTGGGCCAGTGCCGATAGAGGGTCGTGATGAGATGACCGAACTGGTAGCGGCCCAGGCTGTCGCGCGAGTAGCGCGGGTCGTGCAGCACCTCGAGCAACGGCGCCATGCCCTCGTAGAAGCCAGGCTGCTCCCACGCGAAGATCGTCCCGGAGTAGTTGTCGATCACGTCACGTCCGTGGCGGTCGTGCACGCGATCGAAGAGGCACGCGAGGAAGACGTTGTCCTCGTCGCGGCAGTCGGCCTCGCCGCGCAGATCGAGGCCCCAGAACACCATGCGGTTGAGCGCCTGCGGCGTGGGGTGCCGCGTGAGGCCGTGGATGCCCGAGGCCTGCTCGAGGAGATCATCCACGTTGAGGATGCCGATGCCCTCCACGAGGTCGAGGAGGCCGCTCAGCGTCGAGTCGTGGAGCTCGAGCTCGTAGCGACCGAGGATCGCGAGCGCGTAGGCCTCG
Organism: Sandaracinaceae bacterium; assembly: GCA_019694315.1. Lineage (GTDB taxonomy): Bacteria > Myxococcota_A > Polyangia > Polyangiales > Sandaracinaceae > JAFLCL01. Next base: position 1,461 of record JAIBCE010000474.1, read on the forward strand.
GCGACGTTGTCGATCTCGATGAGCTCGCACTCGTCGTAGCTGCCGAAGAGCGGCCACGCGACGTTCAGGCCGAGCAGCTGGATGCGGAGACGCGCGCCGGCCTTGTTGCACACGCGCACGCCGTCGAGCCCGTCGATGAGCGCGATCGAGCGCTCCATGAGGCTCTCGTTGCCCTCCACGTCGGGCATCGCGCGATCGACGCGCTGATCGAGCGGAAAGCCCGTGGGGGGCGCGTTGACGTCGGAGCGGTCGTAGTCGATGGAGTCGCGATACCGCATGAGACCCGCATACACCGGGCCCAGGCGACGGCTTCGATCGTCGGTGAACGAGCGGAGGATCGCCTCCATGAGCTCGCCCTGCTGCGTGTAGCCGTCGGCGAGGTTCGTGAGGTCGTCCCAGAGCACGTTCGGCTGCTCGAGCGCGGCATCGGGGTAGTCGTCGCCGTGGCTGATGAGGAAGTGCGCGCTGTGCACCACGCCCGCCGCCTCCGACTCGTGCTCGTCGAGCAGGCGGCGCACGGCCTCGAGCGTGTCGGCCGTCTCGGGCCGTCGCATCGTCTGCGCGAGCGCGTAGAGCGTGTCGAACGCGGGGCCCTGCGCGGTGTCGTAGCCCTGGTAGCGCAGCGTGGCGCCGCCGTAGGTGCGCGACTGCATGGCGGAGGGCCCGAGCATCGCGGGCAGGCCCCGCGTGAGATCGAGGATCACGGGCGTCGGTCCCGAGAACCACGGCTCGGCCTCGCGCACGAGGCCGGCGAGCATCGTCCCGTCGACGTCGAGGTACTCGTAGAGGCGCTGCCCCGTGCTCGGATCGAGCGCGCGCCCCGAGGCGTCGCGCGGGATCGCGCCCTCGTCGCGCACACGGAACGGTCGCGCCACACCGAGCACCTCGCCGCTCGTGTCGACGAAGCGACCGAGGCTGTCCACGTCGGGCAGACCGTCGCCGTCCTCGTCGACGAAGGGCGCCGTCACGGTGCCGCCGTTCACCATCGCGATGCCGCGCTCGTCGCGACGAAGGACGAAGCGTGGCGTGCCGCTCGCGATGTCCTCGTGGCTCGAGAAGAGCAGATCCCTGCTGAGCGCGAGCGTGGTGCGATCGCCGACCGGCGGCTCCGCCGGCTCGTACGTGGCCATCTCCATCGCGAGCGCGGCCTCCACGGCCTGCCACTGCGCGTGCGCGCTGCCGCCCTCGCCGATCGCGCCCAGCGCCTGCTCCGAGAGCCCGTCGAGCTCGGGGTACGCGAGCGCGGGTCGCACCACGCCCAGGCCCAGGCGCAGCGGCCGATAGCCCGTGCGCGTGCCCACGCGCGCCAGCGCCGCGATCGCATCCTCGTCGTCGGCGATCGACGCGAGCAGGTCGGCCACGAGCCTCGTGTTGCGCGGCAAGCGCTCGACGGGCGGGTCGTAGAGCGGGAGCAGGCGGTAGAGGAACGTCGAGAGCTCGTCGTGCAGGTCCTCCGGGAGCACCTGATCGAGCGCGCCCGCGAGCCGATCGCGGTTCTCCATCAGCGTCACGAGGCGCGGCGGTGCACCGTCGGGCGGCGGGACCTCGGCGCGACACACGGGCTTCCACGCCTCGCCCGAGACGTCCTCGGGGTGTGCCTCGCGGGCCATGCGCTCGCAGAACACGCGAACGATCTCTTCGCCGAGCGTGCCGCGGGGCGCGGGACGGCGGGTCGCGTCGAACGACGAGCACGCACCCGCGGAGGAGAGGACGAGCAAGAGCGACGTGCAGACGACGAGCACGCGGGCGTGAGCCATGGAACCTCCGACGCGATCGAGAGGCTATCAGGGCGCTGCACGTGATCGGGAGGCGGATCAGGGCGAGCGAGCGAATGACGCGCGAATGACGCGCCGCGTCGACGCGTGTCCGCGACCTCGCACGAACGCAGACGAGGAGACCAGGCCAGGGCCCGATCTCCTCGTCGTCGACTCGCCAGCGGTCACGGAAGCGTGGGGCTCACAGGCACATGTTCGGCACGCAGGCCGAGCCTGCCGACTGCACGACACACGTGGTGTTCTCGCCGCAGTCTGCGTCCGTCATGCAGCCGATGAAGCTGCAGAAGTTCGAGGAGCTGTCGAAGGGCGCGAGGCAGAAGGTCGCGCGACCGTTGCCGCGGCAGTCGGCGCTCGACTCGCAGTACTTGCCGACGCCGAGCGAGTTGCCCGTGTCGGTCGGGGCCGCGCAGCCCGCGCCCGGCATGCGTCCCTGCGGGGTCTCGTCGCCGCTGTCGCACGTGAGCCAGCCGCGTCCGGGGCCGTAGTACATCAGACCGACGCACATCTCGGACGGCCACTCGAGCGGCGTGTCGCTCGTGTTGTCCCAGCCGCAGCGCAGCGTGAGCACATCGCCCGCCGCGAAGCGCAGGGGCGTGTCCCAGGTGAGGATCTGCGGATTGTCGCGGAGGAGCGGGCCGTCGGTCGCGTGATAGAGCAGCTCGGGCTCCGTGGTGCCGCTCGGCGTGCGCTCGATCTCGAACAGGATGCCGGACTCGTGCGTGTGCCCGAGCATCAGGTAGATGTCCATGTCCTCTTCGATGCGGCACGTCTTCTCGAGCACGTAGTCGCGCGCCCGCGCGGGCACGGAGAACTCCGAGTTGATCAGCGCGAACGAGTCGACGATGGTCGGGCTCTCCTCGATCGTCGTGCGCTCGATGTCGACCATGTCCATCACGGTCCGCGGGGTGTCGGCCGTGTTGATGTAGTGCGACTGGAGCACGATCTGTCGGCCGGCCTCGATCCGCAGCGCCACGCCCGGCGGCATGTTCGTGTCCTGGCCGCCCTCGCCTCCCGCGCCCGCCGCGAACATGTAGTTCGTCATCTCGGCGTTCGTGCAGACGTGCGGCTCGTGGTTGTCGCTCGGCATGTTCGCGTAGAACACCGCGATGTGATGGCCCCCGCGCATCTGGCGGCCGTGGGTCGCGCGGAAATACAGCGTCTCGTCCGTCGTCACGTCGAGGTACGTGCAGAACGTCGAGTCGGAGTGCGCCGGCACCGTGATCGGCGGCGTGAAGTAGCGCACGAAGAGCGCCGGATCCGTGTTGGCCGGGAAGCACGCGCGCATGCCCGCCTCGTCGGTCGCCGTGCAGTCGATGTAGCTCGACACCGACGGGCGCGAGTCCACCTCGAAGTCGTCGAGGCCGCGATAGGGCGCGCCGGCCTCGATCCAGCTGCGAATCGCCTCGACCAGCGCGGGGCCCGCGAGCGCGTCGGCAGCGAGGGGCATCGCGGCGCCGTAGCCCTGCTCGCCGAGCTCGGTGTTCGAGTGGTTGAGCTTCCACAGCAGGAAGGAATTCGTGGGATCGCCAGGATCCACGCGGAGCAGGCCATCGGTGTTGGCTGCCCCGTTCACCACGGCCGCGCCGACGAGCTGCGTGTACGCCGTGCGAGGATCGGCGAACGTGAGGCCCGCGATGCCGCGCTCGCCATCGTGGCAAGCCGAGGCCGTGCAGGTCGGCTGGAAGTAGCGGTCGTAGAGCTGGACGAAGCCCGGCGCCGTCGTCGACGTCGGTCCCGGGTCCATCTCGCTCGGCGCTTCCTGACAGCCCAGCGCCGCGAGGGCGAT
>JAIBCE010000083.1 GCA_019694315.1 Sandaracinaceae bacterium
AGGGGGGAGAGGCCGAGTCGGGGGGAGAGGCCGAGCCTGTGGGGGCCGTCGGCTCGAGCGGGGCCTCCCGCCTCCTCTCGAGTCGCCGTCTGTCGAGGAGGGAGAGCAGCGCGCTCGCGTCGTCGCGGAGCAGGCTCTCGATGTGCAGGGCGAGGGCAGCCGCGCGCTCGTCCTCGCGACGGGGGAGGGTGATGCGTCGTCGCGTGGGGCGGCCGCGAGCGCTCGAGACCTCGATGCGGGCGGCGCGGCCTCGAGCGGAGCGCACGTGCACGCGCGCGCTCGCGTCGTCGAGGCTCGTGAGCCGCACGTCGAGCGCGAGGCTCGCCGACAGCCTGCGCACCACGTCTTCGGGGCTCACGGGGATCGCGGGGTCGAGCGCGACACGGAGCGAGGTGGCGCTCTCCTCGGCGAGCGCCCGGTCCGGGGCCGCGAGCGAGGCGAGCACCACGCCGAGCGCGAGCACCAGCACGCCGAACGACCGCTGCGTCTCGCGGATCGGCGGCAGCGTCACGGCCGTTCGCTCGCCTCGAGCGCGCGCACCAGCTCCGCGGCCTCGTCCTGCCGATAGCCGCCGTGGGCGCCGTGCGCGAAGGGCGTGAGCGCTTGGATCGCCTCGCCCGTGCGGCCGACGTGCGCGAGCGACACCGCGCGGTTGTAGCGAGCTTCCGTCGCGAAGTGGCCGCGGGGGTAGCGTGCGAGGTAGCGGTCGTAGGCGGTGATCGCGGCGTCGTGATCGTGTGCCTCGAACTCGAGCGCGTGGGCGCGCTGGTAGCTGAGCCTCTCGTCGCGCTCGCTCGTGTCGTCGATGGGCGCGACGGAGGCGGGCACGCTCGGTCGTGCCTCGGGCTCCTCGACCTCGTCGCGCGCCACCGGCAGGCCTTCGATCGGGGTGGGCTCGATCGGGGTGGGCTCGATCGGGGTGGGCTCGATCGGGGTGGGCTCGATCGGGGGCTCGACCGTCGTCGTGTCGATGGAGGGCGTGTGCCGGGGACGGGTGCTCGGCGGGCCCGGGGGCGCCGTCGGTGCGACCGTCTCGAGCCGCGCGGGGCCCACGATCGCCTCGATCCAGCGCTGTGCGCGGCCGGTGTAGAGGGCCCACGCGCTCGGGGCCACGAAGAGCACGGCGAACACGGCCGCGGCGGCGAGCCACTGCGTGGCGCGCGCCGAGCCCAAGAGCGAGCGTCGATCGCGCTCGTGCGCCGCGAGCAGACGCGCGCGCGTGGCGGCGGCCTCGGGGGAGGGCGCGTCGGTCGCCTCGCGCAGGGCACGCGCGGCCTCGCGCAGCGTCGAGTCGTCTTCGGTCATGGACCGAGCTCCTTGTCTCGAGCCGCGGGCTCGTCTCGATCGGTCAGGTGCTGCTCGAGCCGTTCGCGCAGCTTGCGCCTCGCGTGGAAGAGCCGCGTGCGCACCGTGGCCTCGGGCACGCCCGCGATCTCCGCGGCCTCGACCGAGGTGCGCTCCTCGATCACGCAGAGCACGACGGCGACGCGCTGCTCCATCGGCAGCTCGTCGAGCAGGCGAGAGAGCAGGATCGCGAGCCGTCGCCGATCCTCGAGCTCTTCGGGCGTCTCGTTCGCGGAGCGCGGCTCGAGGTGCATGCGCTCGAGCGCGTCGTCGCGGCGAGAGCGCGCGCGTCGCACGTTGCGCGAGAGGTTCACCGCGATCGAGAGGAGGAACGTACGCAGGCTCGAGCGAGCCTCGAAGCGGCCGATCACCTTGGGGAGCTGGAGGAAGACGTCGTGCACCAGATCCTCGGCCGCGGCCTCGTGGCCGAGCAGGCGTCGCGAGAAGCCCCGCACCGCCGCGTGGTGGAGGTCGTACGCCTCGCCCAGCGCGGCGGTCTCGTTGCGCACGAGGCGCTCGATGAGTCGCCGTTCCTCCATGCTCGCGGAAACCCACGAGGGTCGCGTCGCCTCGGGGGGAGGGAGGCTACCGCGGGGGAACATCAGGAGGGCCGTGGAGAAGAGCAAAGGGGTCCTTTTCGGGGCTTTTCGCTCCGTGTTCGGAGCCAGGAGGACCGTTCAACGGCTCGTGCGTTTTTCTTCGGGAGGAGAGCCTCACGCCGCCGCACGCGGTGGCAGCGACGGTCGCGAGCGCCGCGAGACCCTCCCGGGGGCGGGCTGGAGGGCGAGGACGGTCGCATCCGAGCACGCTGCGGTCCCCTCTGCGCCGAGGCCTGCACGGGCCCCCGCCCCGGTCCAGCGCTCGAAGCGATCGACGAGCGCATCGAGCGTGGCGTGCAGGCCCTGGCGCCGCTCGGCGCGCCGCTCCCTCGCGAGCGCGTCGAGCGCGCGCTGCATCGCGTGGACGACGATGCGATGGCAGGCCTCGACGTAGGCCTCGTCGTTCGCGGCGCGCTCTCCAGCACGCGTGAAGTGGATGGGCGGCAGGGCCTGCACACGCGCCCGCACGAAGAGGGGCACGTACGGCGGCGGTACGCCGAGCCAGAGGCCGAAGGGGAAGCTCAGCGTGATCGGCAGGACGCCCACGCGGAACAGGCGCGCGAGCGGAAAGCGCGCGGCGAGGCTGCGGCCGTCGCTCAGGCACACGAAGCCGGACTGCAGGCCCGTGGTCACGATCGGCACGATCGGCACGCCGTGTCGGATCGCGAGCTTCACGTAGCCGCGGCGATCTCCGAGCTCGACGCGGTCGCGATCGCGGAACGCGCGGAAGGGCTCGCGATCTCCGCCGGGGTACACGAGCACGCGACCGCCGCGCGCGAGGATCGCGTTGGCGTTGTCGGGGCTCGCGCGCACCGCGCCGAGGCGCGCGAGCAGCGGCGCGAGCGGCGTGCGCCACATGATCTCGTGAAGGAGCAGGAAGGGCAGCGCCGCGATGGCGACGCCCGCCCGACGTGCGAGGTGTGCGAGCAGGAGCGGCTCGAAGAGCGCGAGCGGGCCCCCGGAGTGGTTGCCCACGAAGAGCGCGGGCTCCTCGCCGTCGAGGTGATGGAGGTCCTCCCCACGCGCGCGCCAGAGCCAGTCGAGCAGCGCGCCTGCGCGATCGAGCGCGCGACGCAGGGACTCGGGTCGACGGACGGACGGATCGTCACCGACCCGCTTCTCGGGAGCAGTCATGGCAAGCCTCCTCGGCGCCGTGCGGCCCGAGGGGGCCTCTCGCATCGCGCCGTCTCCGAGGGGGTGTCCGCGACGCCGTGGTTCGTTCAACGGTCCTCGCACCCCACACGCGAGCTCGCGCGCTGCGCCTCGCGTGCGCGCGGGAGCGCGGTCGCGTGTTAGCGTCGTGCTCGTGAAGCGCACCACTCCTCTTCTGGCGATCACGATCACGTTGTCCCTCGCTGCATGTGGCGGAGGGCAGAGCACCTCGAGCTCCGGTGGCGGTGCCTCGAGCGGCGCCGAGAGCGCATCGGGTGGCTCGGCGTCGAGCGACTCTGCGGGCGGCTCGTCGTCGAGCGGTGGTGGATCGAGCGCAGGCGAGTTCCAGCTCTCGGAGTCGCAGACGGCCGATCAAGCCCACGGCGATCATCCCTCGGCGATCACCTCGACCGCCACGCACGCAGCGATGCGCCTCTTCGTGGTCGATCCGGACTCGGGCCCCACGACGGGCGTGGTCATCAAGCTCACGGGCCCCGATGGTCACGCGTACTACACGCACGAGACGGATTCGCAGGGCTACGCCGAGGTGCTCGTGCCGGCCGGCGCACGCTACGACCTCGAGTACCTCAGCCTTGGTCGGCGCAGCACCACGGCCCACGTGGACGTGCCCGCGGGCCCGCGGCAGGACATCCGCCTCACGCTCCGCTACCGCCGCTGGCACCCGCCGCCGCGTCCGGTGATCGTGCCGCGCGAGCCCGAGCCCACGCCGGCCACGCCCGAGGCGCCGCCGCCCGCGCCCGAGCCCGAGGGCCTCGTGCTCGAGGGGATCCTCTTCCAGTCCGGCAGCGCCACGATCGACCCCGAGTCCAACCCGCGCCTCGATCGCGTCGTGGAGTACATGACGCACATGACGAGCGTGCGGATCCGGATCTCGGGCCACACCGACAACGTCGGCAACCCGCAGCGCAACCGCACGCTCTCGCAGGAGCGCGCCGACGCAGTGCGCGCCTACCTCGTCGCGCACGGCGTCGACGGCGCGCGCGTGGAGGCCATCGGCTACGGAGACACGCGACCCGTCGCCCCGAACGACACCGAAGAGGGCCGGCAGCAGAACCGACGCATCGAGGCCGCAGAGCTCTGAACGAGTCGCGGTAGGTCTCGTCCCCGCGCACGTCGTGACGTGTGCGGATGCAACGAATTGCCCCGGAATTCGGGGGTGCGCGGGCCGCGTGGGCGAGTAGGCTCGCGCGCCGTGAGCACCGAGACGAACGCAACGACGGAGGCAGGCCCGGGCGCGCAGCGCGTACCGGCCGATCACTTCGGGGGCCCCGTCGGCGCTGCCGTGCTGACCTTCCTCGTGCCCGCGATCACGTTCTATCTGTGGGCAGCCGCCGCCCTCCACGACGGTCAGCTCTGGCTGCCGGGCTCGGTGGCGGACGTGCTCGCCATGTTCCCCGTTCCCACGCTGCGCGCGCTCGGCATCTTCGCGGCGTGGATGACGCTGCAGATCGGGCTCGGCGTGATCGTGCCGGGCTCGATCGTCGAGGGGGGACCGCTGCCGAACGGGCAGCGGCTCACGTACCGCCTCAACGGCCTCGCGTGCTTCGCGATCTCGATCGCGCTCCTCGTCGGGGGCCTCGCCACGGGTCTCGTCCGCGCGAGCGCGATCCTCGACGAGCTCGGCCCGCTCCTCACGATCTCCACGCTCGCGGCCGTCGCGCAGGCGAGCTGGCTCTACGTGTGGGGTCGCCGCCGCGGCGCGCTCGAGCGCTCGAGCGGCAACGTGCCCTACGACTTCTTCATGGGCACGGTGCTGAACCCGCGCTTCGGCCTCTTCGATCTCAAGTTCTTCTTCGAGTCGCACATCGGCATGGGGACCTGGGGCGCGCTCGCGGTGTTGCTGCCGGCTGCGGAGCTCGAGCAGACGGGCTCGCTCTCGCTCGCGATGGTCGTCGTGAGCGGGTGTCAGCTCCTCTACATCGTCGACTTCTTCGTGTTCGAGTCGAACCTGCTCTCGATGCTCGACATCCTCTACGAGAACTACGGCTTCATGCTCGTACACGCGTTCCTCGCGTGGATGCCGTTCAACTTCACGCTCCAGCAGCAGTACCTGCGCGTGCACCCCACGAGCCTGCCGGTGTGGGCCGCGGTGCTGCTCGTGATCCTGAACCTCGCGGGCTACGTGATCTTCCGCGACTCGAACCTGCAGAAGCAGCGCTTCCGTCGCGACCCCAAGAGGCCCGTGTGGGGCAAGCCGCCGCGCACGCTCAAGACGAAGCGCGGCACCGAGCTCCTGCTCTCGGGCTGGTGGGGCCTCGCGCGCCACACGAACTACCTCGGCGATCTCACGATGGCGCTCTCGTGGTGCCTGGCGTGCGGCTTCGGCAGCGTGCTGCCGTTCTTCTACTTCCTCTACTTCGCGCCCCTCTTGCTCGATCGCGAGCGCCGCGACCACAAGCTCTGCAAGGAGAAGTACGGCGACGACTGGGACGCGTACTGCCAGCGCGTGCCCTACCGCATCGTGCCCTGGATCTACTGACGGAGCCTCAGCGCGAGAGCGAGAAGCCACGGATCGAGGCGCAGCCGCAGCCGCCGTCGCTCGAGGCCGCGTCGGCGCATCGCGGGCTCGTCACGCCCGTGAGCGTGAAGCCCTGCGCTGCCGTCCAGCCCTCGATCGTCGTGGTGAGCATGCTCGGGCCCTCAACGTGGGCGGTGAGCACGAAGCGGCCCGTGGCGCCCGCGACCCGCCTGACCTCGAGGACCGATGCGTCGCTCGACACCGACGTCACCCGCGCCTCGTGCGCGCCCGTGTCGTCGAAGTAGGTGATCGTCACCTCGGTCGGCGTCTCGAGCACGAGCGCGCCTCCGCACGCTCCCCTCATTCCCGGCGCGCCGCAGCCTGGTCCGCCGTATCCGCACGCCAGCTCGTCGCAGCCGAGGCTCGGGGCGATGGCCACGAGCGAGAGGAGGCCGAGGGCTCCGAGGGCGTGTCGTCGCATGGAGAGGGAGGATACTGCGTCAGTCGTGCGCGCTTACCGTGTCGCTCCGACGAGGGCCCATGACGACCGACGCATCCCCCAGCCAGCTCGTGAACGTGATCGACCTCGAGTGCACTTGCTGGCGACAGGGTGAGCCCGCGGGTGCGCAGGAGGTCATCGAGATCGGCATCACGGTGCTCGACGTGCGAACGCGGAGTCTCGTGTCGACCGAGTCCATCCTCGTCCTTCCCACCACGAGCGAGATCTCGCCGTTCTGCACGGAGCTCACGACGCTCACGGCCGAGATGGTTCGCGCCGAAGGCATCGCGTTCCGCGACGCGCTCGCGAAGCTCAAGAAGACCTACGACGCGAAGAACCGCGTCTTCGCGAGCTGGGGCGACTTCGACCGCAAGCACTTCGAGCGACAGACCACGCGGGAGGGGCTCGGGTCACCGTTCGGTCCGAGGCACCTCAACGTGAAGAGCCTCTTTGCGCTCCAGCACGCGCTCCCGCGCGAATGTGGGATGGACGAAGCGCTCGAGCGAATGGGCCTGCCGCTCGTGGGCACTCACCACCGCGGTGGCGACGACAGCCGCAACATCGCGACCCTCCTCGTCCGCATGCTCGGCCCGCTGCCCACCGCGACGGGCTGAACGAGACGCTCGTCGATTCGTCAGTGCGTCGGCTCGCTCGGGCGTGCGTCGAGGACCTCGTCGACGAGGCGCATCATCGCGCGGTGCCATGGGCCGAGCGGTGTCTCGCGTCGCTCGCGCACCACGCGCAGGCGCGCGTCGAGATCGCGGTCGGTGCCCGCGAGCGGATCGCCCCGATCGGCCGCGAGGAAGCTGTCGAGCTCCACGCACTGGTGACAGACCCCCTTCTGCGTGACGAGCGCGCAGGTGGTGGCGTAGCGCCCCTCGAGCTTGGCGCGCGCCGACTGGATCCACGCCTTGGCCTGACCGAACGTCGCGCCGAGCACCTCGGCGACCTCCTCGTTCGTGAAGTCGTAGACCTCCTTGAGCAGCAGGGCCGCGGCCTCCTGGGGCTGGAGGTTGCGGCTCGTGCAGCTGAAGCAGACCGAGAGGTGGTCGCGCGCGATCGTGCGCGTCTCGGGCGAGCCCGCGAGCAGGCGCGTCTCGGCCACGAAGGACGCGCTCGCGATCGCCCGATCCCGCGCCTCGTCGAGCACCGTCTCGCGCCACGTCGCGTGCTTCTTCAGGTGGTCGAGCGCGAGGTTCGTGCCCACGCGGAAGAGCCACGCGCGGAGCTCGCTCGGGCTGTCGGGCAGGGCCTTCTGCTCGAGGGCGCGCACGAGGGCCTGCTGCGCGAGATCCTCGGCGACGTCCTCACGCACGACCATCCGCGTGAGGTAGCCGACGAGCGCTCGCTGGTTGGTGCGGAACGCGTGCTCGACCTGATCGCGGACCATCACGACGCACCTCCGGCGCGGACGACCTCGGTGAAGAACGAGCCGATCGCGGTGGCGATCTCGTCGGGCGCGTCTTCCTGCACGTAGTGACCAGCGCCCTCGAGGATGGTGGTGCGCGCGCGGGGAAACGTCTTCTCGAAGCGCAGGCGCTCCTTCTCGCGGAAGGCGATGTCCTTGGTGCCCCAGCAGAGGAGCACCGGCTTGTCGACGAGCCGCGCGAGGCCTGCCTCGGTCTCGCGCAGGAAGGGGGTCGAGCCCACGATCGCCCACGGGAACACGCGGCTCGCCTCGCGGCGCTCGGGCGTCGCGAGCGGCAACCGGTACGCGCGCATCGCGTCCTTGCCGACCTTCCGCTTCGGCGTGCCCATGGGGATCATCACGTTCACGAACGCGTTGAAGTGTCGGATGAAGAAGCCGCCGATCGGCCCGCCCATCATCGACGAGAAGCGCACGAAGTGCGGATCGTCGTCCACCGGCCACGCCATCGTGTTGCCGATCACGAGGGCCTTCACGCGCTCGGGCACGCGGCCCGAGACCCACAGCCCGATCGGTCCGCCCCAGTCCTGCACGACCGGCGTCACGTCGCGCAGATCGAGCGCCTCGACGAACGACGCGACCACCTTCGCGTGGCTCTCGGGCCGGTGATCGTAGCCGTCCTTGGCCACCGAGAGCCCGAAGCCGGGGTAGTCGAGCGCGACGCAGCGAAACCGATCGCGCAGCGCGAGGATGAGGTGACGCCACGCGAACGACCACGTGGGGTTGCCGTGCAGCATCAAGAGGATCGGTCCGCGGCCCTCGTCCACGTAGTGCACGACGTGGCCCTCGAGGGACAGGAAGCGGCTCTTGAACGGGAAGAGCTCGGGCGTGAGCCAGTCGGGACGGGTCGCCGGCGGAGAGGTCATCGGGGCCGACGGGGTGGGCGTGGGGGCTGGAGTCATGGGCATGAGTCCTCCAACGAACGAGCGCGTGGGATCGGATGGACGCACCGGAGCGACTCAGCCGCGAGGCAGCCGGAGGTGGAACGTGGCGCCGCGGCCCGGACCCTCCGAGTCGACCCAGATCTCGCCTCGATGCAGCTCGACGATCGACTTCACGAGCGCCAGCCCCACCCCCGATCCCTCGGCGCGTGGGTCGAGCTTCTCGAAGAGCCCGAAGATGCGCTGGTGATGCGCCGGCGCGATCCCCATGCCGTTGTCCACGACGTCGATGCGCACGTCCGTGCCCTCGTCCCAGCACCGCACTCGCAGCATCGGCGCGGGCTGATCGCCCATGTACTTCACGGCGTTCTCGAGCAGGTTCTGGAAGACCTGGACCAGCCGCGTTCGGTCGGCGTGCACCCGCACGTCCTCGCCCTCGATGAGGATGCCGACGGGTCGCATGGCGAGGCGCGCCGAGATGAGCTCGCGCGCCTCCGCGATCGCGTCGCCCACGCGGATCTCGCTCGGCACGTGCGCTACCCGTCCCACGCGTGAGAGCTCGAGCAGCTCCGAGAGCATCCGCGACATCTTCTCGGACGCCGCGCGCACGCGGCCGAGGTCGGCCAACGCGCGCTCGAGCCTCCCCGCCCGGAGGTCTTCCTCGATGCCACTCACGAAGCCCCGGATCGTGACGAGCGGGCTCTTGAGGTCGTGCGAGATCGTGTAGGTGAACTGCTCCATCTCGCGGTTGCGCGCCTCGAGCTTGGCCACGAGCGCCTCGCGCTCCGCTTCGCTCCGCCTTCGCTCCGTCACGTCGTGCGCGTAGCCGTGGTACGTGATGCTCCCGTCGGGCTCGCGCTGGACGCGCGCGAGCAGCTCCATCCAGCGCCACGTCCCGTCGGCGCCGCGCGCCCGGTGCACGTGGGAGAGCAGACCGCTCGTCTCGCTGAAGGTGCGGCGCAGCTCGTCGCGCACGCGGTCCGGGTCCTCGATGCAGTCGTAGAAGCGACCGGCCGACGCGCGCAGATCGCTCGCGGAGACGCCGTAGTACTCGGCGACGCGCGCGCTCACGAAGGTGAACTGCGCGTGGGTTCCGACCACGCGGAGCTGGAAGAGGAAGCCCGGCAGCTGTGCCGCGAAGGCCGACAGTCGATCACGCTCGAGCTGGGCGCGGGCGCGCAAGAGCTCCTCGCGGAGCTCCACGGTCTCGGCGACGTTGCGCGAGACCCCGACCGTCATGCGCACCTGACCGTCGTCGTCGCGGATGGGCGACTTCACCGTATGGAAGAGCCCCACGACGCCGTCGTGGCGCGTCACGCGCTCCATCGGGATCTCGAGCGTCTTGCCCGTCGTGAAGACCAGCCGATCGTCGGCGACGTACTGCTGGGTGTTGTCCGGTGCGTTGAACGGCGCGTCGACGAGCTCCTGGAGCTCTTCGTTCGTCATGCCGTAGTAGTCGCGAAACGCCTTGTTTGCCCAGAGGATCCGCGAGTGCGCGCCCTTGACGAGCACCATGTCCGCGATGGCGTCGAGGACCTGCCGGTAGATCCCCTCCTCCTCGAGCAGCGCCCGCTCCCGCTGCCGCGCGATCTCGATCGGCTCGTCGCTCATGCCGACCTCGCGAGGCCACGGCGCGCCTCGTCGATCGCGCGGAGCAGGTCGTCGCGCGAGAACGGCTTGGCGAGGAAGGGACCTTCGATCGCGTGGAGGCCATCGGGCAGGTAGCCGGTGCAGAGCACGCAAGGCAGCGTCGAGGCAGCCTCCCGGATGCGGCGTACCAGACCCGGGCCATCGAGCTTGGGCATCGACACGTCGGAGATCACCGCCACGAGCGCGTCGCGGTGTGCCTCGAAGGCCGCCCATCCCTCGGCGCCGTCGGTCGCGGTGAGCACGTCGAAGCCCGCCCTCTCGAGCATGCGCCGCGCGGCCTCGCGCACGAGCGGCTCGTCGTCGACGAACAACACGAGCCCGCCCGTGAGGCTCGGTGTGCTCGATCGTGGATCGTCGACCGTCGATCGCGGATGGTCCGTGAGGGGCAGGAGCACGATCACCTCCGTGCCCACACCGCGCTCGGAGCGCAGCGTCACCGCGCCGCGGTGCTCCACGGCGGTCCCGTACACGGCGGCGAGGCCGAGCCCCGTTCCGCGCTCCTTCGTGGTGAAGAAGGGCTCGAAGACCCGGGGCAAGATCTCGGGTGCGATGCCCTCGCCCGTGTCTTCCACGCGCAGCTCGAGGTAGCGGCCTGGCTCGAGCTCGAAGGCCGAGGCGCGGCACGCGTCCGCGTCGAGCTCCACCTCTCGCGTCCGGACGCGGAGCTCACCGCCGCTGGGCATCGCGTCGCGTGCGTTGATGCCGAGGTTCAGGAAGGCGCTCTGGAGCTGCGAGGCGTCGCCGCGCACGCTCGTGCGCGTGGCGTCGAGGCTCGTGACGAGCCGCGTGTGCGCCTCGAGCCCGCGCGAGAGGAGAGTCAGGGCCTCGCGGAGCACCGCGTGGATGTCCACGACGCTCGTCTCGCTCTTCTTGCGTCGCGCGAACGAGAGGAGGTTGCGCGTGAGGTCGCGTGCCCGGGCTCCCGCTGCGAGGATGAGCTCGCACAGCTCTGGATCGGCGCCTCCGTCGGCGAGCTCGCGTCCTGCGAGGAGGATGGCCGAGAGCGTGTTGTTGAAGTCGTGGGCCACGCCGCCCGCGAGCTGCCCCAGGGCCTGCATCTTCTGCGCGTGACGCAGCTCGAGCTCGAGCTCGCGGCGACGCGTCACGTCCACCGCGAGACACGAGAGGCGAAACGGGTGCCCCTCGGCGTCGTGGGTCCAGAAGCGCCGCTCTTCGACCCAGCGCGTCGAGGCGCCCTCGATGATGCGAAACGTGTCCCCCTCGGACGGCCCGAGCGCCCACGACGCTGCGACATCGTCGGGGTGGACGTGCGCGAGGCGGCCCTCCCACGTGCGCGGCGCCGCGCCGTACACGGCCTCCCACGCGGGGCTCGCGAACACGATCTGGCGCGTCGCGAGATCGAAGAGCCAGAAGACCTCGGGGATGCTCGCCGCGAGCTGTCGGAATCGCTCGTCGCTCTCGCGCAAGGACCGCTCGGCCCGCCGACGCTCGGCGCGCTCGTGCGCGGCGTTGAGCGCGCGCTCGAGGATGATCGGGAGATCGCGGTACATCTCCGGTGACTTCACGCAGTAGTCGAGCGCGCCACCCTTCATCGCGGCGACCGCGCGGGCCTCGTCGCCCTGGCTGGTCTGCACGACGAGCGCGGTCTCGTCGTCGAGCAGCTCGAGCGCGGAGCCGTCGGGGAGGCGGAGATCGGCGAGCACGAGGTCCACGTGCTCGTGGGCGAGGACCTCGCGGGCCTGCGCGATCGTCTCGACGACGCGCGCCGCGAGGTCGTCGGATCGTTCGATCTGCCTCAGCGCGAGCTGGGCGTGGGCACCGTCGTCCTCGACGAGGAGGATGACGCGACGCTTGCTCATGCGGGGCACGCCACGTTGCGCTCGAGCCAGTAGTGCGTGAGCTCGCCGAGCACCTGATCGAGCTCGAGCGCGTCGTCGGGCTTCACCACGTAGCTGTTGGCGTGGTGGGCGAACGCCTCTTTCACGTCGCGGTCGGCCGCGCTCGTCGTGAACACGACGACGGGGATCTCCTGCAGGCTCTCCGAGCTCTTGATGTGGTCGAGCACCTGGATGCCGTCGACGCGCGGAAGGCGCAGATCGAGGAGCACGAGGCGAGGTGGCGGCACGCCCTCGCTCCCGATCGAGGCGAGAAAGGCCATGGCCAGCTCGCCATCCTCGACATGGAGCACGCGCTCGCGCAGCGCGTGTCTCTCGAGTCGGCGGAGCACGAGCTCGGCGTGATCCGCATCGTCCTCGACGTAGAGGATGTCCTTCGCCACGGCCCCAGCATACAAGGCGCCGCGGCCGGCCGATACCACCACGACGCAGCGCGTCGTGACCCGCCTCTCTTGGACGAGGGCGCTCCTCGGCCTATACCGCCCGGATGTCTCGCACCCTCTCTCTCGCCTTGGCGCTCGCGCTCGTCCTCGTCCCCGTCACCGCCCTGGCGCTCGACGTCAACGGCGTGCACTTCGAGGACACGGTCCAGGTGGGCGACCAGACGCTCGTGATCAACGGCGCAGGCACGCGTCACGCGACGATCTTCAACGTCAACGTCTACGTCGCGGCCCTCTACGTGCCCACGCGCACGAGCGACGCGAGCGCGATCATCCGCCCCGACGTCACACGTCAGGTCGTGCTCGTGATGAAGCGCGACGTCGACGCCGAGACCATGGCCAACGCGATCCGCGAGGGGCTCACGAACGCCGCGGGCTCACGCGCGAGCGCGATCTCGAGTGAGCTCGATGCCTTCGTCGCGTGGGTGCCGCCGATGCGCGAGCGCAACCGCATGACCGTCACGTTCTCGGGCGGTCGCCTCAGCGTCACCGCCACGGGCGCCCACGGCACCTTCCATGGCAGCGCGGCGATGGGCGATGCGTTCTTCCGCATGTGGCTCGGCGCACACCCCGTGGAGGACGGCCTCCGCGACGAGATGCTCGGTCGTCACTGAGTTGGCTGGAGGGTCCATGCGGACCCTCCCCCGCGAGGCGGGGCCCCCTCCCGCTCCATTCGCTGACGCGAATGCTGCCGCGCGGGGCCCCAGCCCCGCTTGGGCGCCTCGCGCTGCGCTCGGCGGGATCTCGATTTCTTCTCGGTCCCTGAGTTGGCTGGAGGGTCCATGCGGACCCTCCCCCGCGAGGCGGGGCCCCTCCCGCTCCATTCGCTGACGCGAATGCTTCCGCGCGGGGCCCCAGCCCCGCTTGGGCGCCTCGCGCTGCGCTCGGCGGGATCTCGATTTCTTCTCGGTCCCTGAGTTTGATCGAGGGTCCATGCGGGCGGGATCTCCTTGCAAACACAAGGGATTCGCGGGTCGGACCGCACGGCCGAGCTCATCGAGGCGTGATACAGGTCGCGCCTCCACGAGCCCGAGGCCGATCTCATGAGCACGCCGATCCTCGCCGTCGATCCCGCCCGCCCCGACGTCATCCCCTGCTTCGATCCCGCCACGCGCGAGCCGCTCGGCACGGTGGCGATCACGAGCCCTGCCCAGGTGAAGGCCAAGCTCGCGCGGGCGCGTGAGGCGCAGCGCGCGTGGGCCAAGACGAGCTTCGCGTCGCGTCGTGCGGTGCTCCAGCGCGTGCTCGATCGGCTCCTCGACGACGAGGAGCGCCTCGTCGAGCTCGTGTGCCGCGACTCGGGCAAGACGCGCGAGAACGCGCTCGTCGGCGAGGTGTGGACCGTGTGCGAGAAGCTCCGCTGGACGATCGCGCAGGGCGAGACGCACCTCCGCCCCGAGCGCGTCTCGAGCGGCCTCCTCGTGCACAAGCGCGCGCGCCTCGAGTTCCATCCGCTCGGCGTGGTGGGCGCGATCGTGCCGTGGAACTACCCGCTCCAGAACGTGATGAACGCGGCGATTCCTGCGCTCATGGCGGGCAACGCGTACGTGGTGAAGCCGAGCGAGTGGGTGGCGTGGTCGAGCGAGGCCTTCGTGGCGCTCCTGCGTGATGCGCTGCGTGACGAGGGCCACGACCCCGAGCTCGTGCAGATCGTGCAGGGCGATGGCGCCACGGGTCGCGCGCTCATCGAGGGCGGTGTGGACGTGCTCGTCTTCATCGGGTCGGTGGAGAACGGTCGCCGCGTGCTCTCGGCCGCGGCGTCCAAGCTCACGCCCGTGATCCTCGAGCTCGGCGGCAAGGATCCCTTCATCGTCTGCGAGGACGCGCACCTCGACGCGGCCGTGGCGGGCGCGCTCTCGGGCAGCCTCATCAACTGCGGCCAGAACTGCGTGGCGAGCGAGCGCTTCCTCGTGCGCCGCGAGGTGGCCGCGTCGTTCGAGGGCAAGCTCGCGGCCGAGGTGCGGGGCCTGCGTCAGGGGCCCTCGCGCAAGGGCGAGATCGTGGACGTGGGCGCCATGACGACGCCGCTCCAGCTCCAGATCGTGGAGCGCCTCGTGAACGAGGCCGTGGCGCAGGGCGCGCGCGTCGTCGCCGGCGGCAAGCGGGTGCAGGCCGATCGGGGCGAGTACTTCGCGCCGACGATCCTCGCCGACGTCACGCCGTCGATGTCGATCATGCACGAGGAGACCTTCGGTCCCGTGATGCTCCTCTGCACGGTCGAGAGCGACGCCGAGGCGATCGAGATCGCGAACGCCACGAGCTTCGGCCTCGGCTCGACGGTGTTCTCGAACGATCGCGCGCGCGCGCGTCGCATCGCCTCCGCGCTCGAGGCGGGCATGACGGGCATCAACGACTTCGGCGGCATGACCTACATGGCGCAGGACCTCACGTTCGGCGGCGTCAAGCACAGTGGCTTCGGCCGCATCAACGGCCGCGAGGGCCTGCGCGCGCTCTGCAACACCAAGGCGGTGCTCGACGATCGGCTCCCGTTCACGATGCCGAGCAAGGTGCTGCCCGTGACGCCGAAGGACTTCGAGACCGCCGCGGGCGCGCTCGACCTGATCTACGGCCGCGGCCTTCGTCGTCGCGCGCGTGGTCTTCGTCGCCTCGTGGGCTCGCTCCTTCGCTGAGCGCCTCGGTCGAGCAGCGACGCCTGTCGCGGGTCAGCTCGGGCGCTTGAACTTGAGCATGAGGTCGTCGAAGGGCGACGAGCGGCTCTGCTCGGCGGCCAGCGCCGCGGGGTCGATGTCGATCACGAGGAAGAACCACTCGAGGCGCGGCGCAGGGTGGAGCCGCAGCCAGAGACCGTCGGGCAGGTAGTTCGTCGCCTTGCAGTAGATGCAGTCGACCGTGCGCGAGCTGCCGTCGACCTTGAGCCCCGCGCCGCAGCCCATGCAGGCCATGAGGATGGGCTGTGCGGCGTTGGGAGCGTCACCCGCCTCGGGGCCCTCCGCCAGGAGCCAGCGGGCGTACGGAAAAGCCTGTACGAGGCTCGGCTCCGCGTCTCGACACGGCGTGGCGAAGCCGCACGCACAACGAAAGGTCCCCGCGGCGGCGCCCGCGAGCAGGGCCTCGTGCTGCATCGGCTGCTGGCAGCTCGGGCATGCGGCGGGACCGCGGAAGAACTCGAGGTGCTGCTTGGGCGTGTTGATCTGCCCCACGTCGTTCTCGGGGCGCTTGAGCACGTAGCGCGTCGCGAATTCCCCCGAGAATCCGAGCCACCACGCGCGCTCGTTTTGCATGCGGTCCACCGTGGCGTGACAGTGCGAGCAGTGGAAGCGGGCGCGCGCGTGGTTCACGGGCACCTGCTGTGCGCACTCCGGGCACTGGGTGGAGGAGCGATAGGAGATGCCGAGCAGCACGTGATCCTCCTCGAAGCGACGGCCACGCTACCACGGTCGATCGCGCGAATCGGTGCGTTCGCGAACGTCTCGCGCGAGAGCGCCGGCGGGCTCGTGCGAGACGTCGTTGAGTTTTCTCGAGCGCTCGGAGATCGTCCGCGCGCCTTGCGAACGAACGACGACACGAACTCTCTGGAAGCCGACTACGTGGTGGTCGGTGGTGGCTCGGCAGGCTGCGTGGCGGCGGGTCTGCTCGCCGACGCGGGGGCCTCGGTGCTCTTGCTCGAGCAGGGACCGAGCGCCGATGCGCACCCCGCGGTGCTGCGCTCCGATGGCTACAAGGACGCGTTCGTCGACGACGGCGTGTTCCTCGAGCGCTTCAGCGAGCCGCAGGCGAATGCAGGCAAGCAGCGCATCTTCCTCGGCACGGGCGGCGTGCTCGGCGGCTCGGGTGCGATCAACGCGATGGTCTACACACGCGGCGCGCGCGAGGATCTCGACGAGTGGCCGCTCGGGTGGCGCTGGGACGACTGCGTGCCGCACTTCGAGGCGCTCGAGGCGCGCCTTCGCTTGAATCGCAAGCCGGGCACGCGCTTCACCGAGGCGTGCATCCGCGCCGCAGAGGACGTGGGCTTCTCGCGCAGCGAGGACTTCCACGACGGACGCCTCGGCAACGCGATCGGCTACGAGTGGATGAACTTCGAGGGCAAGGATCGCCGCAATGGCTACGTGGCCTTCGTGCGGGGTCGCCACGATGGGATCGTGCGCACCGGCGCGCGTGTGCTCCGCGTGCTCTTCGAGGGGCGCCGCGCGATCGGCGTGGAGGTGGAGCGCGAGGGCAAGACGCACGTGGTGCGCGCGCGTCGCGAGGTGATCCTCAGCGCAGGCGCGCTCGAGTCGCCGCGCCTGCTCTTGCTCTCGGGCGTGGGCGAAGGAGCTTCGCTCTCGGCGCTGGGGATCCCGGTGATCGCGGATCGGTCCGAGGTCGGCAAGAACCTCCACGATCACCCGAACGTGCCCACGTTCTTCAGGTCGAGCGTGGAGCTCGACTACTTCGCGCCGCAGCTCTACTCGTTCTTCCGCACGCGCGAAGAGGCCTCGCTCCCCGCGGGCCAGAGCGACAGCTGCTACGTGTTCTGGCCCGCGCGCTCGGCGATGAAGGAGGCCGTGCAGCGCGTGCTGCCGGGCCAGGTGCTGCCGAAGGCGCTCTATGGTCCCGCGGGCAAGCGCGCGCTCCGCGCGAGCATCGCGGCGGCGTTCCAGGTGCCCGGCGTGCAGCGCTTCGTCGATCACGTGCTCGGGATCATCGTGATCCTCGGCAAGCCCAAGAGCCGCGGCGCGCTCACGCTGCGCTCTGCCGATCCGCGTGAGCCCGCGCGCATCGATCCGCGCTACCTCGCGCACCCCGACGACATGGACACGCTCGTGCGCGGCATCGCCGTCGCGCGGAGGATCGCGGCCGCGCAGGGTCTCGCGGAGCTCGGCGCCAAGGAGCTCATGCCCGGCGCGCGCACGACCCGCCGCGACAAGCTCGAGCGCTACGTCGAGACGAACCTGATCACGACCTACCACTTCGCGGGCAGCTGCCGCATGGGCACCGACGACGCGAGCGTCGTGGACACGGAGCTGCGCGTGCGTGGCGTCGAGGGCCTGCGCGTGGCCGACGCGTCGGTCATGCCCACGACCCCCGTCTCCGCGCTCAACGCGCCCAGCATGATGATCGGCCTCCGCGCCGCGAAGCTCGCGCTCGCCGCCCGCAGCTGACAGCGGTGCAGGCCGCGCAGGCGCGCCTCACGCATGAGTCGAAGGGACGATCGCGTATCGGCGACGGGTGAGCAGCCCGAGCGCGATCAAGAGCGCGCCCACGAGGCAAATCGCGCCGGCCCAGACCGAGCGCACTCGGATCCGGGCGTCCTCGCGGCGCGCGTCCCCCTCGATCGTGAAGAGCGCGTCCCCCTCGACGCTCATCTCGTAGACGGCGCCGATCGTTCCGGACGGCCGCGTGGCCCGGTCGTGCCACAGATCCACGTCGTCTCCGATCCGGAGCCGCGCGAGCACCCGCTCGGCGTGCTCGCGGTCGCGCACCACGTAGAACGCGAGATCGTCGTTCGTGAGCTCGAACGACACGGTCCCTCCGCTGGACATGGTGCGATCGAAGCGGGCCACCGTGCCGTGGCGATGCTCGAGCTCGGACCGCGCCGGCGCGCCGTCGAGCCCCCAGGGCACCACGAGCACGAGCGCCAGCCCCAAGCACATCCAGCCGAAGAGCAGCGCGAGGAAGATGCCTCCCCGCGCCTCGGAGGTCGGCTCGAGCCCCTTGCTCGCCGCGACGGCCTTTCGTGCGGTGGCGATCATCGCGTGCGCGATCCGCTCATCGTCATTGCCATACGCATCGAAGACGAGGAGGGCAGCCCCGGTCGCGTCACGAAACACGAAGCGGCCCCACGCGTTCTGCTCCACCTGCGCCATCTCGGTCCACCGGACCAGGCGATGTTCGCCCTCCCTCGTGTGACGCACGCCCTCTCTCTCGATCACGAGCGCGGCTCGCTGGCGCTCCCGATCGATCATGCCCAGGCGAGACACCAGGTAGGCCGCCGGTACGGCGAGCAGCACGAAGAGGCCCACGAAGCCCAGCGTGAGCCCATACGAGCCGAGCCACGACGCGCCGAGCACGCCGCTCCCGCACGCGAGCGCGAGCACCACGATCGCGAGGCGCTGCTGTCTTCGCGCGGCATCGAGGTTCCGTGGCAGCGGCAGCGGGCCCTCGCGGAGCGTTCCGCTCGTCGCGTCCCAACCTGTGACGACGGGTGGATCTGCGATGGGCCCGTCGGGTGTCGGGGGCTCGACGCGAAGCCAGTCGAGCAGTGCGAGGATCTCGGCGAGGCGCTGCTCCGCGTCGAGGCGCGTGGCGCCGACTGCCACACCGACACGCGTGCTGTCCGCGACGAGGATCACGCGGAAGCCTCGGTTGTCCTTCCGTTCCGAGAGCTCGAGGTGCAGCGAGCGCGCAGCGAGGGCCATCGGCGCGCGAGGGAAGCCGAGCAGGCGGCGGTGGACACGCAGCTCCCGTCTCTCGCGGTCGGCGATGAGCGTGGTGCGCGTCGCGCTCGCGGCGAGGCCGAAGGCCAGGCAGAGGAGCGACATGACGAGCGAGACGCACACGCTCGGCACGAGGTTCGAGCGCACGCCCTCGCACCGCAGGCGCGAGGGGTCCTCGGTGCATGCGCGAAGCCCATCCGCGAGGGCGCGTACGCTTCCGAGGGTGCCCGTGCCCGTCACCATGACGCGCGTGCTCGCATCCTCCACGCGGAGCTCAGTCTCGGCGGTCTCGCTGTTCCCCGACTCGAGCACCGTGATGAGGGGGTCCTGCAGGCGTACCGTCTCGCTCGTGTGATCGAGGAGCGTGTGCAGCTCGATCGCGCACGAGAGCGCACCGCCCGGCGCCTCGCGGGTGCAGGCCCAGCTCGCGCTTCCGTATCCGAGGGGACCGCGCAGCGCGACGAGGAGGGGCAGCCCGACGAGGAGCACCAGGCGGCGCTGCCGGGACATCGCGAAGGTCACGAGCGAGCGCTCGCGCTCGCCGTCACTGCGCGGGGCGCCGTGGCCGACCGCTCCCTCGTCGCTCGCGACCATTCACTCGCTCCTCCGACGCGTTCGCGTCGTGCCGCGCTCACGCTCGGTGCATGACGACCCGCGGCTCCTCGTTGTTCGCACCCGTCGCCCTCTCGATCGCGGTGGTGCCCATCGTGCCCGTCGTGCTCGTGCTCGTGCTGCTCTCGATCCACGCCGCCTCGTACGCGGGCGTCTGCGGGCCGTATCCGACCGACATCCCCGCGCACGCGTGCGGCTTCGAGGAGTATCTCGTGAATTTCTTCGAGCCGTTTGCCATGGCGGGCCTGCTCGTGATCTCGATCGCCTCGATGGTGGCCACCACCGCCTTGGTGGCGCTCGCGTGGGCGCTCGCGGGCCTCGGAGGCCTCGTCGCCCGGGCCCTCCGGCCGAGCACGTGATCAAGCCAGGACGAAGCGATTCGAGACGAAGTCGATGATCTGGAGCTCGTGCCCCGAGCGTGCGAGCGCGCCCGCACCGACGATCCCGCCATCGGGGCCGCGCGCGGCTGCGCCACCGAAGTCGCCCTCGCCCGCGCACACGAGCTCGAGCGTGACCGCACGGCCTCCCACGAACGCGTCGCGCACGACCAGCACCTCGTTCGCCACGACGTCACCGAGGTCGACGCCCTCCATCTCGAGGCGGACCGACGCCATTCCGTCGGCCACGATGAGGCCCGGCACGAGCCGCAGATCGGGCACGCGCAAGACGGTGCGCGCCGCGCCCGTGTCGAACACGCACCGATCGGTCGAGGCCCCATTGGCGCGACCGCGCATCACGACGTCGCCGCGGAACGAGAAGGGGACTTCGAAGTCCGAGGGCAGCACGTCTGCTCAACCTCGCAGAGCGCGCGTTCTTCCCTGGGACCGTGGGGATGCGAAATCGCCGCGCTCAGCGGCGGACGTCGAGCTCGATCTTCCAGCGCTCGCTGGCCTTGTTGCCGATCGCTTCGAGGCGCAGCGTGCCGAGCTCGGTGACCGCGGCCTGGAGGCGCACGGGGACGATGTCGCCACTGCGGTGGCCGGCCGAGGGCTCGGCGGGCAGCGTCGCTTCGATCGACGGCAGCTCCTCGAGCTGCTCGATGCGATCGACGACCGTGCCCGGGCGATCGTCGCGCCGCGTGGCGCTCTCGAAGAAGCGGAAGGACACGTGCTCGCCCACCACGAGGCCGAGCTCCTGCGGCGCGGCCTCCGCGTGCGTGCCCTCTTCCATACCGAAGGGCGCGATGCAGAGCGCCGAGAGCGGAGGCTCCATGCCGGGCACCGCGGGCATCGAGCTCTCGATGCCCACGTAGTAGCTCTTGGCGGTGCCGCCTCGGATGCGCACGCCCTTTCCGCGGCGCACGTACGCGTAGTAGGCCGCGCCACGCGCGACCGCGAGATCGAGGTCCGCGCCCTCGAGCAGGCGCGCAGGCGGCGCGCCGTCGGCCTCGAGCCACTGGTTCAGCACCTCGAGGATCCGGCGCGCGAGCATGGGGGCCTTGAGCACGCCGCCGTTGAAGAGCACCGCCGTGGGGTGCAGGAACGCGCCCTTCTGCGCGACGAAGCCCGCGAGATCCTCGGTCGCGTCGATCTGCTTGCCGAGGAAGGCGGCGAGGTGACGCGTGATCGCCGCGTCTTGCGCGTACGGAAGGCCGATGGCGCGAAGGCCCGTGCGCGGACGGCTCAGCGGGCGGTCGCTCGCGGCGACCACCGGGAAGAAGCCCTCGACGAGCAGCTCCGCGATCTCCTTGGCCGTGAGCTCCGTGCGGAGCGAGCCGCCGATCAGCTTGCTGCCGCGCGTGGGCACCACGATGGGCGCCGCGTCGGGGGCGCCGTCGGCGAGGAGCGTCTCCTTGGCGTTGCGGCACGCGTGCACGAGCGCGCCCATCTGCCACGCGTCGAGCTTGTGTCCCTGCTGCTCGAGCTTCTTCTGCACGAAGGCCGCGAGCGCGAGGTCCATGTTGTCGCCGCCGAGCAGGATGTGATCACCCACGGCCACGCGAGAGAGCGTGAGGTTGCCGCCCTCCTCGGTGACCGCGATGAGGCTCATGTCGCTCGTGCCGCCGCCGAGATCCACCACGAGGATCACGTCGCCGAGCTTCACCTGCTTGCGCCAGCCACCCTCGCTGCGCTGCACCCACGAGTAGAGCGCGGCCTGTGGCTCTTCGAGGAGCACCGCGTGCTCGAGCCCCGCCAGGCGCGCGGCCTCGCTCGTGAGCTCGCGCGCGCCCGGGTCGAACGACGCGGGCACCGTGATCACCACGTCTTGCTCGGCGAGCGGCGCGTCCGGGTTCGCGTGATCCCACGCATCGCGGAGGTGCGCGAGGTAGCGCGTCGAGGCCTCGAGCGGCGAGACGCGCGGGATGTCGCCCTCGTCCTGCATCGTCTTGGGCGGCAGGATCGGCGCGCGCCGATCGACCGCGCCGTGACCGAGCCAGCTCTTGGCGCTCGAGACCAGGCGCATCGGCGTCTTGGCGCCGAGCTGACGCGCGAGCTCGCCCACGGTGAACGCGTGATCGGCCTTCCACGGAAGCGCGAGCGCGCCCGGCGCGAGCTCGCCGGGGTGGGGCAGGTAGAGGAACGAGGGCAGGAGCTTCTTGTCCTCGATCTGCCCGACGCCCACGTGCTGGGCGACGTCCTTCACGTGCAGCGCCACGTCCTCGCCCTCGCTGAGGTCGAGGTCGACGTAGGCGAGCGCCGAGTGCGTGGTCCCGAGATCGATGCCGATGGCGTACGAGGCAGTCATGTGAGTCCTGGGGCGCCCTGCGGCGGGGTCTGCGCAGCAGACCCCTGGAGCAGCGAGGAGGAGGAGTCTTCGACGATCGACGAGCCTGGGGGGGGTGGTGGGGCTGCTCCCCGCCCTCGCGGCCGAAGGCCGCTTTGAACAGCCTTCATACCTCGACCTCGGCCGGCGCGACGATCGTCGCGTCGTGGCCTTCGGTCATCTTGGGGAGCTTCACTTCCTTCACCTTCCAGCCGCGGTGCGCGAGCGTGCCGGTGAACGGTGCCTCGCCCGTGACGTTGCCCGTGAGGCGCACCGCGTGCGCATCGAAGCCCTTCTCCAGCTTCACACGCGCGCCCTCGTCCTCGCTGCGCACGGGCGCGATCGGCAGGTGCTCGCGGATCGCCTTGCGGCAGCCGTCGTGCACCACGCGCGCGGCCGCGCCGATCTGCGCATCCGAGAAGCTCGAGACGTCCTCCTCGAGGAAGTCCACGAAGCGCCCCTCGCGCTGGAGCAGCGCGAGCAGCTGGAGCGCGGCCTCGGGGCCGGCCTCGCGGAGCACGACCTCTTTCTTCTTCTCCTCGGGCTTCTTGTCCTTCTTGGAGCCCTCCGAAGCCTTGCCATCGCCGTCCGAAGCGCTCTCGTCGCTCTCCGAAGCCCTCTTCGGAGCCTTCTTGTTCTTCGGCGCTTCTTCCGGCAGCGCGGGCTTGCCCTCGCGGAGACGGATCACGCCCGCAGCGAACTGCGCATCGAAGAGCGTGCGGAAGTACGCAGCCCACGCGAGAAAGAAGCGCGTGAAGAAGCCCGGCAGGGTCGGCTCGCTCATAGGCGCGCGGGCATAGCAGCCACGCCGATCCCGCTCAATCCCGACGCGCAGGGGAGGGCGCGGCCGTGTGCGCGTAGGCTACGAGCCGCCATGTCGTCCATGCCCCGCCGCCTCGCGCTCTTCGTCCTCGCGGCGTTCACGGTGCTGCCCGCTCGCGCCGCCGCGCAGTCGGTGTTCGCGTTCGAGATGCCGCTCACGCCCGAGCGAGCGATCGTCGGACAGCTGAACGATGCGCCGCTCACGATCGTGCGCTGGCTCGGGCCGAGCGAGGCCCTCGTGCGCTTCCAGGATCGCGAGCTGCGCATCGAGGTGCCTCTCGCCCTCGATCGCCCCGCGACGCCGGGCGAGCCGCGCACGCACGTGGTCGTGGGGGTGGGCAGGCGTGCTCCCGTGACGGTGGGCCCGTGGCGCGTGACGATGGAAGCCGGCGCGTGGGCGCCGCTGCGCGGGCACGAGGGCGAGTCGCTTCGCGTCGCGCTGCCGCCGGGTCTTCCGTCGGCCGACGGCCTCGTGAGCTGGCCGCGGGGTCGGGGCCCCAGCGGCGCGCCGCACCGCGCGTTCGAGCACGCGGAGCCGAGCCACCGCGGCTTCGAGCTCGCGTGCAGAGGACAGCTCGAGCTCCGCGCCGCGACGGATCCGAGCGCGCCGCGCTGGCCGGTGCCCGTCGGCGCGTCGTATCGCGTGCGCGGCGCGGCGAGCCCCTTCGACGTGGAGGTCCGCGTAGAGGGCTTCGTGGTGCACGGCTTCGTCGACGCGCGGCCAGCGCCCTGCGAGTCGACCCTGGGCCTGAACGGCTTCGGCTCGGGCTGCGGCGACGGCATCAGCCACGGCCTCGTGGTCCGCGTGCCTGCGGGCACTCCGCTCTACGCGAGCGATGGCTCGAGCGAGCCCTTCGCATGGACGCGACGCGCGGTGATCGCGCGCGAGGATCTCGACGCGCCGCGCATGCAGACGTGCACCTCGATCGCGAACGGTCCGACCACCTGTGCACCGTCGCCGCCCCTGCCCACGGGCCCGCAGCGCCTGCTGTTCGATCGCGAGGACGAGCGCGGGCCCGACTGGAGCTTCCTCGCGCACGTGCGGATCCCCATCGAGTCGCTGCCCGTGGTGCAGGGCCACGGAGGCTTCGGCGGATGCCACGCACCTCCGAGCGACTGGCCTCCGCCGTGAGCGCCGTCAGCCGCGGTGCTCGCTCGACTTGATCTCGTCGAGCAGCGCGCTCGTCACCTCGGTGAGGCCTCGCTCCTTCGCGGCGGCCTCCGCGCGCCGCTTCACGAAGAAGCGCACGAAGAAGGGCACCTTCGCGAGGCGTGCCTCGGCCTCGGGTGACCAGCGGAGCTCGCTCATCGCGCGGCGCTCGTCGCTCAGGCCGGAAGGAGCGCGCGGATGCGCCGGATGCCGGGCGACAGGAGGTGACGGCGGATCGCGCTCGCGGCCGGGCGCACGCCCTCGGGCAGCGGCCGGAACGTGAGCTCGAGGTGATCGTCGTCGGTCTCGAGGCCGTTGGCCGTGAGCACCGGCGTGATCAGCGAGAGGATGCGGCGCACGCGCGGATTGCCCGCGATCTTCGGGTCTTTCATGAGATCGAGGACGATGCGGTTGTCCTTGGTCTCCACGACCGTCGGCGGCAGCGGCAGGTACTTCGCGAGGTTGCCGGGCTTGGAGAGATCGAGCGCGCCGCTCTTGATGAGCGCGGCCACGGGGCCTGTGGAGTCGCCGAGCACCTCGGCCCAGATCTCCTCGAGGCGGATGTCGATCCGGATCTGCTCGGGCGTGATGTGCATGCGATCGATGTAGACCACCGCCGAGGCGCGGAGCGGCGTCTTCATCGCGTCGACGGTGGCCGTGATGCGAAGGCCCGGCGGCACCTCGGTCACCACGGGATCCTTCACCTTGCCGCTCTTCTCGGCCTGCGAGAGCAGCCAGCGGATCGCGTCGAGCGGCACGCCCACCCGCAAGCCGAGGAGATCCCAGAGCGCGCGGGTGATCTCCTGCGGGCGCTTGCGGAGGTACTTGCGCGCCGCGTCCATCGCCTGCTTCTGCATCGACATAGGGCCGCGAGCATAACGGCCCGTCGCGAGGGACGGGAAGCGCGATCGATCGGCGCAGCGCGTCAATCGTGCGCGACGGAGGTCCCGCTCACCGCGTCGTCACGGTGGCGCTCGAGAGCACGCCGTCTGGATACGTGGTGACCGGCGCGCTGCTGCGGTACTGGCGCACCACCACGGCGCCCGCCCCACCGCCACCACCGCCGCCATTGCTGCTCGCCGTCTCGCCCGGATCGCCGCTCACGCTTCCGTCGCCCGCGCCCGCGCCTCCGTTGCCTGCGCAGGTGCCGTTGGCTGGGCCGCCCGACATCGCGTCGGGCGCGGGGTTCTGGCCGCCACACTGGCCGCGGCCGGAGCAGCCGCCGCCGCCGCCCGCGCCACCGCGCACGTCGATCGCGCCCCCCGCCGCGTCGAGCACGAGCGCCTCCACGTG
>JAIBCE010000475.1 GCA_019694315.1 Sandaracinaceae bacterium
CGAGTCGCGAGGCGACGCGAGGGGGCCGACGCAACGCAGGGCATCGTGTGAGCCGCCCAGGCCGCTCACAGCCCGCTCACGTCCGCGACAGGCGCCCCGGATCGATTCTTTCTCGGTCCCTGAGTTTGTTGGGTCGAGGGACCTCCGGCCCCTCGAGCTCCCCGTCGCTCACTTCGTCGCGCCGCGACTCGCATCGCTCCCGCTCCAGGGGTGAGCTGCGCTCACCCCGCCGCGTGGCGCCCCGAATCGATTCTTTCTCGGGCCCTGAGTTGGCTCGAGGGTCCATGCGGACCCCCCCGCGAGGCGGGCCCCCTCCCGCTCCACTCGCTGACGCTCCTGACTCGGGGTCTTCAGGGCTCGATGAACATCGCGAAGCCCTGGTCGCTCCTCGCCGCACCGTCCACGAAGAGGTGCACGCGCTCTGCGCCGGTGCGCACGCCCGTGCTGACGAAGGTGCCGGCGGTGCCACCCCCGAACGAGGTGCCCACCTCGCACAGCTCCTCGGTCGTCGCATCGCAGCCCGAGCGCACGTAGAGGTACGCGTCGAAGCCCGCATACAGGCGCACACGGTTGATGTCCGAGCCATCGAAGTGCGCGGTGCTCTCGAGCCCGCGCGCGCCGTCCATGCAGCTGCCCGACGCGCGATCGGGCGGCAGCGCCACGCCGATGACCGTGCCGCCGTCGGTCACATCGAGGGTGCCTCCACCGCACTCCGCGCTCGCCACGGGCGAGGCCGTGAAGTGGAGCTCGTAGTCGCCCATCTCCTCGGCCTGGAAGGCCGAGACGGCGACGTAGATCGTGCCCGCGGCCGGATGCACCCACACGCGCGCGTTCTGGTCGGCGCCAGGCTGTGCGTCGTCGTTGCAGGCAGGGGCCGTGAAATTGCCGCACTCGTTCGAGACGCTGAGGACCGTGTCGACGGACCCTACCGTCTCGATGCGGAGATCGGTCAGGCGCATGCCGAGGTCGAGCCGGTAGATCGCGTCGCGCGCGGTCCGTCGGCCCTCGTCGACGCAGAACGACGCGTAGTCCGCCGCGAGCGCCGCGAAGCTCCCCCTGACCACCGCGTGACCGGACGAGAGATCCACCGGCGTGGCCGTCCCACAATCATCGGGCAGCGCCGCGCACACGTCGCTCGTGGCGGGGCTGCAGTCGTCGTCGAGGCCGTTGCCGCAGAGCTCGGGCAGGCCCGGCGCGACCCGCGAATTGCCGTCGTTGCAGTCGTCGCCGCCGCACATCGCGTCACCGTGGCCGTCCATGTCGGCGTCGCGCGGGAGGATGCGACACATGCTGGCGCTGCACTGGTCCACGGTGCAGGGGTTTCCGTCGTCGCAGTCCGCGGGCGTGCTGCAGGTCGTCGCGACGCAGCCAGTGGGCGTGCAGCGCTGCATCGGCGCACACATCAGGTCGTCGGGCGCGTGCTCGCAGCGACCGGACACGCACGAGTCACGAGTGCAGGGCACCCCATCGTCACAGCCCCCCGAGCAGCCCATGGGCGAGTACGCATCGACGAGGCCCGGCCCCGTGTCGGTCGTGCCTCCTGGGCCCGCGTCACGTCCGCCGAGGCGGCTCGGATCGGGCTGGACGATCGCGCTGCAGCCACCGCTCGCGAGCGCGAGCGCAACGAAGAGAAGAGAAGATCGCATCGCGGACCTCATGATGACGAGTCGAATCGCTCAGGGATCGAAGCGCAGCTGGTACTCGCCACCGCTCATGGGGAAGTTGTCGAGGAAGACGTAGAAGATGTTCGACGAGGTCCCGGTCCCCATCACGCTCTCGAGGTGCGCGGTGCCGCCCGAGCCGCTGCCCGAGGTGCCGCGGACACACGCCACCTCGGTGCCGGTCGCGCAGCCGCTCCAGCGAACGTAGAGGTCGGGCACGAAGCCCGCAGAGCTCGCGTCGAGCGAGCCGAGGTTGCGGTCGGCCTCGTCGATCCGGAAGACGGCCTCGGGCGCGGTCGACGTCACCGGCTGACAACTGCCGCGGATCGCGCTCGCGCCCACCGAGGCGCCTAGGTTGCCGATCACGGTGCCGCCACCGCTCAGATCGAGCGGACGCGGCCCCGCGCCGGGGCACATGTTCGGCGTGGGCGCGGTGAGCGTCACGGTCACGGTCACCGGATCGGCGTCGCCCGACGTGTACTCGTCGACGAGCACGTAGAGCCGCACCGTGGCCCCCGGCGTCACGATGACCGGGCGGACCCACAGGCGGCTCGTGTTGTTCACCCCCACGTCCCGGTCATCGTTGCATCGGTTGCGGAACGCGTCGCCCGAGCAGCTCGTGGCAGTGGCGAGGACCGTGTCGACCGCGCCCGTGGTCTCGATCCGAACCTCCGAGGTCGTCGAGACGTCGAAGTAGAAGACGGCGTCGTGGCCCATGTCGCCACCGCACGCGGTGCTGTAGTCGTTCGTGAGCGAGGCGAGCGAGACCGTCGCCGACCCCGTGCCTCCGCTCAGCGCGATGGGGAGCGCGTCCGCGCAGGCGTCGCCCGTGCCGCAGACGTCGGTCGTGGAGGGATTGCAGTCGTCGTCGATGCCGTTGCCGCAGATCTCCATCGCGCCGGGGTGCACGTCGGCGCTCATGTCGTTGCAGTCGGTGCCACCACCGCAGCGGACGACGCTGCCCTCCGACACCACGCTCGCCGCGGGATAGCCGTCGGCGTCGGCGTCGATCGGATCGCTCGTGCAGCCCCCCGCCGCGGCGTCGCAGCTCTCGACGGTGCACGGGTTGCCGTCGTCGCGGCACATCCGCGGCACGCTCGGCGTGCAGCCCGACGAGGTGCAGCGGCCACCCATCGTGCACACGTCGTTGCACATCGTGTCGTCCATGCGGTACTCGCAGCCGCTCGGGCCCGCGGTGCCCGCGCAGACATCGGTCGTGCACGCCACGCCGTCGTCGCAGCGCGCGTCGAAGCGCTCGTGGAAACAGCCTCGCGCAGGCGCGCAGTGATCGTCGGTGCAGCTCACGCCGTCGTTGCAGTCGGGCGGCGTGCCCGCCACGCAGCCCGTGGGCGAGGAGCCAGGCACGCAGCGCTCGGCGCCGTTGCAGCGATCGCCGTCGTCGCAGTCCGCGTCCTCCGTGCACCCGACCGGCACGCAGCCCGTCGTGGCGCTGCAGCGCTCGCCGGGGCAGAGCGCGTCGTTGGGCGTGTGCTCGCAACCCATCGCGCCGCACCGATCGTCGGTGCACGCGACGCCGTCGTCACATGCATCGGGGCAGGCCGGACCTGCATCGCTCCCGGCGTCGGGCATGAGGGGTCGATACGCATCGACCGACGCGTCCGGCGAGGGCCCCGTGTCCGTCAGCGGTCCGGTGTCGGTGCCGATCGAGCCAGTGTCCACTCCGCCGCCGCCATCCATGCCACCGAGGCGACTGGGATCGGGCTGGACGATGGCGCTGCATCCACCGAGGACGAACAGCGCGGCGACCCCTGCGCGTCGAGACGTGCGTGCGGACATGACCACCTCCAAGGAAGACTGCGGGACGAGTCGGGCGAACGAAGAGGGACTCAGAAGCGACCGGACGCCACGAGGCCCGTGGTGGTCGGAGAGATCACCGGCACGAGCGCCACGGTGTCGTCCTGATCGCTCTCACCCTGCGCGATGATGAAGAGGGCCGTCGTGACGCCGGCGCCCACGATCGTGGTGATGAGGAAGACGTCCGTCGCGACCGCGAAGCCGCGCGCGTCGTTGGCCGCGCCCTGCCCGTCCACGCGCGCCTGCTCCTGCTGCGCAGCGGTGAGCGAGGGATCGTTCGCGCGGCGGACCGCGTCCTCGAAGCTGCCGTTCGCCGAGAGCGCGAGAGAGCCCATGATGATCGTGCCGAGCAGCGCAGCGCCCGTCACCGCGCCCGTGATGATGACGGGCGTCGTGATGCGCAGACCGCCACCCGTGCCGCCCGCAGGCTCGCCCTCGGACGAGCTGCCGGTGCCCGAGGCCAAGCTGGACGCGCCCGAGCCCTCGCTCGAATCGCCCGTGCCCGTCGAGGTGGTCGCGGTCTCGCTGGTGCCACCGCCGGTGCTCGCGGTCTCCGTGCCGCTGCTCGTGGTCGTGCCGCTCGTCGAGCCACTCGTCGTCGAGCCACTCGTCGTCGTGCCGCTCGCCGAGCCGCTCGTGGTGGTCGCGCTCGTGCCCGTGCCCGTGCTCGCGACCACGGCATCACCGCGCTGGAGGCGCAGCGCCACGCGCGCCGTGCCGCCACCCTCCACCACGACGGTCTGTCGCTCGGCCCGATAGCCTTCGAGCTGGATCTCCACGGTGTGCGAGCCCGCCACCACACGCACCGGCTCCGAGACGGGGGCGCGGCGCGTCTCGCTTCCATCGATCGTGATGACCGCGCCATCGGGCGTGATCTGGAGCGAGATCGATCCCACGCGCTGGCGGAGCCGCGTGATCGCCGACTCGACCTCACGACGCTGTGCCGCGGGCGGATGATCCGCCTCGGTGAGGAAGTGCTCGAAGTGGAACAGCGCCTCGATCGGGCGATCGAGCTGGTCGTAGCAGTTGGCGATGTTCACGCGCACGTTGGGGTGCGGCGCGAGGCGATACGCCTCCTGGAAGTGATCGAGGGCCTCTCGAAACGCGCCTGCTTCGAAGGCACGTCGACCCTGATCGAACTCCGCGCGAGCCGCCTCGCGGTCTTCTTGAGCCGACACGAGCGGCGCGACGACGAGGGCGAGCGCCAGCGCGAGGCCGAGCGCGGAGAGGAAGCGTCCGAAGAACGTCATGGCTGGGCTCCGAAGGTGCCCGCCTCGCGTGGAGAAAAACGAAGCGAAGCGGGCGGCTCCCAGCGTACGGAAGCGCGAGCGTGTCCGTCAAACCGGGCACGCGGTGGATGCGCGGGGGCTCCAGGCCATTCGAGCGTCCAAAGCGAATCGCGCCCGGCCGGAAAGGCGCGGGCGCGACGCTGCGAGGAAGAGGGCCCCGCTCAGGGCGAGACGACCACCGTGCCCTGGATCGTCGCGGTGGCGGGCGCCGGCTGCACCACGACCGT
>JAIBCE010000476.1 GCA_019694315.1 Sandaracinaceae bacterium
TCGCCCTGACGATCCCACGCGATCTCGCCGAAGGTCAGGCGCTCGCCCGTGATCGGGTGTCGGCTCGAGGCCGTGCCCGCGCCCGAGCGCCCCTTGCGCGACGTCCCGAAGCGCATCGCCTGCACCACGATCGGCTCGCCGTAGCGCGCGACCGCCTCGAGCGCGGTGGTGACCTCGTCGCCGACGCGCTGGGGCCCGAGCGCGAGCTTGGCCTCGAGCTCGCGGTTCTCTCGCTCGAGCTCGCTCACCGGCACCACGGCTCCCGTCCGCACGCCACGCACCGACGCCGTGGCGCCGACGCCGCGCACCCGCGCCAGCCCCCGAAGGAATCGAAGACGCGCATCGAGCGCCGCGCCGCGATCGCCGAGGAAGGCCTCGAGCGCCTCGAGCGCTGCGCCCGCTCCCACATCGAGGATCGTGGCGTGCGACCCAGGGCGGTCCTGATCCGTCGAGGGCCGCACCGACACGACGAGCGGCCGCCCCTCCTCCGCCAGCCCCTCGATCGCGCCGAGCAGATCGCCCATCTCGCTGGCCCGTTCGCGCAGCACCTGCACGCCCGCGCGATCGATCGCGAGAGCCGGCGGCACCGGCAGCCCGAGCTGGATCGCCCGCCCGAGGAGGACCGCCTTGTCACCGAAAGTCTCGCGATCCGCGACCGGATCGAGGCTCCCGAGCGCTCTCGTGATCACCCCGCCCATCGATGCCTCCTCGTCCTCAGCCCGAGAGCAGATGGAAGTGCGCGATGCGGCTCAGCGTGCGCGCGATGCGCGCGAGCAAGCGCAGGCGGTTCTCGCGGACGGCTGCGTCGTCGACCATCACGAAGACCTGCTCGAAGAAGCGATCGATCGGGCCGCGCAGCTCGGTGGCCACGATCCGCAGCGCCTGCGCATAGCGCCCGCTCTCGGTGGCCTCCTCGATGCGACCCACCATCGCGTGGAAGGCCTGCGCCAGCGCGCGCTCGGCGTCGTGATCGAAGAGCTCCTCCTTGATCGCGCCGTCCGCCGCGTCCTTCGCGATGTTGTGCGCGCGCTTGAACGCGACCGCGAGCGACTCGAACTCGGGCTCTCGCCGGATCCCGCCGACCGCATCCACGCGCGCCGCAAGATCGCGGAGCGATCCACCGCCCCATGCGGCGAGACACGCCTCGACGACATCGGGCGCGTGGCGCTCGCCGAGATAGCTTCGCAGGCGCCCTCGCAGGAGCTCGTCGAGCTTCGCGAGCGTCTCGGCGAGCCCCGTCACGCTCTTCTGCTGCGAGACGTACCGCTGATGCGCCGCCTCGAAGGCCACCTTCGCGTCCACGTCGATCGGTCCCTCGAGCGCGATGCGGATCACGCCGAGCACCGCGCGCCTCAGCGCGAACGGATCCGCCGAGCCGCTCGGCAGGATGCCCACGCCCACGCAGCCCACGAGCGTGTCGAGCCGATCGGCCACGGCGATGTGCGCGGCCAGGGTGTCGCTCGGCACCACGTCCGAGGCGCCCTTGGGCAGGTAGTGGTCACGGATCGCATCGGCGTGGCGCGCGCTCAGGCCTTCCTGCTGCGCGTACCAGCGGCCCATCACCCCTTGGAGCTCCGGGAACTCGCCCACGATGAGCGACACGAGGTCGGCCTTGCAGAGCATCGCGAGCCGCGCGGCCTCTGGGTCGCTCGAGAGGATCCCCGCGAGCTCACCCACACGCCGCACCTTCTCGCCGACCGTCCCGAGCTTGGCCTGGAAGACGATGCCATCGAGCTTGGGGAGGCGATCGGAGAGCGTCTTCTTGCGGTCCTCCTCCACGAAGAAGCGCGCATCCGAGAGGCGCGCGCGGAGCACGCGATCGTTGCCGCGGAGGATCGTCGCCGGATCGAGCGCCGTGTTCACCACCGCCAGGTAGCGCGGAAGGAGCTTGCCCCCGCCCTTCTCGCGCACGGCGAAGTAGCGCTGGTGACCGCGCATCACGGCCACGATCACGTCCTCCGGCAGCGCGAGGAAGCGATCCTCGAAGCGGCCGCACACCACGTGCGGCTCCTCCACGAGCGTGAGGTTCTCGTCCACGAGGAACTCGTCGGGCACGAGCTCGGCGTCGATCTCTCGCGCGGCTGCCTCGAGCGCCGTGATCATCGCCGCACGACGCTCGCCCGTGCGCGCGAGCACGTGGGCCTTCCGGAGCCCCTCGAGGTAGTCGTCGGCCTTCGCGATCTCGACCGGCTGCGGCGCGAGGAAGCGATGACCGAGCGTCGTTCTCCCCGTGCGCTTGCCCGCGAAGCCTGCGTCGATGACCTCGGAGCCGAAGAGCGCGACCAGCCACTGCACCGGCCGACCGAACGCCACCTCGCCCTGCCCCCAGCGCATCGCCTTGGGGAACGTGATCTTGGTGGCGGCCTCCACCACCTTCGCGAGCACCGCCGTGGCCGGCTGCCCCTTCTCGGAGCGCGTCACCGCCGCGTACTCACCCTTGTCCGTCGAGACGATGCGCACCGCCGACACGTCGAGGCCGAGCTTCTTCGCGAAGCCCTCCGCGGCCTTCTTGGGCGTGCCGTCGGCCTCGAACGCCGCGGCACGCGGCGGCCCGAGCACCTCTTCGTTCAGATCGGGCTGCGCCTCGGCCACGTCCGTCACGAGCACGGCGAGGCGACGCGGCGTACCCAGCGCCTCGATGCTCCCGTGCGTCAGGCGCGCGGACTCGAGCGCCGCGCGCACCAGCGCAGGCATCTGATCCATCGCCCGCGCCACGAACGAGGCGGGGAGCTCCTCCACGCCGATCTCGATCAGCAGCGAGCGGCTCATCGCGCCACCTCCCCCGAGGGCGACTTGGGCGCGAGCGGAAAGCCCAGGGCCTCGCGCTGTCCGTAGTAGGTCTCACACACCGCGCGCGCGATGTGGCGCACCCGCGCGATGTAGCGCTGGCGCTCGGTCACGCTGATCGCGCCGCGCGCATCGAGCACGTTGAAGTAGTGGCTGCACTTCACCACGCAGTCGTAGGCCGGCAGCACGAGGCGCTCGAGCGGCTTGTCCGACGCGAAGATCAGCGCGTTTCCCTTCCCCTTTTCCTTCGAGAGGCCGAGCAGCGCATGACACTGCTGCTCGTAGCGATCGAAGAGCTCGAGGTGCAGCGGCACATCCGCGCGCTCGAAGTTGTACGTGCTCCACTCCCACTCCTGGCGCTTGCAGATCTCGCCGTACCTGACGCCGTGGGACCACTCGAGCTCGTACACGTCATCCACGTCCTGGAGGTACATCGCGATGCGCTCGAGGCCGTAGGTGAGCTCCCCCGAGATCGGCTTGCAGTCGATGCCGCCGACCTGCTGGAAGTACGTGAACTGCGAGATCTCGAGGCCGTCGATCCATACCTGCCACCCGAGGCCCCACGCGCCCAGCGTCGGCGACTCCCAGTCGTCCTCGATGAAGCGGATGTCGTGCTTGTTCGGATCGGTCCCGAGCGCGCGCAGCGAGTCCAGATAGAGCTCCTGGATCTCCAGCGGCGAGGGCTTGAGGATCACCTGGAACTGATGGAACTGCTGGAGGCGGTTCGGGTTCTCGCCGTAGCGCCCGTCGGTCGGACGACGCGAGGGCTCGACGTAGGCGACGTTCCACGGCTCGGGCCCGATCGCGCGAAGGAACGTGGCCGGGTTGAACGTTCCGGCGCCGACCTCGGAGTTGTAGGGCTGCACGATCAGGCAGCCGCGGTCGGCCCAGAACTTCTGCAGCGAGAGGATCAGCTCCTGAAACGTCATTCCTATTCCTCTTCCTCGTCGTCTTCGTCGTCTTCGTCGTCTTCGTCGTCTTCGTCGTCTTCGTCTTCGCCGTCTTCGTCTTCGTCGTCTTCGTGGTCTTCGCTGGAGCCGTGCTCGCCTCGCGGTTCCGCAGGCGGCGGCTCGCTCTCGCCATCGAGGGGCAGCTCGCCTTGCGCGTCGGGCTCGGCCGGCGGCGTGCTGTCACCGTCGCTCTCGAGCACTGCGTCGTCCTCGCCATGGATCCGCCGCGCGGCCTCGGCCTCCGACGCCTCGACCTCGTCCTCGGAGTAGTGCCTCGCCTCGACGCCGAGCTCGCCGATCTGATCGATCGCCTCGCCGGTGCGCCGCTGGAAGAGCGCGCGGCTCTCGTCCGACAGCTCCGAGTACTCGCGCAGCGTCGGCAGCTCCGAGAGGCTCGGGAGCCCGAAGAACTCGAGGAAGTGCGCCGTCGTTCCGTAGAGCAGCGGGCGCCCGGGCTCCTCCTTGCGACCGAGGATCCGAACGAGCCCCTTCTCGAGCAGCACCTTGAGCGCGGAGCCCGAGTCCACGCCACGCACCTCGTCCACCTCGGGACGCGTGATCGGCTGTCGGTACGCGAGGATCGCGAGCGTCTCGATCTGCGCGCGCGTCAGGCGCACGGGCTTGCGCGCCACGAGCTCGCGCACGAAGGGCGCGTTCTCCGCCGACGAGCGGAACTGATAGCCGCCCGCGACCTCCACGAGCTCGAGCCCGCGACCACGGTACTCCTCGGTGAGCACGTCGAGCAGGCGCTGCACTTCCTTCGTGGAGGCGCGCGCGATCTTCGCGAGGCGGTTCGCCGGCAGGGGCTTGTCGGTGACGAAGAGGAGGCTCTCGAGGATCCCCTTGAGGTGCGCCTCGCCCGTCGGCAGCGGCGGAGCCTTCTCGATGCCCGGGCGCCCGCGCGGCGCGATCTCCAGCTCTTCGTCGTCGTCGCCCGCGCGACCGAGCGCCTCGAGCAGACCGACCGAGCTCTCGTCCGCGCCCGCACCGACGAGCGCCTCGGGCAGCTCGAAGTCGTCCGACGGCGTGACCGACGGCTCGTCTTCCGTGGGCGGCTCGGAGCCGGAGACCGGCTCGAGCGGATCCCCAGACTCCGATTCGTTCGACTCGACAACCGTGTCCGATTCGTCCGACTCGGCAGGCGTGTCCGATTCGTCCGATTCGACTGGCGCCTCGGCATGATCCGGAGACGCGTCGGTCGACACCGAGTCTTCTCGCGCGTCGGGAGAAGCATCGGGCTGGCC
>JAIBCE010000477.1 GCA_019694315.1 Sandaracinaceae bacterium
CGCACAGCGCCCGCAGGAGCGCTTCGGTCTCGTCGCCTCCGGCGCTCTCGGCGAGCAGGGCGAGCACCGGCAGCGCGGCGCGCCGCAGCGCCGGGTCCTCGGAGTGCACGGCGTCGAGCACGCGCTTGCGGCCGAGCGCGCCGATGCCTCGGGTGCCACCGCGGGCGACCAGCGCGAGGGAGGGCTCGTCGGACAGGAGCTCGCCGATCGCGCGCAGCGCCGACTCGCCGACGTGCCGGGACGGATCGTCGAGCGCCGCGACCAGGGTCGGCAAGGCCTCGGGATCGATGGTGCGGCCGAGCGCGGTGATCGCCGCGTGGCGCAGGATCTTGTCGGCCGACAGCGCGACGAGCTGCGCGGTGGGGACGTTGCCGCCGAGCCGATTCAGCCCCTCGAGCGCGACGAGGCGGAGGAAGCGGTCTTCGCGCGACAGCAGGGAGACCAGCGCGTCGATCGCGCGCTCGCCGCCCACCAGCCCGAGCGCCTCGGCCGCCGCCGCGCGCACGTTCGGATCAGGGTCGTCGAGGCACGCGACGAGCACGCGTGTCGAGCGTGGCTGGCGCGCGCCCGCGAGCACGTCGATCGCGAGCTTGCGTCCGTCGGCGTCGAGGCCGCCCGTGGAGAGCAGCTGCTCGATCGGCGGGGCCGCGAGCGCGCCCAGCGTCGAGAGCGCCTCGACCGCCGCGTTGCGGAGCGCCACGTGCTCCGACGGGCCGGCGAGCACGCCGATGAGCACCGGCACCACCTCGGTGCGCTCGGCGAGGGACTGCGCGAGGTGCACCGCCTCCTTGCGCACGCGCCAGTCCTCGTCGCCGAGCGCGAGGGGCAACAGCTCCCGCGCCGTGTCGGGGGCGGCCCGCTCGAGCGCGCGCACCACCAGGCGACGCATCTCGGCGTCGGCCGTGCCGAGCGCGCGCAGCGCCTCTTCGCGCGTCGCCGGGACGGGCGCGCCCGCGCTCACCCGCTCCTCCCGAGCGGCTCGACCAGCGCGCGCAGTCGCCCGAGATCCAACACGAAGATCAGGCCCCCCTCGCCGCTCGCGTCCTTGGACGTGCCGAGCACGCCGACGATGCCGCGCGTGTCCTCCCCTGCGCCGAGGGGCGGCGCCGGACGGAGCGGATCGCGCGAGAGGTGGACGCTGTGCACCGCGTCGACCACGGCGGCGATCGGTCGAGGCGCGCCGGGCTCCCCGACGTCGACCATGATCCACTTGCGGCGGCGATGCGCCTCGGCGCCGTCGACCGGTGGGAGATCGAACCGCGAGCGGAGATCGACGACGGGCACGACCTCGCCGCGGTGATCGGTCACGCCCACCACCGACGGAGGCGCGTGCGGCAGCGGGATGATCTCGAGCGGGTTCACCACCTCGCGGACGCGCTCGATGGGCAGGCCGTACACCACGGTGCCCACCCCGAACAGCACGAGCTTCCGCTCGGGCACCGCCGGGGCCTGTCGGCTGCGATCTGGGAGGGGCCGGGTTGCCATCCGTAGGATCATCCTATCGAGAACTGGGAGATCATGCGCCGGTGCGGCCGCCGAGCGCCGGGCGCTGGGCGGGAGCGGGCGCCTTGGCGCCGCCGAGGATGGGCTTGAGATCGACCAGGAGGATCATCTCGCCCTCCTGGCGCCCGATGCCCGTGACGTACTCGGCCAGCTCGCTGCCGAGCACGTTGGCGGCGCTCTCGATCTCGGCGTCGGCGAAGCGATAGACGTGAAGGACCTCGTCGACGAAGAGCCCGACGCGCTCGCCGGTGCCGCCCTGCTCGGGGCCGAGCTCGGCGAGGAGGATGCGCGAGCGCCGCGTCGGCGCCGCCTCGGGCAGCCGGAGTCGACGTCGAAGATCGCGCACGGTCACGATGCGACCGCGCACCGAGATCACCCCCATGACGTCGAACGGCGCGCGCGGCACCTCGGTCAACGGGGGGAGCTTGAGGATCTCCTTCACGTACGCGATGGGCACCGCGTAGATCTCGTCGGCCATGCGGAACGCGAGGTACTCCGCGCGGATGCCGCGCTCGACCGCGCGGCGCGCCAGGGCAGCGCGTCGAGCCTCGCTGGCCTCGCGAGCCTTGCTCATGCCTCACCTCCCCGCCGCGCGCCGAGGAGCCGCGACGCGTCGCCCGCCGCGAGGATCTCCTCGACGATGGCCGGCGCGTCGATCACCAGCCCGACGTGCTGATCGCCGAGCTCGGTCGCGCCGGCGAAGCCGCGGACCCCCTCGAGCGACTTGCCGAGCGGCTTGATGACGATGTCCTGCTGGCCGATCAGCTGATCGACGACGCACCCCAGCCGGTGGTTGCCCACCCCCACCACGACGACGAACCGCCGCGCGGAAGAGGTCGCCGACGGAGGGCGAGGCAGGCCGAAGAACGCGTCGAGCCGGCAGAGAGCGAGCGTCGCGCCGCGCAGGGTCATCACCTCGCGGCCCTCGATGGTGCGGACCGACGAGGGATCGAAGACCAGCGCCTCGAGCACGCTGGCGAGCGGCAACGCGTAGCGACGCCCGGCGATCACCACCACCAGCGCGCTGATGATCGCCAGGGTGATGGGCAGCGTCACCGTCATCTTGGTGCCGATCCCGAGCTCGCTGTGGACGTCGATCACGCCGCCGAGCTTGGAGATGTTGGTCTTCACCACGTCCATGCCCACGCCGCGCCCCGAGAGCTCGTCGGCGCCAGCCTTGGTGGTGAACCCCGGCATGAAGATGAAGCCGAGGACGTCGCGCTGCAGGAGCGCCTCGACCTCGCTCGGGCTGACCAGTCCGCGCTTGATCGCCGTGGCGAGGACGCGGTCTTCGTCGATGCCCGCGCCGTCGTCCTGCACCTCGAGGACGACGTGGTTGCCCTTCTGGTAGGCGTTGAGCGCGATGGTGCCCGCCTCGGGCTTGCCGCGCTCCTCGCGCACGCGTTTGCCCTCGATGCCGTGATCGATGGCGTTGCGGATCATGTGCATCAGCGGATCGGAGAGCTCCTCGACGATCAGCTTGTCGACCTCGGTCTCGGCGCCGGTGATGACGAGGTTGACCTCTTTGTCGTGCTCGCGGCTGATCTGCCGCACGACGCGCGCGAGCTTGTCGAAGACCTGCCCGAGCGGGACCATGCGCACCTCGAGGATGCCGCTCTGCAGGTCGCCGAGGTGTCGATCGAGGCCGCGGTGGAGGCGGTGCAGCTCGATGCCGAGCTCGCGCAGCTCGGGCGCGCCGCGCACGCGATCGGTGATGCGCGAGAGCGCGCTGCGCACGATGGCCAGCTCGGCCACGATGTTCATCAGGTGATCGAGCTTGCGGATGTCGACGCGGACGGTCTGCGCGACGCCGCGGATCGACAGCCCCTGCCGGGGCGCGTCGGTGGCCTGCGGCTCCTCCTCGAGGATCGGCCCGATCGGCCCGCGCGGTGCGGTGCCGGGCGCGACCGCGAAGAGGTCCTCGGGCGCGGCCGGCGGCGTGGTGACCCTGGGGGCCTGGCCGCCGAAGGTGGTCGCGGGAGGCTCGCTCGCCGCGCGGTGCGGACCACCGCGGCGGGCCACGGCCTCGATCTGCACGTTGGGCCCCGCGAGCTCGGTGCGCAGGACGTCGAGGCTCTGACGGCTCGCGAGCAGCACGTCGAGATCGATCGACTCGGCGTCGCCGCCCTCGCCGCTCGGGAGGTAGGTGAGGATCTCCCCGTGCGGCTTGGCGCGCGACTTGAGGTTGTCGAGCGCGCCGTCGATGGTCGCGAGATCGAACCGCACGCGGATGACGAACAGCCCGACCCCCTGCTGGAGGTTGGTCCGCAGCCGATGCTCCTCGTACTCGGTGAGCACCGCGAGCAGGCCGGGATCGAGATCGTACTCGGCGAGCGGATTGGCCGCCGCGCCCGTGGGCCGCGAGACGGAGTCGTCGAGCGTGGAGAGCAGATCGTCGACCACCCGCGCCGGCTCGGGCTCGCCCGCGCGGAGCGCCGCGAGGATCTGGCCGTAGACCTCGACCGCGCGGAACAACACGTCGAGCACGCGCGGCGTGAGCTCGACGCGCCCGAGGCGCATCTCGTCGAGGAGATCCTCGAGGTGGTGCGACAGCGTCGACATGCGCGCAACGCCGAAGAGGCCCGAGAGCCCCTTGAGGGTGTGGACCGCGCGGAAGGTGTCGTTGATCAGCTCGTGATCGACGCCCTCCTTGCGCTTGAGCGAGGCGTCGAGCGCGAGCAGATCGCGCGCGAGACCCTCGATGATCTCCTGCGCTTCGCTGATGAACTCGTCGCGCTGGTCGACCACGCGCTCACCTGCCCGCGCGCTTGTCGAGGTGGGCGCGCACGAGCCGCCGCAGGTCCTCGGGCTCGAAGGGCTTGGCGAGGTAGCTGTCGGCGCCGAGCGCGATGCCGCGCTGCTTGTCGCGCTCGGAGGCCTGCGTGCTGATGATCACGAGCGGCGTGGTCTTGTGGTGCTCGCTCCTGCGGATGAAGTTCACCAGCTCGAGCCCGTTGATGTCGGGCATGTTCACGTCGGTGATCACGCAGTCGTAAGGGCCACGCGGCAGCAGGCGCAGGGCCTCGAAGCCGCTCGAGGCCTCGACCACCTCGATCGAGGGCTCGGCGGCGTCGGTGTCGTCTTCCAGCGCCGCGCGGACGAACGCGCGCATCGCCGCCGAATCCTCCACGACCAGGACGCGAGCCATCTCGGGTTCCTCAGTGTACACGCGCGAGGCGAATCCGTTGCGTTTCCGACGGGAAAGCGACGCTGACGCAACGCGCCGTCACATGACCGACGACATGGCGGAGACGATGTGGTAGCAACGCGTCCCTCATGCACGGACGGCCGTCGATCCCCTCGCTCCCCGGTCCCAAGCCCATCTCGTGGTGAGCTCCTAGACTACACGGCGGTGCAGAAGTGGGGGCTTGCGAGCCCAAAACGCCGAGTGGAGCCTGCTGATTTCGCGCCGATCGGTCGATTTCCGATCGACGTCGACCGGCGGTCCGTGATCAAAACTCCGG
>JAIBCE010000084.1 GCA_019694315.1 Sandaracinaceae bacterium
ACGTCGGAGTCGAGCACCACCACGTCGCGACGACCGAGGCCGCGCAGCTGCTCCGCGACGGCTCGCGCGAGCGTGCTCTTGCCCGCCGACGGCAGCCCCGTGAGCCACACGATCGGCCCGGGCGCGAGCTCGTACGAGGGCAGCGACGCGCTCGTCGTAGGGCCGCTCATCGCATCGCCTCGTGGCCCATCGCAGGCTCGAAGCGCGCGGCCGCGAGCGCGCGCTCCACGAAGCCGAGGATGCGATCGCGATCCTCGCCGCTCATGCCCGGGTACCACGCGGGGCTCGTCACCACGAGGCCGCGCCACGCGAAGAACGGCGCGAT
The DNA here is from genome assembly GCA_019694315.1 of Sandaracinaceae bacterium. Taxonomy (GTDB): domain Bacteria; phylum Myxococcota_A; class Polyangia; order Polyangiales; family Sandaracinaceae; genus JAFLCL01. The sequence continues at coordinate 326 of JAIBCE010000084.1, forward strand.
CACGTCGAAGAGCCCCGGATCGGGCCGCGCCTCGGCGTACGCGTCGAAGAACGCGTCCCAGAGCAGGCCCAGGCCGCTCGCCCAGCCAGCGCGGTGCTCGAGCGCGAAGAAGAGGAAGTTGATCGCGAGCGCCGCGAGATCGTCGGCCGCCTCACCCACCGAGCCTCGGCTCGTGTCGAGCAGCACGATCGCGTCGCCGTCGACGAGGAGGTTGAACGGGTGGAAGTCGCCGTGCGTGCGCACCAGCCGCTCCACGCGGTGCGCGTGGCGATGCCGCGCCGCGAGGCAGGCGTGCTCGATCGCCTCGAGCCTCGCGCGCGGCGCGCCGGGCACCGCGATCCCGCCGCGCGCCTCCGGACCGTAGCCGTCGACGATGCCCGCGATGCCCTCGCCCGAGCCGACGAGGTCGCGCCACGCACGAACATACGCCTCCGTAGGTTCGTCGGACGCGGCGTGGATCTCCGCGAGCAACGAGGCCAGGCTCCGCACGCGCGCGAGGTCGCGCGGCTCTGCCTTCCCGTCGCGCGCCACACGACGCAGCTCGGCCGCATACGGCTCGCCGTCGGCCCAGCGCGAGAGCAGATACGCCTCGCCGCTCGAGGCGAGCGACACGAGCGAGCCGTCCGCCTCGATCACGCCCACGTCCACGGCCTCGACGTGCCGCGGGATGCGCGAGAACGAGTCCCACGCGAGGAGCATCTCCGCGACGCGATCGCTCCGTCGATCGTGCCCGAAGGCGTTGGGGCTCGCCGTGTGGAGGACGAGATCGTGCCGACCGGAGGCCGCCTCGAGCTGTACGCGGATGGGGCGACCGTAGCCGATCGCCTTGTGGGTCTCGCCCGCGCTCTCTTCGTCACCGGTCCCGAGCACGCGGACCGACACCACGCGCCCGCCCGGCACGAGCGCGGCGAGGCGCTCGCGCAGCCCTCGGGGGAGCGAGTCCTCGTTGGCGCTCACCATGAGTGGATCTTACGCGCCTCGGCGGAACGACCAAGCGCCGCAGGTCGGGATCGCTTGTCCCGCGGGGCGCGTGTAGGGTATCGAGCACCATGCGCACCCATCCGTTCGCGGTCCTCACCGCGTGTGCGGCCCTCGGTCTCGCCCTCGGCCTCTCGCTCTTCACGAGCGACGCGCACGCCCAGCGTGTCGTCACGATCCCCGTGAACATCGAGTCGGTGCCCCCGGGCGCCACCGTGTACGTGGACTCGCCCGACACGACGCCCGTCGGCGTCACGCCGATCACCGCGGCCCGCATCGCCTCGGGCTCTCACACGCTGATCTTCCGCCTCGCGAACTACGAAGAGGCGCGCCTCGTCGTCACCGTCGCGCGACGTCGCGAGACCTTCCGCGCGGTGCTCCGCGCGCTCGGCTCGGTCGAGGTCTCGGCCGCGAACGAGGGCGCACGCGGCGCCACGGTCACGGTCGATGGTCAGCCCGTCGCCGGCGGCATCCTCCAGATGGTGCCCCTGCGCGTCGACAACCTCCCGCCGGGCCGCCACCAGATCCGCGCGATGCGCGATGGCTTCAACGCCTTCGAGCAGTGGGTCGAGGTGCAGGGCGGCGAGGTCGTGCGCGTGCCGATCATCCTCGAGCGCGCGGCGCCCACGACCGGATCGATCCTGGTCGCGGCCGACATCGAGGGCGCGCCGATCTTCCTCGATGGACGCCCCACGGGCCTCGTGACCACCGCGGTGATCGACGACGTGCCCGCAGGCAATCACACGATCGAGGTGCGCCCCTCGGAGGGTCAGCCCTTCTCGCAGACGATCGTCGTCGAGGCTGGCCGTCGCGCCGAGGTGCGGGCCCACGTGCGTCCCACCGTGCAGGCCGCGACCACCGGCACGATCGCGGTGCTCGTCGATCAGTCGGGCGCGCTCGTGCGCATCAACGGCACGAACCTCCCGCCGGGCACGTACTCGCGCGAGGGCCTGCCGCCGGGCAGCTACGTGGTGCAGGTGCTGCTCGAAGGCTTCGAGCCGTTCCGCCGCGAGGTCACGGTCACGGCGGGGCAGACCACGACGGTCGATGTGGCGCTCACGGGCATCCAAGCGCCGCCCGGTCCGATCTCGATCCGCGTCAACGTCCCTGGTGCGCGGGTGTTCGTGGATGACCACGAATTCAGCACGCCCTACGTGGCGCGCGATCCCGCCGGCGGCAGCCACGCGATCCGCGTGACGGCCGACGGCTACCGCGAGCAGAGCTTCACCTGCAACAACACCAACGGCTCGCAGGACTGCAGCCGCGACATCACGCTCGAGGCGCAGCAGGTGGGCCTTCGCGTGGCGATCACGCACTCGCTCCGCCCCGGCGTCCAGGGCCGCCTCTTCGTGGACGACGCCGACGTGGGCCCCGTGCCCTACGACGGCAACATCGGCATCGGCAGCCACATCATCTCGGTGCGCGCAGAGGGCTATCAGGCCTTCGAGCAGCAGGTGAACGTGCAGCTCGGCGAGGGCGACGTGCAGATGGAGGTCACGCTCGTCGACTCGAGCGACGTCGCCGCCGCCGCCTCCACGACGCACTCCGCGCTGCCGACGCCGATCAACCACCCGATGATCGACGCGTCGATCGGCTGGCCCTACTTCCTCGAGCTGCGCCTCGGCATCGGCGTGCACGAGCTCATCGACGCGGGCTTCGCGGTGCGCACCTTCGGTCGTCTCACGGAGTTCGAGGGTCGCGTCCGCTTCGGCACGCAGCTCGGCGACATCCGCCAGCTCGCCGCGGGCGCGCAGCTCCGTTTCGGCGGCGGCATCGGCCCCGACACCACCGTGCGCGCTCCGCACTACGGCACCACGCTGCCCGCAGGCGTCTGCAACCCCGTCGACGCGATGGCGCCGGCGGGCTCGCGTCAGTGCGCCAACCAGGATCTCGATCCCACCACCAACATGGCCGATCCGTCGTTCACGTCGGGCGTGAACACGTTCTTCCTCAGCCTCGACGCGAACGTGAGCCTCATCCTCGAGCCCCTCGCCACGGTCACGCTCTGGCTCGGCATGGACCTCTCCACCGATCAGTACGCAGGCCATGCGCGCGACTCGTCGGCCTTCGCGGACTTCGGCCCGAGCGCCGATCGCATCTGCCACACGGCCGGCATGACCGGCGGCCCGATGATCGGCATCAACTGCGGTCGTCAGGACATGGCGCGCCTGCGCCTCGGCGGCTCGATCGAGTTCAACATCGATCGCAACTGGGGCGTGTGGGGCATCTTCGAGGGCGTGCTCGCGCAGAGCGCCGATCACCGCCGCGTCTACTCCGACATCATCGGCCAGGCGACGGACATCCGCATCTATCCGCGCCTCGGTCTCACCTACAAGTTCTAGCCCTCTGGGGCGCGCGCCTTCGCGCGACACACCGTGACAGAACGAGCCCCAGCGGCCGCGCCCGTTTCGAGAGGAACGCGCGCGGCCGCGCTCGTCTCGCGGCTCACGCGCAAGTACACGGAGCTCCTCGCGCTCCGCGACGCGCAGTCCGCGGGCGACGATCCGCCCGCGCTGCGCGAGCGACTGCGCGACCTCGCCGAACTCGCGCCGGGCGCGCTCGGCGAGCTCGATCGGCTGCCCCGCGAGACGATCGTCGCGCGCCTCGCGGAGCTGGCGGCGGTGGAGGGCGACACGACGCTCGCGCCGTGGATGATCGCGGTGGATCGCTACCACCGCTGGCTTCGCGTCGGGCTGCGCGGACGCGGCGGGCTCGTGCGCGAGGCGGGGCGCCTCGTCCCGGCCGTGGTGGCTCGAGTGGCCCGCGAGCTCGATCGCTCACCGTCGGAGATCGAGGCCTGGCTCGATCTCCCGCCGGGGCGCGCGCCGACGCCCGCGTGACAGGGCGGCAGCCTTGCTCGTATCCTGAGCGCCATGGCCGTGAACGATGGCAGTGCTGGCGATCCCTCGAGCCCCGGAGCTGGCGACGATCTCGCGGAGCTGCCGACGTTCGAGAAGGCGCCCGCCGATCTGCTCTCGGCAGAGCAGCGCGCCATCAGCGAGCGCTCGCGTCAGAACGCGGACGATCCGAGCGCGCACGGCCAGGGCTCCGAGAGCCCCGACATCGTGAACGCGCAGCACTGCAGCCACGGATCGCACGGCAGCCACGGATCGCACGGCAGCCACGGATCGCACGGCAGCCACGGATCGCACGGCAGCCACGGATCGCACGGCAGCCACGGCAGCTGGTGAGCGCGGTCGCGACGCGATGACGCCGCGCGAGCCCAAGCGATCGCTGCCGGTGCTCGCGCGGAGCGAGCCCGCGATCGAGGCGCGCATCGAGGCCGACCGCGCCAAGGCCGGCGGCGGTCGCGTCCACATCCTCACGGGCGCGATCTGCAACAACAACTGCGTCTTCTGCATGGAGGAGGATCGCGACGGTCGCTACGTCACGAACTCCGCCACGACCGACGACACCGTGCGCGCCATCGTGCGCGCGCACCCGAGCGCCGAGGAGATCTGCTTCACGTCCGGCGAGCCCACGACGAACAAGCGCTTCCCCTACTGGGTGAAGCTCGCGAAGGACGAGGGCGCCAAGCGCATCAGCGTGATGACGAACGGGCGCGCGCTCGGCCACGAGCCGTACACGAAGCTGCTCGTCGCGGCGGGCCTCCGTCGCGTGTACGTGTCGATCCACGGCCACACAGGCAAGCTCCACGAGGGCCTCACCCGCACGCCCGAGAGCTTCGCGCAGACCGTCGCGGGCCTCCGCACCGCGGCCCGCTTCAAGCCGCATGGCGTCGAGCTCCACACGAGCACCGTCGTCACCAAGCGGAACCTGCCTGACCTCCTCGAGATCTATCGCTTCCTCCGCGGGCTCGGCGTCGATCAGGTCGTGTTCAACGTGATGCAGGCCAACGGCCGTGCCGACACGCACTTCGAGCACATCTTCCCCACGTACACCGACATCGCGCGCACCTTCGCCGCGCTGGTGCTCGAGGCGAAGAAGACCGAGACGCGCCCGATGGCCTTCCTCGTCGACATCCCGCTCTGCACCACCGAGGCCGTGCCCGACGAGAACCGCGGCTACGTGGAGGCCTATCTCCACTACGAAGAGAAGGGCAACGGCACACACGACGAGAAGCTCGCCCCCCGAGAGGGCGCCCACGAGCTCGGCGCGCTCGTGGAGGTCGGGCGTGACGGTCTCGACAAGGCCCTCCGCACCAAACGCGCAGAGTGCGCGCGCTGCAGGTACGACCGCGTGTGCGAGGGAGTCTGGACGAACTACCTCAAGCGCTACGGCTGGGACGAGATGGTCCCGGTCAGCCCTTCCAAGCCCTGAATCTCAGGGGCTCCGCGACGTTCTTCACCGCGGCCTGGCGCTCCTCGCCGAAGCGATCGGAGAGGCCGAGCACGTCGACGAAGGCGTCCATGCAGAGGATCTCGCCCCCTTTGGCCTGGCCCTGGAGGCGCGCCGTGTTGTTCATGCCGGCGGAGAACCCCGTGTAGTCCTGGTCGGGCCCGAAGGTGCCCACGAAGAGAGGACAAAAGTGAAGGCCGATGGCGACGTCGAGGCCCGGCATCTGCGCGAGCTCGGGGAAGTCGGAGTGTCCGACCAGGGCGCGCGTGTGCTCGCGAACACGCATCGCCGCCTCGGTCGCCGCGAGACACGCGTCCTTAGGGGAGACGTCGAAGAAGGGCGGGCCCCAGATCGCGATCACGCAGTCGCCCACCATCTTGTCGAACACGCCGCCCGTGTCCCACACCGCATCGACCGCCTGCTCGCTCCACAGATCGATGAATCGCCCGATCTTCTCGGGTCGCACGAGGATCTGCTCGGAGAGGCGCGTGAAGCCGCTGATGTCCGCGAACATCACCGCGCACATCTTCTCGCGCGGCGTGAGCAGCTTCCTCTGGTAGCCCTCCACCGCGAGCAGCTTGTCGACCACGGGCCTCGAGAAGGTCGTCTTGAGGTTCTTCCACTCGCGGTTGAAGTCCACGATCCGCTGCCGGAGCGAGTCGGCGAAGCGCTCGAGGAGATCGCGGTCGAAGGTGTTGAACTCGCCTCGGCGCGAGGCCACGAGCAGACGTCCCACCACCTTGGTGCTGCGGGCGCCGGTGATCAGCAGCTCCTCGCGGTAGCGCTGGACGCCGAGCAGCTCGCGCAGGTCCGTGTCGTCGCCGTCCATGATGCGGTACGCGCGCGCCTTCAGCACCTCGTCGTCCGCCGCGTGATCCACCGCGACCTCGCCGCCCTCGGCGTGCGGCGCGCGGATGAGCTTGAAGCGCAGCGTGTCGCCGAGGCCTTCGTCCTCGTGGCGGAACACGAGGAGCAGCACCTCGAAGGGCACATTCTCGCGCAAGACGCCGATCGCCTGATCGATGCCGCGATCGAGCACGGGATCCTTGAGCGCGTCGCTGATCTCGCGCGTGAGGATGGCCTTCTTCCGGGCATCGGCGATCGCCGCGAGGTGGTTGTCGATCTCCTCGCACCAGGTGTCGAGGAGCTGCGCGACGCGGTCGATCGCGTGCCGATCGAGCGTCTCGGGCACGAGCACCGCGGCAGTGCCGAAGTGCTCGCCCGCCACGTCGATGCGCTGCGCGACGAGCGTGCTCGGCCCGACCATGCGATGCACGTAGTCGTCCTCGCTCGCACCCACGTCGTGCACGATCGACTCGGCGTCGAAGGGAAGCGACGCGTCCTCGTCCTCGGCGTGCACGTAGTCGTGCAGCGAGAGCGTCTCGTCGTACGTGCGCACGAAGACGAGACGCCCCGCCGTGGCGCGCGCCAGCGCCGGCATGAGCGTGCGGAGCGCGTGATCGAGCGGCAGGCGATCGCGGAGCGCGATCTCCGCGAGGCCATCGACCTCGTCGTTCAGCCTCCAGCGCTCCTCGAGGAGCGCGACGTGGGCCTCGAGCTCGGCAATGCGTGCACGCAGCGTGTTCTCGTCGGACATGCGCCCGGAGCATCGCACGCGCGGGTACGCGACCCCAAGTCGACGCATGCGCCCTGAGCGACACGAGCAAGCCCGAAGGCGAAGGCGGCGAGACCGACACGAGGGTCGGTGCTCGCCGCCAGGGCGCATCGAGGGTCAGGGCGTTCGAGTCAGGGCGTGGAGCTCGTGAGCTCCGAGACGCTGAGGACGGACTGGATGTTCGCGCCGGCCTGGTAGCTGCCGACCCAGATGTCGTACTGGCCCGCGGGCGGATTGGCGATGTCGATGAGCGGGTTCAGGTTGCCGCCGTCGTCGTCGGAGCACCACCAGTTGCCCGCGCCGTCGTTGATGATGAGCGTCGTGTCGCCAGGGGCGCTCACGAAGAAGCGAAGGAGCTGACCGGGGCTGCCCACGTGGACGATGTAGTCCGGCTGGGCCGTGGTGTAGCCGCGGCAGCTGCCCGAGTTCTGCGGGGCGAGCGCGAGCGAGCTGATGTCGACGACGTTGCCCGTCGCGTCCGAGGCGCCGGAGACCACCGAGACCTGATGAGGATCGGGGAGAAAGCCGGTGTCGAGGTTGGTCTGGCCGTAGTTGGACACCTGACCGCCGACGAGCAGCGGAGAGGCGGCCGTCTCCTGGACAGGCGTGGTCTCCACGACGACAGCGCCGCCACCACAGCCTGCGAGGGCCGCGAGCGAGACGAAGAGGGCGGGGACCGCGTGACGAACGTTGTGGATCATGGGCTTTCCTCCGAGGCGAGAGTATCGGCCATCCTACGCGCTGGGGATGCGTTTTCTCCGCGACCGGCGCCACACGGCATCGCCGTGGCCGTGGGTCGTCCGGCCATCACTGGGCGGAACAGTAGAACTCGACCTCGACGTGTCGAAGGGTGGGCGAGCTCGCGTGATCAGGAGAGGGATAGAGCCAGAAGACGAGATCGAGGTAGGGGTTGCCGATGCGCGGAACCAGCTCCCCTGGCCACCTGAGCTCGGGACTCGGGAGCGCACCCTCGGCGGGGATCGCGAAGCGAGTCCACGGCTCCATCCCCCACGAGGTGGCCAGTCGCACGTCGAGCTCGGCGTGGGTCCCCGGGGGCAGATCGAGGGACCAGGAGATGTTCCAGGAGGGCGTCTCGGACACCAGATCGCAGCCCAACGACGAGTCGACGCTTCGCAGGTACCGACCGCTCGACGCGTACTGGCCAGGCGCCGTCTCGGCCAAGCAAGCGCCGCCATGGATCGGATCGTACTCGAGCGCATCGGCATTGATGACGCACGGCGCCTCCTCGCCCGCGGCGAGCTGCGCATCGTGGCGCTCACGGTCGCAGAGGTCGCACGCACCGTCAGGATCACAGATCGGCCAGTCCGAGATCCGGAAACACCACGGCTCACAGGGCGAGCACTGGCTGACTCCGCTGATCAGCGGCTCGCCGCAGCCGCCCTCGACCGGCGCCTCCGCCACGCAGCCCCCGATGGCGACGCTCAAGGCCGCGACGAGGGCGCGCATGGCTCACTTCGCGCCGGGTCGGTGGTCACCGCGCCACTGCTGGACGCGGTTGAAGAAGACCTCGGTGAATTGCTCGACCTCGTGGGCCGGGAAGAGCGCGGCCGTCTTCAGGCGCACCGCGTCCTTGCACTCGTTCGTGCCGAAGAACTCCCAGGCCACCTCGTCGAGGTGCGCCAGGTTCTTGGCCGTCCACTCCTCGAAGCGCTCCGTCTCGAAGCGCTCGTCGGCGATCTTCGCGTAGCGATCGAGCTTCTCCTCGAAGGGGAGATCGAGCGCGGCGACCGCGTAGAAGGGCTCCCAGTCGAGCGTCTTGCGCATCTTCTTCTTCGTGGCGGCCACGAAGGTGCTCCAGCGGATGTACGACTTCACCAGCCAGGGGAAGTGGTAGTGGAGCGAGGTGACCTGCGAGTCGGGGCACGGATTGGCGAAGTCGATGGGATACCAGGTGCCGCCGCGGCGCAGCGACTCGCAGCTGTTGAACTCCCACCCGAAGAACGCGTTGATCGTGAGGGTGATCTTGCGGAGGTGCTCCTCTTCGGCCTTCGAGATGAAGTTCTTGTCTCGCGTGTAGCGGTCGTGCAGAGGCGCCGCAGGGTCGTAGAGCACCGTGTAGGTCTGAGGACCGAAGCCGATGCAGCGCACGAAGCGGTCGAAGCCGTTCACCCCCGCCTGGAGGTGCATGACCATGGTGCCGCTCTCTTCGTAGGCGCGCTTGAGCGCCGCCTCGTCGTCACACTTGGTGACCGCGCGCCAGCCGCCGCCGTCATAGGGCTTCACGAAGAGCGGATAGCCGATCTCCTTGCCGATCTTGCCGAGGTCGAAGAGCTTCGCGTAGCGCGAGAGCGTGGGCTTGAGATCGGGATTGGGCGAGTAGCCCTTGGGCGGCACCATCCAGGTCTCGGGGATGGGCATCCCGAGCGCCATCATGGCCGCATAGCTGGTGTGCTTCTCGTTTGCCTGCACGCTCCACGGGTTGTTGAACACGTAGAGGTCGTTCATCACGACGCCCTTTTTGATCCACTCTCGACTGGTGTGATACCAGTGAGTGAGTCGGTCGATCACGACGTCGTACTTCACGGGCTGACGCAGATCGAACGGCTCGATCGTGACGCGCTCCACGTCGAAGCGGAGCGTGCCCTCGGGCGTCGGGATCTTCAGATCCAGTCGCCGCATGATGTGCTCGTAGCAAGCGGGCCAGCAGATGTCGGCGCCGAGCGAGAGGCCGATCTTGCGATGGATGTCGTTCATCGGACTACCTTCTTGAGCACGTCGGAGGGACGTGAGCAGCAACCAGGGATTGGCTGCTTCCGGGTCATCGGGGCTACTCGTAGATCATCATCAGCGGACCGGGGAACAACCAGCTCATGCCCTCGCGGAGCCGATCTCTCCAGTTCTCCCAGTTGTGTCCGTCGCGCGACTCCACGAACTTCACCTGCATGCCGGTGGACTGGAGCAGCGGCACGAGCGAGCGGTTCTCGTAGATCAGGGACTCGTAGACACCGCAGCTCACGAACACCTTCTCGCTGAGCGCGTTCGGGTGTCGCCGAAAGGCGTTCACGAACTCCACCACACGATCGAAGAGCGGGCCGCGGCGGTTGTGCTTGCCGATGTCGGTGAACGCGAAGCTCCCGCTCTGGAGCAGGAGCCGTCCCCAGAAGCCCGGATAGCGGAAGGCCGTGGAGAGCGAGGCGACGCCGCCGAAGCTCGCGCCGAGGAGGGCGCGCGCGTGGGGCCTGCCGATGAGCGGCAGGCGTCGCTCGAGATCGGGCACGAGCTCCTCGGTGAGGAACTTCGCGTGATTGGCGTCGTTGGCGTACTCGCGCAGGCGATCGGGCGAGTCCGTGAAGACCACCACGCAGTCGGGGATCTCGAGGCGGTGGATGAGGTTGTCGAGCACGGTCTTCATGCTCGCGTAGTTGAGGTAGTCGCTGCCGTCGTGCACCACGAGCAGCGGGTACTGGCGGGAGCGACGAAAGCGGGCGGGGAGGTAGAGAAGACACCGACGCTGCCCGCCGAGGGCCTTGCTCTCGAAGCCGAAGGGCTCGAGGTGGCCAGGGCGCGAGAGCGGGTCGTGCTTGCTCCAGGACGGGATCTCGTAGCCGAGGCCGTGCACGACCGAGTTCGCGCCGAACGGGTCGCGCGCGCGGTTGGGATTGAGGGGATCCTCGATCCAGCGCGAGCCGCCGTTCTGGTGGATCTCGAGCTTGTACTCGACGCGCGAGCGCTCCGGGATCTCGACCACGAGGTACCAGAGATCGGTGCCGCCGATCCGCGTCAGGGCCTGCGACGACTCGAGACCGTAGACCCAGTGGCGGAGGTTCACCGCCTCGGCTTCGCCGCGCCAGACGAACGTGACGCTCGGGCCCTCGACGAGCGGGAACGAGTGCGACGCGAGGAAGCGATTCACCGCGTCCCAGCTCGGCTTGTTCTCCTCGAGCTCCTTGATGGCGAGCCGGCCATGGAAGAGGTCGATCTCTTCGCTCGCCGTCAGCGCGCGCTCGGGCGAGGAGAGCCCTCCGGCCGAGGAACGAGAGCGGCCCGACGGCCGCGCGCTCGGTCGCTTCTTCATCCTCCGGCTCCTTCTCCACTGCTGCCGGGCACGAGGCCTGTCATGTCGACCAGCGAGCTGCGTGCGCTCTCGGACGGCGCGCCCACGCCTGGCGCGAGCACGAGGGACTCGCCCTGTCCGCGTCCCTCGACGCTCCAGCGCGCGTGACGCTCGAGGCCACCGTCGGGCGCGAGGCGCTCGACACCGTGGGCGTTCACGAAGGCGTTGCCGTCCCACGTGACGCGCGTGCGGTTGCGGAACGCGAGCGCGAGCGCGGGCGCGAAGCGACGCGAGAAGAGGCCCACGCGCTCCTTGTCGTCGAGGCGCAGGCGCTGATCCGGGTGCGGCAGCGGCACGACGTGCGGCACGAGGCCGAGGCCGCGATCGAGCACCTCGGCGGCGCCCGGTCCCTGGGGCGGTGTGTCGTGGAAGAGCACGACGCGCTCCGAGATCGCCATCGCTCCCGCGGACCATGCGAAGAGGGGCTTTCCCGCGAGCAGCTCGTCCATGCCGAAGAGCTCGAGGCGGTTGAGCAGCGTGGCCACGTGACCGCCCGCGATCGCGACGGCCGCGCAGCGCGCGAGGATCTGGCGGAGCTCGTCGCGATGGCGCGCGATCGCCTCGCGCGTGGTCGGCTTCCACCGCGCGTCGAAGCGCTCCTTCTCCGCGCGACACTGCCGGAGATGCGCCTCGTCGAGCTCCTGCAGGGCGCGGATCGAGAAGTCGTGCTCCTCGTCGAGGATCTCGTGCGGCGCGGTGCGCGTCTGGATCACGAAGGCGGCCTCGAGCTCGTGCTCGAGACGCACGCGATAGAAGTCCTGCTTGTGACGCAGTCGATCCTGGCGCGTCCGGTGCGCGGTGCGCAGCTCGGGGTCGCGCTTCCACACGTCGTCGGTGCGCGCGTACAGCTTGAGGTTCACCGTGCGCTTGCCGAGGTGCTCGTGCAGCTCGCCGTCTTCGGGCTCGCGCTCTTGCCAGCCGGCGGTGATCGTGGCGATGGGACCGTCGATCCCCAGCTCGCGCACGGCCTCGCCGAGGGTCGGGTCGAATCGCTGCGGTCCGAGGAGAACGACCGGTACGGACACAGGACGCGCACGCTAGCAGTCCCAGGAAAAGGGAATCAATGGGCGTGTGCCGGCGCCGGGCCCCGGGGCGTGCGATCTCCTCGGCGGTAGAGGGCCTCGCTTGACCGCGCGAACGCGAGGTTTATCGTGCCGGCCCTTCATGGCCGACAAGCGCGACTACTACGAGGTGCTCGGCGTCGCGAAGGACGCGGGCGAGGCCGACATCAAGAAGGCCTACAAGAAGCTCGCGGTCCAGCTGCACCCCGACAAGAACCCGGGCGACGCGACCGCGGAGGAGCGCTTCAAGGAGGCCAGCGAGGCCTTCGAGGTGCTCAAGGATCCGCAGAAGCGGCAGGTCTACGACCGCTTCGGCCACAGCGGCCTGAGCTCGGGCGGCTACCACCCGGGCTTCCGCTCCGTTGAGGACATCTTCGGGAGCTTCGGCGACATCTTCGGCGACATCTTCGGCGGCGGCTTCGGGGGCGCGCGACGACGCGACGGTCCGATGCGCGGCGCGGACCTGCGCGTGGGCACGCGCCTCTCGCTCAAGGACGCCGCCTTCGGCACGCAGAAGGAAGTGAAGCTCCAGTTCCCTGCGCCGTGCGAGGCCTGCAAGGGCTCGGGTGCGGAGGGCGGCGCGTTCGACACGTGCCCCACGTGCAAGGGCCAAGGTCAGGTCGGCATCCAGCGCGGCGCGTTCTTCATGAGCTCGACCTGCCCCGCGTGCCGAGGCCAGGGCCGCACGGCCAAGACCCTGTGCGGCAAGTGCCGCGGCTCGGGCGACGTGGACATCGAGCGCACGGTGAAGGTGAACATCCCCGCGGGCATCGACGACGGTCAGAGCCTGCGCCTCACGGGACAAGGTCAGCCGGGCCGCATGGGCGGGCCGTCGGGCAACCTCTTCGTCACCGTGCAGATCGAGCCCGACGAGCGCTTCCAGCGCGACGGCAACGACCTCGTGCACGAGCTCCACGTGCCCTTCACCAAGTGCTGCTTGGGCGGCGAGGTCGACGTGCCGACGCTCGACGACAAGCCTGCGAAGCTCACGATCGAGCCCGGAACGCAGGCGGGCTCGATCCTCACGGTGCCCGGCCACGGCGTGAGCCGGCTCGATGGTCGCGGGCGAGGCGATCTGCACTGTCAGATCCAGATCGAGGTCCCGACGGAGCTGAGCGCCAAGGCCAAGGCCTTGCTCGGGGAGCTCCAGGCGTCGCTCGACGAGAAGTGAGCGCAGGGCCGAAGTCGATATCATCCGCGCATGCGCGGACCCGATCTCTGCTCCCTTGGTACCGTCCTCCTCGCGACGAGCACGCTCTCGCTCACCGGCTGCCCCTCCGAGCTGGTGAGCGACGACGCGGGCCTCGACGCTCCCGAGTCGCTCGACACGGGACGGGACGCCGCGAGCCTCGGCGACGACGCCTTCGTGCCGTCCACTCCGGACGCGCCCGATCCGCGCGATGGTGGCTTCGCGTCGAACGGCTGCGGCCTCGACGCAGGTCGCGGCGCGCACGACACGGGCACGGACGGGCCGCCCGCGCCGACGGCATATCCCACGCCGATCACGCATCGCGCCGCGCAGCGCACGTTCACGGAGGCCGAGCTCGGTCTCGCGTGCCCCGGCGGCTACCTCGACGGAGGGCCGACCGATCGCGATCACCACAACGGTGTGTTCGTGAGCGAGGGGCGCCTCGTGATGGCGTGGGCGCACCAGGACGGCGGCGGTGGCGTGTCCGTGTGGGACGCGGCCGATCCGTGCGCGCCCGTGCTCGTGGGCCAGACCCTCGAGCCGATGATGCGCGAGACGCACGCGACCGGTGAGACCGTGATCGACGGTCGCCGCTACCTCGTCACGAATTCGCTCGACGGGATCATGTTCTGGGATCTCACCGATCCCACGGCGCCCGAGCGCATCAGCGATCTGCCGCTGCCGGGCGTCACGAGCGTCCCCGACGCGTACATGCACGTGGTGATGACGGTGTTCTGGCAGGCGCCGTACGTGTACGTCGCGGCCGCAGACAACGGCGTGTTCGTGGTGGATGCGAGCGATCCGCACGCGCCTCGCCTGCTCACGCAGTGGGTGCCCGAGCCGCGCCTGCGCGCAGGCGGTGTGCACGCGATCGGCAACCTCCTCGTGGTGATCGCGACCGAAGGAGGACGCACGACGCTCTACGACATCGCCGATCCCATCGTGCCCCGCGCGATCCCCGGAGGGACGTGGACGATCACCGACGGCATGACCGATCGACGGGGTCGACCGCTCGCGCGGCTCGCGTACCTCGGTCACGTGAACGGCAACCGCGTGGGCTATGCGCGCAAGGATCTCGGGGGCGGCTTCATCTCCTACGACATCACCGACTTCACCGCGCCCACGCTCCAGATGGCGTGGACCGCGCCGGATCGCGGCAGCGGCGGCTACGTGTTCTTCCGTGACGATCGCGCGTTCGTGGGCGAGAGCGCGTACGCGAGCGAGCTCGACCTCTCCGGCACCGAGCCGGTGGAGGTGCGGCGCTACGACATCCCCGGCGACTGCGACTTCCTCACGCCGATTGGCAACGTCGCGTACGTGGCGGTCGACGACGACGCGATCGACGGGCAGGCCACCGCGGCCATGCCGCAGGCGCTCACACCCGACGCGGTGCCGCCGGAGGTGAACATGGTGGTGCCGCGCGACGGCGAGACCAACGTGGGCCTCCTCTCGCGGATCGGCCTCACCTTCACGGACTTCGTCGATCTCGCGAGCGTGCACACCGGCTCGTTCTACGTGCGCGAGGTGGGCACGGCCGCGCCGCTGGCAGGCACGTACTCGGGCCAGGAGGGGGCGCTCAACTTCGTACCCACCGATCCGCTCGAGCCCGGGACGACCTACGAGATCGTCGTGCCCCGAGGCGGCATCCTCGACGCGGGCGGCACGGCGATCGACACCGCGTTCCGCGCGACGTTCACGACCGTGGGGTGCCCGTGAGGACGCTCGTGAGCCCGCGCCCGCGTGTCGGCACGCGTCTCCTCGCACGAACGAGCGTCCTCGCCTGCGTGGCGGCGATCGGCTGCGGCCCTTCGCCCGCGAGCGACGACGCCGCGCAGCGCGACGCGAGCGCGGACGACGCAGCGATGTCGATCGACGCGGGGCTCGACGCGTTCGCGGGGCTCTCCGTGTCGATCGTGGCGCCGTCGATCGGCTACCTCGACGAGGAGACGTGTGTGGACGTGATCGCCGCGCCCGCGAGCGCGACCGTGTCGATCGTATGGGGCGATGGGGAGCGCACCGACGCCGCGCCGGCCCACGTCTGTCACACGTACACGCTCCCCGGATCGATCCTCGTGGGCGCGATCGCCGAGGACGCCGGCATGCGCGCGGAGGCCACGCGCACGATCCTCGTGGTGCCGCGGCCGAGCGATCCGAGACCCACGAGCAGTGCCACGATCGCCTACGACGACGCGCGATCGCGCGTGTGGGTGGTGAACCCGGATCACGGCACCGTGAGCGTGCTCCAGCACGAGGACGCGATGGTCACGCTGTCGGACGAGCTCGCGGCGTGCGAGAGGCCGCGCACGCTCAGCGTCGTGGGCGCGCACGTGCTCGTGGCCTGCCAGGACGATGCGCGCGTGCTCTCGATCGACGCCGACGCCATGACCGTGTCGGGCTCGATCGCGCTGCCCATGGGCAGCCGTCCGTTCGGCGTGGCGCTCGATCCGCGCGGCACGCACGCGATCGTGACGCTCGAGGACCTCGGCGCGATCGCGGTGATCGACGTGGAGGGCTCGCGCGTGCTCACGACCCTCGAGGTGGGGCCCGACGTGCGCAACGTGGCGTGGAACGCCGACGGCGACGTGCTCGTCACCGCGTGGCGCGGCACGAGCGACGGAACCGCGGTGTACACGCTCGATCTGCGCGATCTCGCGCATCCCACCGTGGTGGGAACGACCTGGCTCGAGGTGCAGCGCGGCATCGACAGCGACACCGACAACGACGGTGTGCCGAGCTTCCTCTCGCAGGTGGTCTTCTCGCCCGATGGCGCGCACGCGCTGATCCCCGCGCTCAAGGCGAACATCGTCGCGGGCCTCGCCCGCACGGGCATGCCGCTCACGACCCAGACCACCGCGCGCGGCATCCTCGTGGAGCTCGCGCTGGGCGCAGTGGGCGAGCCGGCCTTCGAGGTGGCGCGGTATCCGTTCGACGATCTCGACGCGGCCAGCGCCGTCGTCTACTCGCCCGAGGGCGGGCGCACGTACACCGCGATCCGCGGCGCGGAGGCGGTGATCGCGAACGATCCGTTCTCGTACGACATGGTCGGCTCGATCAGCGACGCGGGCACGATCCCCGAGGGCCTCGCGCTCTCGCCCGACGGCCGCTTCCTCTTCGTCGAGGACTTCCTCGGCCGCAGCGTGCGCATGTACGACGTCTCGGTGATGCCGATCCCGGCGCTCCTGGCCGAGGTGCCCACCGCGATGGGAGAGCCGCTCGATCCCGACGTGCTCGCGGGCGAGATCCTCTTCTATCGCGCGCGCGATCCGCGCATGAGCCGCACGGACTACCTGAGCTGCGCGAGCTGCCACCTCGACGGCGAGGGCGACAACCTCGTCTGGGACTTCACGCAGCGAGGCGAGGGTTTCCGCAACACGATCAGCCTCGCGGGCCACGCGGGCACCGCGCAGGGGCCCATGCACTGGAGCGCGAACTTCGACGAGGTGCAGGACTTCGAGGGCGACATCCGCAACGGTCAGGGCGGCAGCGGATTCTTGAGCGACGCGCAGTGGACCGCGCACATGGCCTCGCTGGGCGCGCCCAAGGCGGGCCTCTCGCGTGAGCTCGATCAGCTCGCGGCGTATGTGTCGAGCCTCGACGACTTCGGTGCCTCGCCGTTCGTGCGCACGGGCGACGCGAGCTGGGAGGCGAGCCGCGCGCGCGGAGAGGCCCTGTTCCGCCGCGCGGACGTGGGCTGTGCCACGTGCCACTCGGGCGAGGCCTACACCGACAGCGCGTTCCTCGCGCCGGGCATGCCGCTCCTGCACGACGTGGGCACGCTCCGACCGACGAGCGGCATGCGCCTCGGCGGGACGCTCGCGGGCCTCGACACCCCTACGCTGCGTGGCCTCTGGCGCACCGCGCCGTATCTCCACGACGGCTCGGCGGTGACGCTGCGCGAGGTGCTCACCACGCGCAATGCAGGCGACCGACACGGCGTCACGAGCACCCTGAGCGCGATCGAGCTCGACGATCTCGAGACCTTCCTGCGCTCGCTCTGATCTGATCTACTACTTCCGAGAATCTTCGCGCGGCGCGAAGATTCGGAAGTAGTCGATCAGGGGCTTCGTGGCGGCGCGAGCGACGCGGACACCGGAGGCAGCTCACGGAGCTCGCGGTACGCAGCTTCGATCTCCTGCGCAGTCCGCGCGGGCTCCGGCCCGCCGAGGGACTGCGCGAGCCACCGCGCTGCCTCCTGTCCGCCGGCGAACACGCGATGCTCGGCGGTCTTTCCACGCCCGAGGAGCACGATGGTCGAGAGGAACGTGCGGACCACCGAGCCCGCGAGCCCTCCGAGCTCGATCACGTGCGCGGTCGCGCTCCACCCCGCCGCTGCATCGACGAACCGTGCGCCCTCGAGGCGCACCTGCTCCCCGAACGCGGGCGAGCCCGCGAGCACGAGATCGATCAGACCGCAGCGACCGTGACGTCGGTGGAGCTCCTCGGCGATCCGGTGGACGCGCGCCAGATCCCCAGGGCGCGGCGCGTCGTGCCACGCGAATCCCAAGAGGTTTCGCCACGTGACGATCACGAGCACTTCATCGCGATGACGGACGGAACCTGGAGCCATGAGGACGCTCGGCTGACTCCTCGATCGGACGATCGGGGCTCTTCTTGATGGCCATACCGCGGGGCGTCCTCGCCCGCGAGAGAGAGGCCCGATCAGCGCGGTGCGATCGCTCTCAGCTCGGCATACACGCGCTCGAGCTCGGCGGCCGACCACGGGTTCTGCGCGCGGGAGAGCACGTTCGCGAGCCACGTGCAGGCCTCCGGGGCCTTCGCGAACACCTTCTGATCCGAGGCTCGGCCTCGGCCCATGAGCAACATCGTCGAGAGGAACATGCGCGTCGCGGTGCCCGCGAAGCCCTCGACCTCGATCACGTGCGAGGTGACCCCGCCCCAGCCGTGGGTGTGCTCGATGAGGAGACGCCCCTCCTCCCGCACTTGCTCGGGGAAGCTGGGCGTTCCACGCACGACCACGTCGAGGAGCCCGTACTTGCCGTGCGCGCGGTGGAGATCGTCGACGACGCGCAGCACCGCCGGCAGGTGGCCAGGTCGCGGCGCGTCGTACCAGGCGAGCGCCAGCAGGTTGCGACGCGTGACCATCACGAGCACCTCGTCGTGATGGCGCACTCCGTCGGCGCTCATGCTCGGACCCGCGGGCTCGTCCTCATCGCGCGGCGATCGTACACACGTTGTCAGGAGAGCGGAGGGCGAACGTGGCGGCTCCTCAAGCCCGCGCCACCGACTCCGTGAGCAGCTCCGCGAAGCTCTTGGCGAGCTCCGCCGGGTTCTCGGGCGGGCTGCCCTCGGCGAGCAAGGCCTGCGCGTGCACGAGATCGACGTAGCGATCGATGCGCGCCTCGGCCCCGCCGTTCTCGTGACCGGCCCCGAGCTTGTCGATCAGGGCCGCGAGGCCCGTGATCAGCGGGTGATCCGGGTTGATCTCGAGGATGCGCTTCGGCGGCTTGGCCTCGGGCTGCGTGCTCCGGAGCAGGCGCTCGAGGTGGGGGGGAAGACCTCCCTCCGGGAGCACGAGGCACGCAGGCGAGCTCGTGAGACGGCTCGAGACGCGCACCTCCGAGACGTGATCCTGGAGGCGCGCGCGCATGCGATCGCGCAGCGCCTTGGTCTTGCCCTCGTCGCTCTCCTTCTTGCTCGCGTCCGCGGCCTCCTCGGCGCCCACGTCGGCGCTCGCCTTGGTCGCGTCGATCAGCTTCACGCCGTCGACGTCCTCGATGCCCTGCACGGCCCAGCCGTCGACCGCGTCGGTCATGAGCACGACCTCGATGCCCCGCTTCTGCAGGCCCTCGATGTGCGGGCTGCCGAGCAGCTGCGCGCGCGACTCACCGAGCGCGTAGTAGAGCTCCTTCTGGCCCTCCTTCATGCGCGACTTCACGTCGAAGAGGCTCGAGAGCCCCTCGCGCGTGCTCGTCTCGTAGCGCAGGAGCGGGAGGATCTTCTTGGCCTGATCGGGCTCGAAGTGGAGGCCTTCCTTGAGCACCGGGCCGAAGGTCTTCCAGAAGAGCTTGTAGTCGTCGCCGTCCTGGGCCCCACCCTCCGCGCCCTCGCCGTCCTTGCGCTTGGCGAGCTCGGTGAGGAGGTCGAGCACGGCCTTCACGACCTGCTGACGGATCGTCTTGCTGAGGCGCGAGTCCTGCAGGAGCTCGCGGCTCACGTTGAGCGGGAGATCCTCGGAGTCGACCACGCCACGCACGAAGCGGAGCCACTTCGGCAGCACCTCCTCGGCGTCCTCCATCACGAACACGCGCTTCACGTGCAAGCGCAGGCCGTGCTTGGCCTCGGGCGAGAAGAGGTCGAAGGGCGCGCGCGACGGGACGAACACGATCCCCGAGAACTCGGTCGTGCCCTCGATCTTGAAGTGCTTGTACGCGAGCGGCGGCTGCCAGTCGTGGCTGAGGTGCTTGTAGAGCTCCTCGTACTGTTCCTTCGTCACGTCCTTGGGCGAGCGCTGCCAGAGCGCGGTGCCCTTGTTGACACGCTTGTAGACAGCGCCCGTCTCCGCGCCCTCGCGCTCGGCCTTCAGCTCGATCGGCCACGTGAGGTAGTCGCTGTACTCGCGCACGAGGCGCTCGATCTCCCAGCTGCGGAGGTAGTCGAGGTGCGCGTCCTTGAGGTGCAGCGTGAGGCTCGTGCCCTGCTCGTCGCGCGTCGCCGGCTCGAGGCGGAACGCGCCCTGACCCTCGGAGGTCCACTTCCACGCGTCGCTCGTGCCCGCCGCGCGGCTCACGACCTCGACCCGATCGGCCACGAGGAAGCTCGAGTAGAAGCCGACGCCGAACTGACCGATCTGCGAGACGTCGCTCTTCTGCGCGGCCTCGAGCCTCGCGAGGAATTCGCGCGTGCCGCTCTTGGCGATGGTGCCGAGGTTCTTCTGCAGCTCGTCCTTCGTCATGCCCACGCCGTTGTCGGCGATGGTGAGCGTCTTCTTCGCCGCGTCGGGCTCGATGCGGATGCCCAGCGTCGTCCCCTCGGGCACGAGGCCTTCCTCCGTGAGCGACCGGAAGCGGAGCTTGTCGAGCGCATCGGACGCGTTCGAGATCAGCTCGCGGAGGAAGATCTCCTTGTTCGAGTAGAGCGAGTTGATGACGAGCCGGAGGACGGCGTCGACCTCGGCCTCGAAGCGGTGCTCTTCGACGTGGACGGACGGGGTGTGGGTCTCGGTCATGGCGGGCCGGAGGATGGCCACGACCGAACCAGCGTCAAGCCCTGGGCGCGACCTCCGACCACGTGGAGCGCCGACGACCACCGCGGCGCGGAGAGGGCCGGCGTACCATCCGGCCCCATGGCTCAGAAGCAGGAACGCCTCGTCCTCGTCGACGGGAGCTGGCTCATCTTCCGCGCGTTCTTCGCGCTGCCCGCGAACCTCTCGACGAAGGCGGGGCTGCCGACGAACGCGATCTTCGGCTTCGCGACGATGTTCCGGAAGATGTTCTCCGGGCGCGCGCCCGACCGCGGCGCGGTGGTCTTCGACTCGCCCGAGCCGACGCACCGCGAAGAAAAATTCCCTGCCTACAAGGCGCAGCGCCCCGCGATGGCCGACGACCTCCGCGTGCAGATCCCCTGGATCCACAAGCTCGTCGAGACGTATCGCTTCCCGCTCCTGCGCAAGCCCGGCTACGAGGCCGACGACCTCATCGCGACGCTCGCGCGCGAAGGGGCCGCGCGCGGCATGGAGGTCGTGATCATCGCGGGCGACAAGGACCTCGCGCAGATGGTCGCCGATGCCACCGAGAGCGGTGGGCGCATCCGCATGCAGGACACGATGCGCGACGTCACCTACGACGAAGACCTCGTGAAGAAGAAGTGGGGCGTGCCGCCGAAGGTGATCCCCGATCTCCTCGCGATCATGGGCGACGACGTCGACAACATCCCCGGCGTGCCCGGCATCGGGCACAAAGGCGCCGCCACGCTGCTCGAGAAGTACGGCTCGCTCGAGGGCGTCCTCGAGCACACGGGCGAGCTCAAGGGAAAGCAGAAGGCCTCGCTCGAAGAGCATCGCGACGCGGTGCGCACTTACCGCGAGCTCGCCACGGTCGACACCCACGCGCCCCTGGACGTGGGCCTCGACGGCCTCGTGCTCACCCCGCCCGACGCGAGCGCGGTGGAGTCGCTGCACCGCGAGCTCGAGTTCTATTCGATGCTCGGCTCGGGGGACGCCAAGCGCGCCGAGGACACCGCGAGCGTGGCCACGAGCATCGTCGCGGGCCCAGCGGCGGCGCACGCGCTCCTCGCGTCGATCCCGCGCGATCGCCCGCTCGCGCTCGTGCCGATCTTCGATCCCCCCGAGCGTCCGGTGCACGCCGAGCTCCTCGGCCTGACGCTGTCGTTCGAGGAGTCCCGCGCGCACTACCTCGTGGCCGACGGGCCCGAGGTGGCGCGCCTGCTCGCGGAGCTCTTCGCGTCCCGCGCCGACGCGGCGCCCCTCTACGTGCACGATCTCAAGGAGCTCTGGCTCCTCCTCTCGCGCTGGAGCGACACGCTGGGCGCCCACGGTGCGCCCATCACGTTCGCGCTGCCGATCGAGCGCGTGATCGACACGATGGTCGTCAGCTTCCTCGTCGAGCCGAACAAGTGCATCCCGCACAAGCTCGATCAGGTCGCCAAGGAGTACGTGCAGCGCGGCGTGCCGCCGCTCAAGGGCCTCACCGGCGGTGGGCAGAGCGAGAAGAGAGTGCGCGAGCTCGATCGCAAGTCGCTCGCGGGCTACGCAGGCGCACACGCCGACGTGGTGCGCGCCCTCGGTCCCGTGTTGACCGAGCGCCTCGAAGCAGCGGGGCTCACGGCGCACTACGCCACCGTGGAGCGCCCCTTGTCGATCGTGCTCGCGAAGATGGAGCGCGAGGGCATCCACGTGGACGCAGACGACCTCGACGTGATGGGCGAGGAATTCCGCGCGCGGAAGGCCGAGATCGAAGATCGCATCTACGAGCTCGCGGGGCGCGAGTTCAACATCGGCTCGACCAAGCAGCTCGCCGACGTGCTCTTCGAGGAGCTGAAGCTGCCCGTCATCAAGAGGAACAAGACCGGCTACTCGACCGACGCCGAGGTGCTCGAGCGTCTCGCGCCCAAGCACGAGATCGCGCGCGAGATCCTCGCGCAGCGCGAGCTCGCCAAGCTCATCAACACCTACACCGACGTGCTGCGCGACGCGGTCGACGACGAGACCGGCCGCGTGCACGCGCGCTTCCAGCAGACCACGGGCGTGTCGGGCCGGCTCATCTCCACCGATCCCGATCTCCAGCGCACGCCCGTGCGCACGCCCGAGGGCAAGCGCATCCGCCGCGCGTTCGTCGCGCCGAGGCGACCCGACGGAACGAAGACGAAGATCCTCAGCGCGGACTGGAGCCAGATCGAGCTCCGTGTGCTCGCGCACTTCTCGGGCGACGCCGAGCTCGCGCGCGCGTTCGCCGAGAAGCTCGACCTCCACCGACAGACCGCGTCGATCCTCTTCGGGGTGGCGCCGGAGGCGGTGGACGGCGAGCAGAGGAACATCGGAAAGACCGTGAATTTCGCGACGATCTACGGCCAGGGCGCGACCGCGCTCGGACAGATCCTCGGCATCCCGCGCAAGGACGCGGTCCGCTACATCGATCAGTACTTCGAGCACTACCGCGGGGTGCGGCAGTGGCTCGATCGCACCATCGAGGAGGCGCTCCAGACGGGCTACGTCACGACGCTGCTCGGCCGTCGTCGCTACATCCCCGAGCTCTCGAGCCGCAACGACACCGACCGCGCCGCGGGCGAGCGCATCGCGGCGAACACGCCCATCCAGGGCTCGGCGGCCGACCTCTGCAAGCTCGCGATGCTCACGATCGATCGCGAGCTCGGGGCCGTCGCGCCCGCCACGCGCATGCTGCTGCAGGTGCACGACGAGCTCGTCTTCGAGGTGCCGGAGGGCGAGGTCGAGGCCGCGAGCGCCTGCGTGCGCCGCGCGATGGAGACGCCCTACCCGCTCCGCGTGCCGCTCGTCGTGGGCCTCGGCGTGGGCGACTCGTGGGGTGACGCGAAGTGATCGACGGGCGTCCGCACGACACCATCGAGCGCCGTGACCTGAATGGCCGAGCCCGCCCCCGCACCAGAGGGCCGGCATGACGATCTCCCTCCGCACCACGACCGCGCTCACGCTCACCCTGCTGGCCTCGGGCTGCGGCGGAGGCATGGACACGCCCGACGCCGCCAGCCCCACGAACGACGCGTTCGTGCCCGAGGGGACCGACGCCGCGATCGGCGACGACGCGAGCACCACGAGCGACGCGGGCGCTCCGGGCTCGGACGCGGCCATGGCGTGCACGCCGTCGGGTGGGCCCGCGAGCGGCGGTGGCTACTGCGATCTCTTCGAGCTCGCCGTGATGACGAACGGCGGGAGCACCGAGGCGCGCCTCTACGGCCGGCTCGAGCCGGACGGCGCGACGGGCTGCGTGGTGGTCGACGAGGTGGAAGTGCTCGAGGGCGGCACGTCCATCGGCACCCTCGCGGGCGTCGGATCGTTCGACGTCGGCAATCCGGGCGCGCTCGTGGCCCGCGGCCCCGCGCTCCCGTCGATGATCTCGCGGTGCGCTGGCGACGACGAGCGCTTCGACGTGTATGGCCTGCTCGTGCGCGGTCGCTACGACGGCGGGACCTTCGAGGCTCGCTGTGCGAACGCAGAGGGGGGCTCTCGCTGGCCTCCCGCCCTCCACATCACCTGTCACGAGAACGTCGACGCGCCGCCCGGCGCAGGCAACGGCATGGTGATGGGCTTCATGGGCACGAGCTTCACGTCGCTCTACACGACCATGCCCCACGGCCCCGGTGCGGCGATCACGGGCGTGGACGGGACCGTGCACGTGATCGGTCACTCGGCGAGCTCGTTCGGCGCGCCCATGGCGCCGGCACCCTTCGATGCGATGGGCTTCATGGCGAGCGTGGGTGAGAGCGGCACGCCGGGCGGCGGGCCGTACTCGTCCATCACGCTCTCGAGCCCGGGCGACCCCTTCGGCGCCGTGCTCTGCCCCACGCCCGTCACGATGCCGGGGCCCGGCACCCCGCCGCCACCCGTGTTCCTCCTCGGCATCACGGGCACGTCGGAGCGGGGACCGTTCTCGAGCGAGGTCTACGTGAACGCCTGCTACCGCACAGCGTCGCCCTGATCCCGCACCGACGTCGCCCAGTCCTACGGGCGACGGAAACGAGAACGCCGGACGCACCATTGCGCCCGGCGTTCGTCGTTTCCTGTGTGGCGAGATGGAAAGAGAGGCGGATAAGAAAGCCAAGCAGCGGCGGGCTGGGGGGCACTCGCCGGGCATCGGGACGGAGCGCACCGCTCACGGTCAGTCGGCGACTGACGTGCTCGGAGTCTCCGGAATCGGCGCCAGCGTGACTGGCACCTTCGGGACTGGCACCTTCGGGACTGGCACCTTCGGGACTGGCACCTTCGGGACTGGCACCTTCGG
>JAIBCE010000085.1 GCA_019694315.1 Sandaracinaceae bacterium
CGAGCTCGAGGCCCGCCTCCTCAGCGCGCTCGCCGAGCTCGCGCTCTCGCTCCTTCGCGACCTCCGCCACAAGCCCACGGTCGAGGTGCTCGAGCAGGTTCGTGACCTCTTCGAAGCGATCGAGCGCCCGGAGACGCCTGCGCACTTGGTGAGCGCGGTGCTCCACTACGTGCTGCACAACACGGACGAGATCGAGCAACCTACGGTCATCCCTTGGGTCAGCGCGATCGGCCCCAAGACGAGGAACGAAGCCATGCGAAGCATCGCCCAGAAGCTCATCGACGAAGGCCGGCAGGAAGGCCTGCAAGAAGGTCGACAAGAAGGCCGACAAGAGGGTCGACAAGAAGGCCTGCAAGAAGGCCGACAAGAGGGTCGACAAGAGGGCCGCGCCGAGCTCGTCCTCAAGCAGCTGCAGCTGAAGTTCGGGGCGATCGGCCGAGCCGAGCGTGCGATCGTGGAGGCCGCCGACCTCGACGCCCTCGAGCGCTACGCCGAGCGCGTGCTCCACGCACAGAGCGTCGCCGAGGTGCTCGGCTGACGGGCCTCGGGAGCCCAGAGCCAGGGGGCGTTCGCGCTCGTCGCGCCGAGGAAGGCAGAAGTCTTGCCGGGGACGCGCGGGCTCGCCGTGAGAGGGCACGCGAGCCGAGGACGCGCGAGGATCTCCTCTTCTGTGCTCCTTCCCATCGAAGCAAGAGCCGCGACTCGCGCCGTGCTCGCGACATGTCGTCGTCGACGCGCACCTGTGGCCCTCGTGCTCGATCGGATGAGAATGGGGCGTCCTCACGCAGCGAGTGCTGGCGTGCATCCTCACGTCGATCCCGAGGCGTCTCCGGCATGTCCGAGCAGGGCGTCGGCGCTTGCGCGCCAAGCGCGAAACCCCTTCTGAAGAGGGTCGAGATGAGCGAGCTACGTCGTCGACGACCTCGTGAAGACGAGCCCGCAGGAGCTCGAGGCACGCTTGCTCACGGCGCTCGCCGAACTCGCGCTCTCGCTCCTTCGCGACCTCCGCCACAAGCCCACGGTCGAGGTGCTCGAGCAGGTTCGTGACCTCTTCGAAGCGGTCGAGCGCTCCGAGACGCCTGCGCACCCTGGTGAGCGCGGTGCTGCACTACGTGCTGCACAACACGGCGCGCGTCCTCACGCAGCGAGGCCATGCGCGACGCGGAGAAGCCGTCATCGGCGCGTCCGCAACTTCGCATGGGAATGCCTCGAAGGAGGCCAGCTTCCTCCGGCAGCGTCAGACCGGCTTCACGGCGATCTTCGTGCCCTTGTTGGCTTCTCCCCGCTTCGGGATGCGCACGGTGAGCACGCCGTCCTTGGTCCCAGCCTCGATGCGCTCGGACTCGACGGTGCGCGGGAGCGTGAATTGGCGCTGGAAGCTGCCGAACCAACGCTCGACGCGGTGGTAGCCGTCCTTGTTCTCCTCGCGGTCGAGCTTGCGCTCGCCCTTGATGGTGAGGATGCCGTTCTCCACGTCGACGTGGATCTCCTCGGGCTTCACACCCGCGAGCTCGGCCTTCACCACGAACGCGTCCTTCTCCTCGTAGATGTCGACGGCGGGGGCGAACGCACGCTGGCTGTCGCTCATGCCCCGCGAGAGCTCGCGGTTGAGGCCTTCGAACATCTGGAACGGAGCGAACGGATCGAAGCGGGTCAGCATGGCGATGGTCCTTTCCCCGTTCCGCCGAGACGCAGCAGTGCGCATCGCACGGAGAGCCGGGCGCAGTGTCGTTGGGTGGGGCGCTCTCGAAGCGGAGCGCCGCGACGGGCTGACGAGTAAGCACCTCGCTTTGGGCCGTCAACGCTGCGCGAACGGGGAGGGTGCGAGGAGGCTCACGAGCGGTGCGTTCGAGCTCAAGCACAGCGCTGCCGTGGCCGATGCAACGACCGATGAGAGCCTTCAGCCCGCATTCTTCCATGCGGTGGCTCGCCCTGATCTCGCTCGCGCTCCTCGAGTGTGGGCCGCGATCGCACGAGCCCTCCGACCTGCCGGACGCGGCGGTCGACGCCACGGACACACGGCCGCTCGACGAGCGTCAGGCGATGCTCGATGCGCTCGACCGCGGTGAGCCCCAGGTCGTCCTCGTCGTCGGGAGCGAGTCGAGCCGCAGCGTGCTCCGGCAGTCGCTCCGTGCGCATGTTCGCGAGGCAGACGTCGTGCTCGCGCCGACCCACCTTCCCATCACGTCGTTGATCGTGCGCGATCGCGCGACGCTCGACGCCATCGAGGCGACTCGCGGCGTGATCTCGGTCGAGCCCGAGCGCCAGCACAGGACCGACGCGATCCCTTCGCTCGAGCAGATCGGTCAGCCCGCCGCGTTCGCTCGCGGCGCCGACGGCCGCGGCCGTGCCGTGGCGGTCCTCGACACGGGCGCGGACTACACACGCGTCGAGCTCGGTGCGTGCACGGCGCCGGGGCCGAGCTGTGGCGTCGTGTTCGCGCGGGACTTCGCGCCCGACGACGGCGTCGCCGAGGATCCGACCTCTCGGCACGGGACGAACGTGTCCTCGATCATCCGGCTGATCGCGCCCAGCGTGAAGATCGTCGCGCTCGACGTGTTCACGGGCGCCTCGGCGTCGTCGACAAACATCGTCGCCGCGCTCGACTGGGTGATCGCGAACCGCGATAGCTACGGGATCGTCGCAGTGAACATGAGCCTCGGCTACGGCGGCTTCACGGCGGCGTGCCCGAGCGATGTGCTCGCGGTGGCCGTCCAGCGCGTGCGCCACGCGGGGATCGTCCCCGTCATCGCGTCGGGCAATGGCTCGCTCACGAACGCGATCTCGTCGCCAGCGTGCGCACCCGCGGCCGTCTCGGTCGGCGCGGTCGATCGGAGCGACGTGGTCGCGTACTTCTCGAACTCCGCCTCGTTCCTCACGCTCCTCGCGCCAGGCACCTCCGTCGACGCAGGGGGGGGCGTCATGTCCGGCACGTCGCAGGCCACGCCTCACGTCGCGGGCTCGATCGCCGCGCTGCTCACGGCGTATCCGTCCGACGGAGTCGGCGATCTCGTCGCGCGCCTCGTAGGCACTGGCGTCGCGATCACGGACTCTCGCAATGGCCTCTCGTTCCGACGGATCTCGCTCGACGCGGCGACGGCGGGTGGCGCCACCTCGCCTCCACCCGACATCGCACCACCGACGGGAACGCTCACCCTCGCGTCCGAGTACGCGCGCACGACGGCGCTGACCGTCACGATCGCCGCGAGCGATGCGAGCGGGGTCGCGTCGATGTGCATCTCGGCCAGCGCGACCACGTGCACGAGCTTCGTGCCATTCGCACCTTCGGCCACCGTGACGCTCCCGACGGGCGACGGAACCAAGACGGTGCGTGTCTGGCTGCGCGACGGCGCGGGGAACACGACCGGCACACCGCTCACCGCCACGGTGGTGCTCGACACCCGCGCGCCCTCTGGAGGAACGGCGACGGCGGCCTCGGGCATCGCGAGCGTCACGCTCGCCGCCGGCGGCATGACCGACGCTGGCGCGGGCATCGTCTCGTATCGCGCGGTGTTCTCGACCGGCACGGCGGCTCCGGCCAGCTGCGCGACTGGCACGGCGCTCCCCGAGTCCGCCTCCGCGAGCTGGTCGCACACCGGTCTCGTGAACGGAACGACGTACCGCTATCGCGTGTGCGCAGTCGATCGCGCAGGCAACGTCGCCGCCGGCCTCACGGCGCAGGCCATGGCGGTTGCCGAGCTCGATCCGCCGACAGGCACGATCGTGATCGAGGACGACCGCGCCTGGGCGCGGAGCACGCGCGTGTCCGTGGCGCTCACCGCGAGTGACGCGTCGTCGGTCACGCAGATCTGTCTCTCGTCGACGACCTCGTGCTCGGCGTGGGCTGCGTTCGCTTCGCCCACCACGTTCACGCTCTCGACCGGCACGGGCGCGAGGCCCGTGTACGCCTGGTTTCGCGATCGATGGGGCAATGCGTCGAGCTCGCCCGCGTCGGACACGATCCTCCTCGACGCCGTGGCTCCTGCGAACCCGGTCGTCGGCGTGGAGCGCCGTGACGGTGCGCTCGCCCTGAGCTGGCCCGAGGGTACGGACGCGACGAGCGGTCTCGCGGGCTACGTGGTGGTTCGCGCGAGCGGCACCGCAGCGCCCGCGTGCACGGGTGCCGCGAACGTCGCCGCCGCGAGCGGTGGCGTGCGTCGGCACGTGCTCGATGGCCTCACGAACGGCTCCACCTACGCCTACCGCGTGTGTGCGATCGACGTCGCCGGAAACGTGTCGACGGGGACGGTCGGCACCGCGATCCCGGCGCCCGAGACGACGCCCCCGACGCCTGGTTCCATCGTGATCGCCGGTGGCGCCGCCTGGACGCGGACGAGCGCAGTCTCGGTGGCCGTCTCCGCGACCGACGCGAGCGGCGTGGCGAGCGTCTGTCTCGCGACCACGGCGACCTGTACGAGCTGGGTGCCCTACGCGACGACGCTCAGCGCGTCGGTCGGCACGACCGCGGGCACCCGTACGCTCAACGCGTGGTTCCGCGACATCTATGGCAACACGACCGCCACGCCGATCTTCGACACCATCGGCTACGACGCGACTGCGCCCTCGAACCCCGCGGTCGTGGCCGTCGCACGATCGGGCGCCGTCGAGATCTCGTTCGGCCCGTCGACCGACGCGGGCAGTGGCGTCGTTGGCTACGTGCTCGCCTGGGGCACTGGCACCAGCGCCCCTCCGTGCGCGGTCGCGGGCGCGACCACGTTCGACGCCGTCGAGCTCCGCTCGCGCTCCATCCCGGCCACCGCGATGATCCGCTATCGCGTCTGCGCACGCGACGCGGTGGGCAACGTCTCGGTCGGACAGACGGGCAGCGCGACGCCGCTGCCGTGATCGTGTGCCAGGGCGGTCAGTCGCTCTCCACGTCGCCCTGCACGGTCTTGTGCGGCGTCCCGAGCGCCGCTGCCCCGTAGCCCGTGCCTGGCAGCTCGTTGCGCCAGAGGATCTCGCCCGCCACCAGATCGACGGCGGTCACCACGCCGCTGGCCGACACGTAGGCGAGCTCACCGTCGACGAGCAGGGTCGTCCCCGACACCGGGAGCGTCGCAGTGACGCGCCCGGTCTCGTACTCGATGACCAACATCCTGTTCTTGCTCAGCGCCACGACGAAGCGATCGTCGACGTGGAGGCGCACGGGGCCGAAGCCCCCGAGGTCGGCCCGCCACAGCTCGCGCCCGGTCCTCGCGTCGACGCCGATCACCACACCGCGGAAGGCCGTGACGATCACTGGCGCGTGGGGGCGGTCGCGGTACGCGCTCATCGCGTCAGTATCCCTCGCCTGCGCGGAGACGCGAGCCGGTGGTGGCGGGCCACCTCGCTGTTGACATCTCTGTCAGTAGCCCTCGGCCTTCGAGATGATCTCGTTCATGACCTCGCGCGCGCCGCCGCCGATCGGGTAGAGGCGGGCGTCGCGGTAGAGGCGCTCGACCAGGGTCTCGCGCATGTAGCCCATGCCGCCGAAGATCTGCACCGCCTGATCGCAGACGAACGAGCACATGTCGGTGGCCACGTTCTTCGTCATGGCGGCGAGCGCGGGCGTCTGCTCGCCGCGGGCCCAGCGCACGGCGAGCTCGCCGGTGAGCGCGCGCGCCGCCGCGATCCGCGAGGCCATGTCGGCGAGCTTGTGCCGCGTGACCTGGAAACCAGAGAGGCTCTTGCCGAAGGCGTGTCGATCGCGCGCGTACTGGATGGACTCGCGGTAGGCGAGCTCTGCGATGGCCACGCACTGGCCCGCGATCATCAGCCGCTCCTGCGTGAAGTTCACCATGATCGCGAGGAAGCCCGCGTTCTCGATGCCGATCAGGTTCTCGACCGGCACGCGGCAGTCCTCGAAGTGGAGCTCGGCCGTGTCGCTCGCCCACCAGCCAGTCTTCTTGAGCTTCTTGGACACCGAGAAGCCGGGCGTCCCCTTCTCGATCACCAGCAGCGAGATGCCGCCGTGCGCGGCTCCGCCCGTGCGTACGGCCGTCGTCACGAAGTCCGCGCGCGTGCCCGAGGTGATGAACGTCTTGGCACCGTTGACGACGTAGTGCTGACCGTCGCGCACCGCCGTCGTGCGGAGCCCCGCCACGTCGCTTCCCCCGCCCGGCTCGGTGATACCGAGCGAGGCGATCGCGCGCCCTTCGAGCACCGGCCGGACGAAGCGCTCGATCTGCCCCGGCGTGCCGTGCTTGAGGATCGGCGGCAGCGCGATCGCATGGCTGCCGAGGCC
This sequence comes from Sandaracinaceae bacterium, assembly GCA_019694315.1. Lineage (GTDB taxonomy): Bacteria > Myxococcota_A > Polyangia > Polyangiales > Sandaracinaceae > JAFLCL01. The sequence continues at coordinate 6,224 of JAIBCE010000085.1, forward strand.
CGCCACCACACCGACGCTCTTGCCCGCGAGCACCATCTCTTCGCCCGCGACGAGCGCCATCGTGACGTCGCCGCCGCCGCCGCCCGCGCTCTCGGGATAGCCGACGCCCAGCATCCCGTCGGCGCCCGCGCGCGCGTAGAGCGAGGCCGGGAACTCCTCGTTCTCTTCCCACTCGGCGCTGTGCGGTGCGATGTGCGTGGCCGACCAACGTCGCACGCTGCTGCGCAGCGTCGCGTGCTCCTCGGTCTCGAACAGGTAGGTCATGCGCGCGAGCTTCCCCCACCTCGGCCCCCTGCGACAGGGGCACGACATCGGCTGAGGTCGAGAGGCCCCGGCGACACGCGGCCGCAGCGTCGGGGCTCGACGTCGCCGGACGACGGGAGGACACGAGCGCGAGAAGGGCAGCTTTCCCTGGGTTTTCGCGATCCGCGACGCTCGCGTCGTCGAGCGAAGCGTCGGCACGGTCGGTGAAAGGGAGCGGGCGGAGGCTCGATGCGTACCCAGCAGCCGTGGACCCAGACTCTCTCCCTCGTGAGCGCGACGCTCCTCGTGCTCGGGCCTCTCGCGGCCTGCGACGTCCCGGGGGGTGGCGGCGCGCGCGGCCGCAACGGGCGAGGCGGTGACGCAGGGCTCGGAGCTGGCGACGTGGGCATCGGTCCCGGCGGCGATCCGACGGTCGATGCGTGGTCGGGCTTCGGGAGCCCCACCGAGGATGCGGGCCCGGGCGCCGAGCTCGCGTGTGATGGCATCGACGACGATCGCGACGGCGTCGTCGACGACGGCTGCACGTGCGACACGGACATTCGCCAGGCCTGCTACGGTGGCGATCCGCGGCTCGCGGGCGTGGGTGCGTGCAGCTTCGGATCGCAGGCGTGTCAGCGCGACGGAGAGTTCGGCACCTGGGGCGCGTGTGAGGGCTGGGTGCCGCCGTCGCTCGAGATCTGCGGGGGTGGCGACGAAGACTGCGACGGCGTCGTCGACGAGGGCTGCGGCTGCAGCGTGGGCTCCACCGAGAGCTGCTACGCGACATCGTCGGGCGCCGCGCTCGCCGGCACGCCGGGCGTCGGCGTGTGTCGCGCAGGGCTCGCGACCTGTCGCGCGAGCGGTGGGAGCTCGGCGTTCGGCGCGTGTGAAGGCGCGGTCGGCCCGGGCGACGAGGTCTGTGGCAACGGGATCGACGACGACTGCGATGGCAGCGCAGACGAGGGCTGTGCGTGCACGGTGGGCACCGAGACGAGCTGCTACGAGACGCCGACGGGTGAGCCGCTCGGAGGCAGCGCTGGCGTCGGTCGCTGCCGCGCGGGGACCGCGACGTGCACGATGACGGCTGGTGGCTCGGGCCTCGGTCCTTGCGTCGGCGCGATCGGACCCGGGGTCGACGAGTGCGCGACCGGAATCGACGAGGACTGCGATGGTCTCGTCGACGAGGGCTGCACGACTCCCTCGGCCGACTGCACGGTCGCCGACGTGCTCTTCCTTGTCGACGTCACGGGCTCGATGGGCGGCGCGATCGGTGAGATCCGGCGTCAGCTCGGCACCGAGATCGCGCCCGCGCTCGATCGCAGCATCGGCGATCTGCGCATGGCCGTCGCGTCGTATCAGGACTTCCCCGTCGACTACTACGGCTCCGCGGGCGACGTGCCGTTCCTCATCCGCCAGAGCGCCACCAACGACCTCCCGGCGGTTCAGGCCGCGTGCGATGGGCTCGCGGCGGCGGGCGGCAACGACGAGCCGGAGTCCGCGAGCGAAGCGCTCTATCAGTCGGTGACGAGCGACGGCCTGAGCGGCCTGGTCTCTGCGGCGAGCTGCCCGGGCGGCGGCACGGGGCAGGCATGCTTCCGACCCGGCGCGCAGCCCATCATCGTCCTCGTCACCGACGCTCACTTCCACAACGGTCCCGGCGGATCGAACCCCTACTCGGGCGTGTTCCCGACGCCGCACACCTACGACGAGGCGGTCTCGGCGCTGCACGCCGTGGACGCGCGCGTGGTCGGCGTCGCGGTGAACACGTACGGCTTCGTCGCGCTCGACGATCTCCGACGCGTCGCCACCGACACGGGCGCCGTGGACGGCGCGGGCGCGCCGATCGTCGTCGACGCGACGGCCGGATCGAGCGCGGTCGTCGACGGAATCGTCAACGCCGTGCGCGATCTGTGCGGACGATGATCGGAGCGCTCGGGTCGCACGCGAAGCCTGGTAGCATCGCCCGACCGATGTCCTCGCCCTCGTCTCGAACGACCGCGCGGTTCCGTATCCTGGCGCTCCTCGCCCTCGTGCTCGCGGTCGTGGGCCTGCCCTCGGTGTCCGCGTCCGCGCAGCGGGTGGCCTCGAGCACGGCCCGCGCCCCCGCACGACAGTCGGTGCGTGTGATCATCGAGCGCTTCCGCGGCACGCGGGCGAGCACCGCACGCAACCTGCTCATCTCGAACCTCTCCGAGTCCGGCTACACCGTCATCCCGGACTCGGAGGTCGACGCCGTCCGGCGGCGCCTGCACCTGCCCACACGCATGTCGGGCGACGACTACGTCGCGCTCGCGCGGGAGCTCAACGCCGCGGCGATCGTGGATGGGCGCGTCGCGCGCGCGAGACGCGCCTGGAACCTGACGGTCCGCGTGAGGAACGGCCTCGACGGCAGCATCCTCGGCAGCGCGAGCTGGGGCGGACGGTCGACGAGCGCCATCGACGGTGTGGGCCGCAGCGGCGCGGAGCGCCTGGGCGAGCACCTCATGGCCGCCCGCGCGCCCGCCAGCGAGGCCCAGCAGAGCTCGGAGCCGCAGTGGTACCAGGCTGGCTATCACGACGACACCGAGTCGCCGATCGACGACGAGGATCCCACGCCCGAGCCCGAGCCGACGGACACCGAGCGCTACGACACCGGTCACATCATGATCTCGGGCGGCACGCTCTGGCGGTCGTTCGGCACGGTGCTCGACGTCTACGCCGGGCAGCACGGTGGTGGCGATCCGAGCGCGATCATCGGACAGGAGCGCGGCTATGCGAGCGCGGGCATCGGGCACTTCGAGCTCGGTGGCGAAGGCGACATCTACCCAGGCGCCTTCGGCGATCAGCCGTTTCCGTACCTCGGCCTCGTCGCGTCGTTCCGCAACTCCGTGGGCCTCTCTTCCACCGCGCCCGCCTCGGATCCGGTGGACGGTGACGTGTCCTTGCCCACGAACCAGATGGATCTGCGCGTGGGCCTGCGCGGCAGGTATCGCTTCGGCCCGCGACGCGGCGACTTCCTCTTGTTCCTCGATGCTGGCTTCGTGATGTCGACGTTCACGTTCGGCGTCGATCAGCTCGCCCAGATCCAGCGCGACACGATCGTGCCGCCGATGGAGTACCAGTCGATCGATCTCGGCCTCGGCTTCGACTTCGCGATCGTGCGTGACGCGCTCTCGCTCGCGGCGTACGGCCGCGGCCGCATCGGCGTCGGCATCGGCGTCCAGACCCGCAACGTGTGGGGCATCGAGACGAGCCCGGCCAACGGCTTTCTCTTCGGGCTCGAGCTCCGCCACGACGCCACGTGGCTCGCGCGTGGCGCCTTCGCGTCGCTGCGCTTCGAGTACTTCCAGTACATCACGCAGTTCCGCGGTCAGGTCGGCTGCTACGACACGTGCCCGGTGGTGGCCAACCCCTGGGACGATCGCAGCCTCTGGGAGGTCTGGCCCGTCGCGGACCCGACGGACCCGAGCAGTCGCGTCACGGGTGGTCCGCAGGACCCGGTCGCCGACCACAGCGTTCGTTGGGGCCTCTACCTCGGCTACGCCTTCGACTGACGACCGACGAAGGAGCGCCCACTCGAGGCGTGCAATCGCGCCCCCTCCGCGGTAGGCGTTGGGCGCGATGACGAGCCCGAACGAGACGAACGACGCCTCCTCCTCCCTCACGCCGGAGCCCAGCGACAAGCCGCGCTACGGACTGAAGGCGAAGATCACCGCCGCCGAGATCCGGGAGGCCTTCCTCAAGCACTTCGAGGCCGCGGCCCACGAGCGCGTCGCCTCGGGCCCGCTCGTGCCCGGCAACGATCCCACGCTGATGTTCGCGAACGCCGGGATGGTGCAGTTCAAGGACGTCTTCACGGGCAAGGACGTGCGCGGCTACAAGCGCGCGACCACCGCGCAGAAGTGCATCCGTATCAGCGGCAAGCACAACGACCTCGAGAACGTGGGCGTCACGGCCCGCCACCACACGTTCTTCGAGATGATGGGCAACTTCTCGTTCGGCGACTACTTCAAGGTCGACGCGATCAAGCTCGCGTGGAGCTTCATCACCGGCTCGCTGGGGCTGCCGCCCGAGAAGCTCGTCGTCACGATCTTCGGCGGCGAGAACGGGGTGCCGGCCGACGACGAGGCGGGTGAGCTCTGGGCCAAGGAGACGGGCTTCGGTCCGGAGCGGATCATCCGCCTCGGCAGCAAGGACAACTTCTGGTCGATGGGCGACACGGGCCCGTGTGGTCCGTGCACCGAGATCCACTTCTGGATGGGCGAGGGCGAGCCCGAGCTCGCGCGCTTCGGCGAGGAGCCGGGGGCCGACGGACGCGGCTGGGTGGAGCTCTGGAACCTCGTGTTCATGCAGTTCGAGCGCTTCGCCGACGGCACGCTCACGCCGCTGCCCGCGCAGAGCGTGGACACGGGCGCGGGCCTCGAGCGCCTCACCGCGGCGGCGCAGGGCGTGGTGTCGAACTACGACACGGATCTCCTGCGGCCCATCGTCGAGGTCGCAGCGCGCATCAGTGGCAAGACCTACGGCGGCACCCTCGAGCCCGACGACGTGTCGATGCGCGTCATCGCCGACCACGCGCGCACCGCGGCGTTCCTCATCAGCGAGGGCATCTTCCCGGACAAGGACGGCCGCAGCTACGTGCTGCGCCGCGTGATGCGCCGCGCGATCCGCCACGGGCATCGCCTCGGCATCCAGCAGCTCTTCTTCCACGAGGCCGCGGACCAGGCGATCACCACGATGGGCGCGGCCTACCCCCAGCTGATCGAGCGGCGCGAGCTCGTGCTCGACGTGTGCAAGCAGGAGGAGGAGCGCTTCCGTCAGACGATGAAGCGCGGCCTCGAGCTCCTCGAGGACAATGATCGCTGGGAAGAGAAGGACGGCCAGAAGGCGCTGCCTGGCGCGATCGCGTTCAAGCTCTTCGACACGTTCGGCTTCCCGCTCGACCTCCAGGACGTGATCGGCGCGGAGCGCGGCTTCGTGGTCGATCACGCTGGCTACGATCGCGAGCTCGAGAAGGCCAAGGAGCGCAGCGCCGGCTCGAAGGTGGGCGAGACCGCGGTCGCTGCAGTGCACCACGACGTCGCACGCGAGGTCGGCGCCACGCAATTCGTGGGCTACGAGCGCGAGCGCGCGGAGAGCAAGGTCGTCGCGCTCGTGCGCGGCGGTGCGCGTGTGGCTGCGGTCGCGACGGGCGAAGAGGGCGAGGTCGTCACGGCGCTCACGCCGTTCTACGGCGAGAGCGGCGGTCAGGTCGGTGATCGCGGTGTGATCCGCGCGGGCGATGCGGTCTTCCGCGTGCGCGACACGCAGAAGCCCGTCGAGGGCCTCTTCGTTCACCGCGGCGTGCTCGAGGCCGGCACGCTCGAGAGTGGTGCGGCCGTGGTGCTCGAGGTCGATCACGGCACGCGCGCGGCCACGCGTCGCAACCACTCCGCGACGCACCTCCTCCACTGGGCGCTCCGCACGGTGGTCGGTCCGAGCGCGATGCAGAAGGGCTCGCTCGTCTCCTCCGAGCGGCTGCGCTTCGACTACGCGGGCAGCCGCCCGCTGAGCGAGGCCGAGCTCGCGCGCATCGAGGATCTCGTGAACGAGAAGATCCGCGTGAACGCGCCGATCGAGACCGAGATCCTCCCGATGGATCAAGCCAAGGCGCGCGGCGCGATCGGCCTCTTCGAGGAGAAGTACGGCGAGGTCGTGCGCATGCTCCGCATGACCGACGACTCGATCGAGCTCTGCGGTGGGACGCACGCGTCGGCCACCGGCGACATCGGCTTCTTCAAGATCGTGTCCGAGGGCGGTGTGGCCGCGGGCGTTCGGCGCATCGAGGCCGTGACCGGTGTCGGCGCGGTCGAGCACGTGCGCGCGATGGAGACTCAGCTGACCGGCGCGGCGGCGCTCCTCAAGGTCGCGCCCCGCGAGACGGTCGAGCGCCTCGAGAAGCTCCTCGCGTCGCTCAAGGATCGCGACAAGCAGATCGAAGAGCTCAAGCGCAAGCTCCTCCAGGGCGGCACCAAGGATCTCACGGCCGACGCGCAGGCGCACGACGGACACAAGGTGCTCGGCGCGGTCGTCGACATCGGCGACGGCAAGGCGCTCCGCGAGCTCGCTGACCAGCTCCGCGACAAGCTCGCGCCCGCGGTGATCTTGCTCGGCACGCCGACGAGCGACGGTCGCGCGCTGCTCGCCTGCTCCGTGTCGAAGGAGCTGACCGCGCGCTTCAAGGCCGGCGACATCGTCAAGGACGCGGCGGCGATCGTGGGCGGTGGCGGTGGTGGACGTCCCGACTTCGCGCAGGCCGGCGGCAACGACGCGAGCAAGCTCGCCGAGGCCGTCGCGCGCGTGTACGCGCTCGCGTGAGCGGGCAGGAACCTCTTTACCTGCGCGCACCTGCCTGCGACGATCCCGCCCTCATGGTCTCCCGCGATCGTCTGGCTGAGATCGACAGAGAGCTCGATGCGTTCGGCCTCTCCTCCACCCGCATCGATGCGGTGCTCGCGCGAGCGCGCGACGCCCGCATGACGGCAGCGGAGGTCGACCTCGCCCTGGCCTCTCTGGACGAGCGCTTCGAGACGCGCGTGCCCGAAGGCGCGCTGGCCCGGAGCGGGTCGTGGGCTCGTCCCGAGCCGAGCCCAGCATCTACCCAGGTCGCGGCGTCCGCCGAGCTCGAGCCCGCCCCCTCGCCCTTGGAAGAGGCGCAGCTCCCGGCGGTGCTCTCGGAGCGCCCGCCCTCGACCGAAGGGATCGAGGTCGACCTCGCGCCCACGACCGCAGAGGTCCCGCTCGAGGCCAGCGATCCCGTCGATCCCGACGATCGCCCCTCCGTCGAGATCCGCATCGAGCCCGCGACCTCGCTCGCCGACGACGACGTGGACGAAGGCACCGACGTTCTCGGGCGCGCGGAGCTCGCCGCCGCCGAGGCCGCACGTGAGGCCGAGCTCGCGATCGACGAGGTCGCGGCTCCGCGCACCAGCCAGCCGCCGCCCGTCAGCAACTCCGCCCTCGAGCTCGACATCGAGGGCGAGCCAGCCTCCGTCCCGGTCACACCGGAGCAGAGCTCCGCGAAGTTCTCCGTGCCCAAGGACTCGGTTCACCCGTCGCCCAAGTCGGTCATTCCTCCGCCGCCTACCGCGGCCGAGCTGGAGGCCGACCTCGCGAGCATGTTGGCCGACGAGCTGCAGCCGCCCGAGGCCCCCGCGGACGAGCCCGCCGAGCTCGAGAGCGAGGCCACCGCGCTCTTCTCGGCCGACATGTTCGGCGCCGCGCCCGAGCCCAACCTCGCAGAGCTCATCTCGCGTCCTCCGCCCGCGGGCGACTCGAGTGACGTCGAGATCGACATCGACGAGGACGTGCTCGTCTACGAGTCCGAGAGCGCCGCGTCGCCTCCTTCACCCGGCACGCGACCGCCGCCGCCTCCCCCGCGAAGTGCCCCGCCCCCGCCCGGCAAGCCCGGCTTCCTGGGTCGCCTCCTGAACCGCAAGAGCTGAAGGAAGGGCCGCGCCGCGCGCACGAAGACCGCGCCGAGCGCGCGAGGAAACACGAAGACCGCGCTGGAGGCGCGAAGAAGCACGAAGACCGCGACGGGATCCGCCGCGGTCTTCGTGTCGTCAGGAGACGTGAGAGGCTCAGAGGCCCACGAAGTAGAACGTCATGCCGAGGTTGCCGTAGACGCCTGCCGACGTGTTGGTGCTGCGCGTCACGCCGTCCTGGATCTCGGTGAACTCCGTGCCGCCGCCGACCTGCTCGCGAAGGAAGGCGCGGACGTCGAGGTTGAGCGCGAAGTGACGGCCGATGCGCCACTCGAGGCCGAGGCCTGCTTCACCGCCCAGGTACGCGAGGTCGCGGCTGGGGATGAAGTCGCGGTCGTAGCGCGTGTAGCTGCCCTGCTGACCGAAGGACATGCCCCCGCCGACGAGCGCGTACACCTGGAAGCGGTCACCCGGGTTGAAGAAGACGAGGATGTCCGCGACGATCGGCATCTCCCAGCGGCCTGCGCCCTGGTAGTCCTGGCCGCCGTAGAGGCCCGCGCCGATGTCGATCGCGAGGAACTCGATGGGCCGGATGCGGAAGGCCGCGCCACCACCGCCCATCCCGATGCGGTCGCTGAAGAGGCCACCGATCTGGAGGTGCAGGCCCATGTCGAAGGCCGGCACGAGGTCATAGACCACGCGGCGACGCTGGACGGTGATCACCTGCGGCTGCGGCGGAGCCACGACCACGGGCGGGGGCGGCTGCTGCACGTAGACCACGGGAGGCTGCGGCGGCGGCGGCGGCGGCTGGACAATCATGGGCGGTGGGGGCGGCGCGACCACGACCGGCGGCGGCTGCACGATGACCGGCGGCGGCACGACCACGGGCGGGGGCGCATCGCCAGGGCCGATGCGGATCTGGCCCTGGATCGGACCGACCGACACCTCGCCGCAGAGGAGATCGCCCGGCCGGCACGTGGCGTCCTGGGCCAGAGCCGCAGACGCGAAGAGCGGAAGGCTCAGGGCGACGACGAGAGAGCAAGCGTTCCAGATGCGGTTGGCCATGGAGACCTCGTGTTGACGCCGCCTCACCGAGGGCGACGGTGTCCGGCCCTTTCGCAAGGCCGATGCCAGCAGCCATCGTAGCCAGGATCTCAAGGGATCGCGAAGGATTCGCCCTGTTCTGTGCTTCACGCGGGTCCGCCCGCACGTGACCAACCGTTCACGGCATGGAGCGGCCGTTCACGTCGGTCGTTCACCCCTTGAGCCCGATGCGCCCGAGCGGCTGCACCGTCACGGTCGGGTCGAGCTCTTGGTAGGAGAGCACCGCGACCTGGGGCAGCTCGTTCTCGAGGAGGCGTCGCACGAAGCGGCGAACGTCGGACTGCGTCAGCACGATCGGGTGCGGGACGCTCGAGAGCGTTCGCGAGACGGCGCTCACGATGTCGCGCGCGAGGTCCGGCGGCAGGGCGAGGTAGCTCCCGGTCCCGGTGCGCTGGATCGCGTCGCGGACGGCATCCTCGAGCATGGGATCGAGGAGGTGCACGGCCACCGCGCCCCCGCGCACGTGTCGGTGCGTGATCGGCCGTCGGAGCGCTCCGCGCACGGCCTCCGTCAGGGCCACCGGGTCTTTCTCCACGGCGGCGTGGATCGCGAGCGCCTCGAGGATCTCTCGCAGCGGACGGATCGACACGCCTTCTTCGACGAGACGCCGGAGGATGTCTGCGAGCAGCGGCAGCGCGACGGGCTTGGGCACCACGTTCCGCACGAGCGCCGGATACGCACGCTCGAGCTGATCGAGCATCGACTGCGTCTCCTGCAGGCCCACGAGCTCGTGGGCGCGGCGTCGCACCACGTCCTCGACGTGGCGACCCACCACGGCCGGCGCCCCGAGCGGCGCGAGACCGGCGGCCTCGGCGATCGCGCGATCGCTGGCCGCGATCACCGAGGCCTCGCGGCCCGTCGAGGGATCGGGGCTCGGCGTCACGGCCACGCCCAGCGACGCGAGCGCGCTCGGCGGGCTGGGGACGAAGAGACCCGGCGGGACGCTGCCGTGCGCGACCGGGATCTCCTGCATCGCGATCACGTAGTCGCGAGGCCCGATCGGCGCCTGACGGGCGCGCACGCCAGGCACCGTCACGCCGAGCGACAGGAAGAGGGCGTCACGGAGGCGCGGCAGCTCCTCCTCGAGGAACGGACCGCCACCGCGCGCGTCGAGCAGCTCGGCTGCGAGCTCCGGTCCGAGCTCCACGGAGAGCGGCACGACGAGCGGCACGAGCTGCTTCTTGGCGCGCTGCTCGCGCTGGGCCTCGGGGCGCAGCGCTCCTTGCGCATCGGCGTCGGCGGGCGCGGCCTGCCGCCAGAGCCGCCACGCGAGCCCTCCGAAGACGGCTGCGAGCACGAAGAAGGGGACCGTCGGCAGGCCGGGGATCGCCCCGAGGATCACGAGGAAGAGCGCGGCGATCGCGAGCGCGCGGGGGTTGCCGAAGATCTGCCGACCGACCTCACCGCCGAGCGACGCGTCCTCGTCCTCCGAGGCCACGCGCGTCACCACGAGACCGGCCGCGGTCGAGATGAGGAGCGAGGGAATCTGCGAGACGAGCCCGTCGCCGATCGTCAGCAGGCCATAGAGGCGCAGGCTCTCGACCGCGCTCATGTCGCGCATCAGGACGCCGATCGCGAGTCCGCCCACGATGTTGACGACGGTGATGACGATGCCCGCGATGGCGTCGCCCTTCACGAACTTCATCGCGCCGTCCATCGCGCCGTAGAACTGGCTCTCGCGCTGGAGCAAGCGGCGGCGTCGCCGCGCCTCGTCTTGTCCGATGGCGCCCGTGCGCAGCTCGGCGTCGATGGCCATCTGCTTGCCGGGCATCGCGTCGAGCGTGAAGCGCGCGCCCACCTCGGCGACGCGCTCGGATCCCTTGGCGATCACCAGGAATTGGATGAGCGTCAGGATCAGGAAGACGACCGCGCCGACCACGTAGTTGCCCCTCACGACGAAGCCGCCGAACGCGGTGATGACCTCGCCTGCGTTCGCCTGGAGCAGGATCAAGCGCGTGGAGCTCACGTTCAGCGCGAGGCGATAGAGCGTGGTGACGAGCAGCAGCGTGGGGAACGACGTGAACGAGAGGCCATCGGGCACGTAGAGCGCCACGAGCAGGAGCAGCACGCCCACCGACATGTTCGCCGTGATGAGCACGTCGAGCAGCGGCGTGGGCAGCGGCACGATCATCATGCCCACGACGAGGAGCACCACCGCGGCGAGGGCGGCATCGGCGTATCGTCGGTTGCTCGTTCGCTCCATGGTCCCCCGACCCGTTCAGAGGTCTTTTCGCCCCTCGAAGGCGCGCCCCAGCGTGACCTGGTCGGCGAACTCGAGCTCGCCTCCGTGCGGGATGCCGCTCGCGATGCGCGAGATGCGCACCGGCAGCGAGCGCAGCGACTGCGCGACGTAGAGGGCCGTGGCCTCGCCCTCGACGGACAGCGGCGTCGCGAGCACCACCTCGCGCACGTCTTCGTCGCGGATGCGCTGGGCGAGCGCGGCGATGTCGATGCGATCGGCGCTCATGCCATCGAGCGGCGCGAGCAGCGCGTGGAGCACGTGGTAGCGGCCGCGGTAGTTGCCGGCGCGCTCGATGGCCACGAGGTCGGGCACGCGCGCCACGACGCACAGGATCGCGCCGTCGCGCCTCGCGTCGGTGCAGATGCGGCAGCGATCGGACGACGTGAAATTGCCGCAGCTCGCGCACCGTCGCACGCGCTCGTGGAGGGCCGCGAGCGAGCCCGACAGCGCGTGCGCGTAGGCCGCATCCTCGGAGAGGACGAAGTAGGCCAGGCGCGTGGCCGTGCGCTCCCCGATCCCCGGCAGTCGTCCGAGGAGCGCGACGAGCTCGGCGAGGGGATCGTCGGAGTGCATGCGCGCCTGGTGCGGGCCGTTGGGAGGGGGACCCGCCGAATTCACTTCGGCGGGGGAGGGGCTGGGACAGACCTTCGGAGAAGAAGGCTAGGCCACGGGTCAGTGACTTCCGTCAGGAATCACTGTGGACTAGAAGAGGCCGGGGATCTTCAGGCCGCCGGTGACCTTCTCGAGCTCGGCGTCGACGAATTCCGTGGCCTTCTTGCCGCCCGCGTTCACGGCCGCGACGATGAGATCCTGCACCATCGAGAGGTCCTCGGACTTGAGGAGCTCGGGGTTGATCGTGATCGCCACGAGCTCCTTGGCGCCGTTGACCACGACCTTCACCTGGTCGTTGCCCGCGGATGCCTCGACGGTCGCCGTCTTGAGCTCCTGCTTGCGCTGTTCGATCTTGCGCTGGAGGCGCGAGGCCTGGCGCATGAGCTCGCTCATGCCGCCGCGGAAGTGAGTCGTCATCTTGGGGGGCTCCGAAAGGCAACGCGCGGAATCCCGCGCGGAGCGCCGCTTGTAGCAAAGGACCCCGGGACGCGTCGAGGCGCGGTCTCGCCGCGGGGGAGAACGCGTGCGCCGGCTCGTACGTCGGAACAGGATCGAGGTGTGCCGATGACGAGCTCGTCGTGGAGGTCGTGGCGTTCGAAGGGGGCGGCGATGGCCGTCGTGGCCGTCGTCGCGGTCGCGATCGGCGCGCAGCCGACGCCCGCGCGTGCGCGGCACGGGCGCTTCGAGGACATCCCGATGGCCGAGCCGCGTCGCGATCTGGGCACCTATCCGCTCGACACCGTCGATCGCCGGATGCTGCCCGATGGCCGCTGTCCGGACGTGCCGCTCGTGTCGTACGGCGGGACGCTCCTCCGCTTCGCGCGCGCGGTGCGGATCCACGAGGCCTTCGTGCCCCGTGTGCAGGTCTTCGAGCGGATCGTCTACGACGCCGCGCTCGAGGTGTACGGGCGGCCGCCTCGACGGCTCGTGCACCGGGGCGCCTACAACTGCCGCGCGGTGCGGGGCTTCCCCGACCTGCTGAGCGAGCACGGGCTCGGCAACGCGCTCGACTGGAGCGGCGCCGACTTCGCCGCGCTCGGTCGTGGTCAGCCCGCGCCTCCGGGCCTTCCCCCCGCGCTTCGGCGTGGCTTCTCGGTGCGCGTCCTCGATCACTACCGGGCGACGACCGGGCTCGGCCGCGTACACGCGCGCTTCCTCCAGATCCTCCGGGAGCGTCTCATCGCCGCGACGGAATTCAGCGGTGTGCTCGGCCCCGGCTATCCAGGGCACGAGGACCACTTCCACCTCGACGTGGCCCCGTGGACGCTGAGCTACCTCGATCGCATCCCCGTCGATCCGCCTGTCCCAGCGGCGACGCGATAGGCCGCCGAAACCCAACTCCCCTCCGCGAAACAGATTCGCCTCGACGCGGAGGATCCACTGTCTCGGCGATGCTGTTCAGGGCGCCGGAGGTGGCGGGGGCTCGCTGACACGCGCGAGCGCGGCCTCTCGGCTGGTGGCGACGACGATGCCGTCGAGGAGCCCCTGCGCCCGAGCACGCTCCCAGAGCGGCGTGGGCCGAGGCAGTGGGCCAGCGAGGATGACCTTCTTGTTGCGCTTGCGGAGGCTGTGGAGCGTGCTCTCGAGCGCCGCGAAGCCCGTGGCGTCGATGACGGTCACGCGCCCGAGGTCGAGGATGAGCGTGCGGAACGCATCGCTGTGGGCGGCATGCAGCGACTCCATCGCCTGCTGCGCAGCGCCGAAGAAGAGCGGGCCGTTCACCGCGTAGATCGCCACGCCGGGGGGAAGCGACGGCAGGGGGTGGTCGTCGTCGGTGCCGTCGAGCGCGAATCCGCTCTCGGTGAGATCGGCCATGCGTCGCATGAAGAGGACGGCCGCCAGCACGAACCCCACGCTCACGGCCCACACCATGTCGAAGACGACCGTGAGGAGGAAGCAGGTCACGAGCACGAGCACGTCGCTCCTGGGCGCCACGCGCGCGATGCTCACGAAGTGGGGCAGCTCCGACATGTTCCACGCGACGAGCAGGAGCAGGGCTGCGAGCGAGGCCATCGGGATGTAGGCCACGAGGGGCGCGAGGAAGAGCATCGCCACGAGGACCACCGCGGAGTGCGTGATGGCGGCGATCGGTGAGCGAGATCCCGCGTGGATCGCCGTGGCCGTGCGCGCGAGCGCGCCCGTGGCGGCGATGCCTCCGAAGAACGGCGCGATGATGTTGCCGAGACCCTGGCCGACCAGCTCTGCGTTCGGGTCGTGTCGCGTGGACGTCATGCCGTCGGCGATGACGGAGGAGAGCAGGGACTCGATCGCGCCGAGCATCGCGATCGCGAACGCGGAAGGAAGGAGCGCGCGGAGCTCCTCGAAGTCGACGGTGAGCCCCGACCACGGCGGCGACGGGCTCGGCAACATCGACGGGATGCCCGCGATCTCGGCGCCGTCGGCCTCGTAGTGGAAGCGGTTGCCGATGGTGGCGATGTCGAGGGTCGGCCAGAGCGCCTGCGCGGCGGCCGTCGCGAGGGACACGGTGCCGATGGCGAGAAGAGGCGCGGGGATCTTGGGCAGGAGCTTCGGCAAGGCCAGGAGCAACACGAGCGTGGCGAGCGCGACCACGGCTTCCCGCCAGTCGGCGGACGCGCGAGCGTTCCACAGCGTGAGCACCTTCTCGTGGAAGTGCTCGGGCATGGGGCCCGTCTCGAGCCCGAGCAGATCTCGGATCTGGAGCGTCGCGATCACCACTGCGATCCCGGTGGTGAACCCCGTGGTCACTGGGTAGGGCACGAAGCGGATCAGCGTTCCCATCTTCGCGACGCCCAGGAGCACGAGCAGGATGCCCGCCATGAAGCCAGCCGTGAGCAACCCCGAGAGGCCATGCTCGGCCACGATCGGCGCGAGGATCACGACGAACGCGGCGGTCGGGCCGGTGACCTGGAACTTGCTCCCGCCGAGGAGCGCCGTCACCGAGCCCGCGAAGATCGCGGTGTAGAGCCCGTGCTGCGGAGGTGCACCCACCGCGATCGCGAGCGCCATGGAGAGGGGCAGGGCGACCACGCCCACGACGAGGCCCGCGAGGACGTCGGCGCGGAGGTCTGCCCGGTCGTACCCCTTGGCTCTCACGCGACGGATCGCGGCGGCGATGGGAAAGGAGGAGAAGATCCCGTTCGTGGTCAAGTCGACCTTCTGTCTGCGCGTGCGCCGTGGCGCGTCGTCAGCGACGTGAAGGTTGGGCGCGTCGCGCACGAGGTGCCACCGCGCGACGCTCGAGCGCGTCGAGCACGAGATCGACGAGCCAGCGCACGTGGGCGCGGCGCTCGTCGAGGAGCGGCGGTGTGAGGGGCTCGCCGCCGATCACGCGCGAGAGCAGCGGCGCGTAGGTGCACCAGTTGATGACCGCTCCCGAGAACGTGACGAAGAGCTGGCGCGCGGCCGCCTCGCCCTCGTCGGGGGCCACCTCGAGCAAGGTCTCCTCGATGAAGCGGTAGAGCGGGGTGAAGCTCTTCTCGACGAGGGCGTGCGTCTCGGCGTCCGAGAGCTGCGCCTGCACGAGGCGCGCGTAGCGCGCGTGGGTGGACATGAAGTCGAGGTACGCATCGACCAGGCGGTGCATGCGGGCGCGGACGTCGCCGCCCTCTGCGAGCGCGTCGGCCAGGCCCTTGCGGTGCGCCTCGTAGTAGCGCTCGAGCACCGCCTCGAAGAGGCCGCGCATGTTGCCGAAGTGATAGAAGACGAGCGCCTTGTTGACGCCCGCGCGACGGGCCACGTCGCCGGCGCTCACCGCCGCGTAGCCCGAGGCGCAGAAGAGCTCCTCGGCAGCCTCGAGGATGCGAGCCGACGTGGTCTCGGCGTCGTCGGTCGGGCGGGGCGTCGCAGGCGAGGTCTTGGGCGCGACGCGCTCGGAGGCGCGGCGAACGACGGGGCGCTTCGGCGTGCGCGCTTCGGCGTGCGTGGGGGGGCTCGGCATGCGCGGAGCCTCACACGATTGTCCGTTCGGTCAAGATCTCGGTTGACCGAACGGTCAACGCGTCCCAGCCTCGGACCTGTCGGCCACGCGGACGACCGAGGAGGAGAGGGACCATGAATCTGGCGGCGGCAGTTCTCGGGCAGATCAAGACGACGGTGAAGGGCGGCGAGGTCGTGGCGCGCATGCTCGCGGCCGAGGGCGTGACCCGCGTCTTCGGCATCATGGACGGGACGTACCTCGGCTTCTGCGCGGCGCTGAAGCCGCAGGGGATCGAGCTCGTCACGCCTCGCCACGAGTCGAGCGCGGCGCACATGGCGGGCGCCTACGCGCAGCTCACGGGCGGGCTCGGTGTCTGCATCGCGAGCAATGGTCCCGGCGTGGCCAACGTGCTGCCGGGCGTCGCCGTGGAGCAGGCCGAGGGGCACCGCGTGCTGCTCATCACGAGCTGCCGCCGCGTCGGCATCGTGTATCCGGACCGTGGCGGCGCGTACCAGTCGTTCCCGCAGGTCGAGGTCACGCGTCCCATGACCAAGTGGAGCGGCACGGTGCCCTCCATGGATCGGCTCGCCGAGCTCACGCGGCGCGCCCTCCGCGAGTGCTTCGAGGGGCGCCCCGGCGTGGTGCACCTCGACATCCCCGAGAGCCTCTTCAACGGCGTCTACGAGCTACCGCTCGAGAGCGTGCGCCCACCCTCGAGCTATCGCGTGACCACGCCGATGGAGGCACCCGCCGAGCAGGTTCGCGCCGTGGCGCGCTGGCTCGACGAGGCCAAGCTCCCGCTCGTGCACGCGGGCTCGGGAGTGCTCTCGGCAGGCGCGAGCGCCGAGCTCGCCGAGCTCGCCGAGGTGCTCGCGGCGCCGGTGACGACGAGCTGGGCGGCGCGCGCCGTCATCGACGAGCGCGATCGGCACGCGGTGCCGATGATCTACGTCCGCACCGTCAACGAGGCGCGCACCAAGGCCGACCGCGTGCTCGTGCTCGGCTCGCGGCTCGGCGAGACCGACTGGTGGGGCAAGGCGCCGTACTGGGGCGATCCGGCCGCGCAGCAGGTGGCTCAGGTGGACATCGACGCCGACACGCTCGGCAACACGCGCGGTGTTCGCTTCGCGGTGCGCTCCGACGCCAAGACCTTCCTCCGCGCGCTCCTCGGCGAGCTCGCGCGCACGCGCGGCAGCGTCGATCTCTCGCGCCGCGAGGCGCACCTCGGTGAGCTCAGGGCGGCCTGCGTCGCGCGCCGCGCCGAGCTCGATCGCAACCGTGACGATGCATCGGTGCCCATGCACTCCGCACACGTGGCGCGCATCTGCCAGGAGACCTTCGCGGAGGACGCGATCATGGTGGCCGACGGGGGCAACACCACGATCTGGGCGCAGTTCTTCCACGAGGTGCGCAAGGTGGGCGCCCTCGTGGGGACGCCGAAGATGGGCATGCTCGGCGCGGGCGTGTCGCAGGCCCTCGGCGCGCAGGTCGCGTTCCCCGGGCGACAGGTGTATTGCGTGATCGGCGACGGAGCGATGGGCTTCCACCCGCAGGAGATCGAGACCGCGGTGCGTCACCGGCTGCCCGTCGTGTACCTGGTGCTCTGCGACAAGCAGTGGGGCATGGTGAAGATCAACCAGAGCTTCGCCCTCAAGCCGGTCAAGACCCTCGTCATGAAGAGCCTCGGGCCCGACGAGACGATCAACGCCGATCTCGGTGAGATCGCGTTCGACGCGCTCGCGCGCTCGATGGGCGCGCACGGAGAGCGCGTGGCCGATCCGCGAGGTCTCGCGGGCGCGATCCGTCGCTCGCTCGCGTCGGGGCGGCCCGCCGTGATCCACGTCGACGTGGATCCGGTGAAGCACATGTGGGCGCCCGAGCTCAAGACGTTCAAGGACATGCACCAGGAGCCCAAGGCGTGAGCGCCGTCCTGGTCACGGGCGCCGCGGGCTACGTCGGGCGGAAGCTGGTGCGGGCGCTCGCGCGTGATCGCGCGTCGTTTCCCGTGCTGGTGGCCACCGACGTGCGCGCCACCGCGCCCGTGGATCGCGAGGAGGGCGTGACCTACGTCGCGCACGACGTGCGGGCGTCGGGCCTCGCGGCGCTCCTCGCCTCGCATCGGATCGACACGGTCGTGCACCTCGCGACGATCGTGACGCCGGGGCGATCCCTCTCGCGCGACACGCAGTACGACGTGGACGTGCGCGGCACCGAGAACGTCCTTCGGGCGTGCCTCGAGGCCGGCGTGCAGCGCCTCGTGGTGACGAGCAGCGGCGCGGCCTACGGCTATCACGCCGACAGCGCGCCTTACCTCGACGAGGACGCGCCGCTCCGGGGCAACGCGACGTTCGCGTACTCGCACCACAAGCGTCTCGTGGAGGAGCTGCTGGCGCGCGCACGCCTCGAGCATCCGGAGCTCGCGCAGCTCGTGTTCCGGCCCGGCACGATCCTCGGGCCCGGCGCGCAGAACCAGATCACCGACATCTTCACGAAGCCCGTCGTGGTGGGCCTCGAGGGCTCGGCCACGCCCTTCGTGTTCGTCTCCGACGAAGACGTGGTCGAGGCGATCGCGCGCGGTGTGCGCGAGGGCTGGACCGGCCTCTACAACCTCGCCGGCGAGGGCGTCATGACGCTGCGCGAGATCGCGGCGCGCCTCGGCAAGCCGTTCGTGGGCCTTCCCGAGGACGCGCTCCGCGCGGGCATCGCGGCGCTCCAGCGCGTGGGCGCCACGCAGTACGGACCGGAGCAGACGGCGTTTCTCGCGCATCGCCCGGTGCTCTCGTCCGAGCGCGTGCGACGCGAGCGCGGCCTGGCGCTCACGCCGAGCCGCGAGGTCTTCGAGACGTGGGCCCGCTCGCAGGAGCAGCACGCGGGCCCGCTCGCGCGACGCGTCGTGGTGGTGACGGGCGCGGCGAGCGGCATCGGTCTCGCCACCGCGCGCGCGCTCGCGGCGGAGGGGGCCTCCGTCGCGCTGCTCGATCGCGACGACGCGACCGCAGCGG
>JAIBCE010000478.1 GCA_019694315.1 Sandaracinaceae bacterium
TACCTCCGCGGCGAGCGCGCCGACGGCGTGATCGCTCCGCGCCCGACGATCCTCGTGTGCACGCACGGCCAGCGCGATCGTTGCTGCGCGCGCTTCGGCCTCGCGCTCGTGCGCGCGCTCGAGGCCTGTGAGGGCGTCGAGCGCGTGGAGGTCCGCGAGGCGAGCCACCTCGGCGGCGACCGCTTCGCGCCCACCGCGATGATCGTCCCGTCGGGCCACGTCTACGGCCACCTCGTGCCGGACGACGCGCCTTCGCTCCTCCGCGCCGCGCTCGGCGGCGAGCCCTTGCTCGCGCGCTTCCGGGGCTCGTTCTGGCGCGAGCCTCGCGAGCAGCTCGCCGAGGTCGCTGCCTTCGGCCTGCCCCGCCTCGGCGGCCATACCCCCACGCTCTCGCCGATCGAGGCCGAGGCGCTCGACGACACCCACGCCGTGCTCCGCTGCCACGCCACGTGGGGTCAGGAGACGCGTGAGCTCGCCGTGCGCTGCGTCCGCGAGGAGCGCCGCGTCTTCGGCGACTGCCGCGCCCTCGAAGCCCACCGCACCGGCGGCGTCGAGGCCTGGCGCATCGAAGAGGTGAGGGTGCTCGGATGACCGAGCCTGCGCAGACACCGTGGTACCGTCCCGGGTGATGAAGCTCTCTTCGACTCTCCCGCTCGCGGCGTCGCTCGTGGCCCTCGCTGCGTGCGGTCCTGGTGTGGACCGCGAGGGCTCGCTCACGCGCCTGCGCACGGCGCTCGACGCCGAGGTCACCGACGCGGTCGTGCTCGAGGATCACAACCAGCTCGCGGAGGACGTGAGCCGCGGCGGTGTGCTCGAGGGCATGTTCCAGCACGAGCTCAGCGAGCGCATCGGCCGCGGGCAGAACTGCGGCGTGAACGAGCTCTGTGCGCGCCACGACTTCCGCGCGACCGACTGGGTGTACGAGATCGGCCACGCCCCCGGCGATCCCGAGCTGCCGGCCGGACCGACCCTGATCGTGGGCTTCGACTCCACTGGACGCGTCGATCGCACGTTCTACCTCACGCGCCGCACGCCGCTCCCGCCGCGCTGAGTTGCCGGAGGGGGCATGCGCCCCCTCCCCCGCGAGGCGGGGCCCCCTCCCGCTCCACTCGCTGACGCTCGTGACTCCGCGCGGGGCCCCAGCCCCGCTTGGCGCCTCGCGCTGCGCTCGGCGGGATCTCGGTTCTTCCTCGGTCTTGAGTTTGCCGGAGGGGGCATGCGCCCTCCTCTCCCGCGAGGCGGGGCCCCCTCCCGCTCCACTCGCTGACGCTCGTGACTCCGCGCGGGCCCCAGCCCCGCTTGGCGCCTCGCGCTGCGCTCGGCGGGATCTCGGAGACCGAGAAGCACTCGATTCGAGAGCCGAAGGGACGCGGGGGCGGGGGGTCCAGGGCGAGTTACGCAGGCCGAAGGCCGAGTATGTCTGAGCATCGGACCCCCTCCCCCGCGGCCCGATTCGAAGTCGGAGGTTCTTTCTCCATCTCTCTCGATTCTCTCTCGTCCCTGAGACGTGCCAGCCCCGGACCTCACCGTCGCGCTCTTGCAGAGCGTCGGGCACTTCCTCGACGATGCGCGCGATGAAGACGACGCTCGAGGGAGGAACGACGCCATGATGGTCCCCCAGCACGGGAGCTGGCTGCGGCTCATCGTCCGCTATCGGGGCACCGAGCTGCCTCGCACGAAGTACCGCATCGCGGGCGTGTTCGCGCTGGCGTGCGTGGTGACCTACGCGGAGCTCGCGCTCTCCGACGAGCAGTTCCACTCCGATCTGCACCCGCTGCCCTTCACGCTGATCGGCTTCGCGCTCTCGATCTTCCTCGGCTTCCGCAACAACACCGCGTACGACCGCTGGTGGGAGGGTCGCAAGCTCTGGGGCGGGCTCATCAACACCACGCGCTCGTTCGCGCGCCAGCTCCTCACGCTCGTGAGCGAGGTGCCCGAGGGGCGCACGCTCTCGACGACCGAGAAGAAGGAGATCGTCGCGCTCCAGGCCGAGCTCGTGAAGCGCGTGATCGCGTTCACCCACGCGCTGCGCCTCAGCCTGCGCGAGATCGACGACCTCAGCGAGCTCGAGGCCTTCCTCCCCAAGGACGAGGTCGAGGCGCTGAAGAAGGAGTCGAACCGGCCGTCAGCCATCAGCAAGGGCACGGCCGATCGCATCCAGGCCGCGTGGCACAAGGGCTGGATTCACCCGCTCCACGTGGGGATCCTCGAGCAGTCGCTCGTCACGCTCACCGACATCCAGGGCGCGTGCGAGCGCATCAAGAACACGCCCATCCCGCTCACCTACACCACGCTCATCCACCGCATCGTCGCGGTCTACTGCTACGGCCTGCCCTTCGGCGTGGTGAGCGAGGTCGGCGCGCTCACGCCGCTCGTCGTGCTCGTGGTGAGCTACGCGTTCTTCGGTCTCGACACGATCGGCGACGAGATCGAGCAGCCCTTCGGCATGGACGACAACGATCTGCCGCTCGATCAGATGAGCCGCCTCATCGAGGTGAACCTCCGCCAGCGCCTCGGCGAGAAGGACCTGCCGCCCCTGCTCAAGCCCGTCGGCGAGTACCTCAGCTGAACTGTGTTTCTCGCGCCTACGGCGCGGCAGGGGGGAGCAACTCCCCCCAATCCCCCACTCGACGCTCCCCAAGCCTCGCTTTCTCGCGCGCTCCTGGGGTTGCTGCGCAACCCCCGGTGATCGGACACCGCGCACAGGCACGGAGTGCCGAGCGGGGAGAACCCGGCGTGGCGTCCCCGACGGCGATTTCCTCTCCATCTCTCTGAGAGATGGAGAAAGAATCTCCGACTTCGAATCGGGCCGCGGGGGAGGGGGTCCGATGCTCAGACATACTCGGCCCTCGGCCTGCGTAACTCGCCCTGGACCCCCCGCCCCCGCGTCCCTTCGGCTCTCGAGCCGATTGTTTCTCGGTCACTGTTTCGCGCAGCGGAGTTGGTGGGCCCAGCGGGCCTCCGAAATGCAGGGCCGTTCCCACGCGTTCTGGTCTCGACCCAAGCTTTCGTGAAGAAGCGTGGGTCCGAGGGACATCCGGCCGCGTCCGGCGCATGATCCCGTAGGTTGCTGCTCTCGGAGGTCCCATGAAGGATCGCGGCTCGCTCGGTCGGATTGCCCTGTTTTCTGGCGTGATCCTGTCGCTCTCGGGGGCCGCCGCCTGGGCGCGTCGCGCGCCGGAGCCGCCGCCGGTCGTCGAGGCCGACCTGCCGGTGGATCCCGCCACGGGCTCGGTCCTGCTCGACCTCGACGATGGCGCCTCCGACGAGGAGTGGGCGCGGGCGCGCGACGCGATCGCGCGGGGTGTCGCGCCGTATGCGTTCACGGTCGATGATTCGCCGCGCGACGAGCTCGGGGCGCTCCTGTCCGACGACGCGGAGCTCTATCGCCTCGACGTGCCGGCCTCCGAGGTGGGGGACGTGCTCCACGAGCTCGCGGCCGACGCCGACGTGGAGGTGGCCGAGGTCGAGCGCACCTGGTCGCTCCCGGAGGGAGAGGCGTTCTCGGCGACGGATCTCGAGGGCTCGCTCTCCGACGCGACGAGCGACGAGCCATCGAGCGCCGATCGCGAGGGCTTCACGCCCAACGATCCCTACTACCGGCACCAGTGGCACCTCGATCTCATCGGCATGCCTCGCGCGTGGCAGCGCGCGTGCGGCGACGGAGTCGTGGTCGCGGTGATCGACACCGGCGTCGCGTACGAGGAGCACGATCGCTTCCTCCGCGCGCCCGATCTCGCCGACACGCGCTTCGTGCCCGGCTACGACTTCGTCGACAACGACGCGACGCCCGACGACGAGCACGGCCACGGCACGCACGTCGCCGGCACGATCGCGCAGAGCACGAACAACGGCCTCGGCGTGGCGGGCGTGGCGCCCGGCGCGTCGATCATGCCGATCCGCGTGCTCGATCGAAACGGCTCGGGCAGCTGGGGCGGCATCGCCTCGGCGATCCGCTTCGCGGCCGATCACGGCGCGCACGTGATCAACATGTCGCTCGGTGGCGGCTCTCGGTCGCGCACGATCGAGCGCGCGATCGACTACGCGCATGGTCGCGGCGTCGTGATCGTGGCGGCCGCGGGCAACACGGGCCACGGGCCGGTGGAGTACCCGGCGCGACACGACCACGTGATCGCGGTGAGCTCGGTGCGCTTCGATCGCGAGATCGCGCCCTACAGCTCGCGCGGCGACGGCCTCGACATCGCGGCGCCGGGCGGTGATCTCCGCGTCGATCAGAACGGCGATGGCCTGCCCGACGGCGTGCTCCAGAACACGATCGTCGGCCGCGATCCGCGCCGCTTCGACTACCTGGCGTGGCAGGGCACCTCGATGGCTGCGCCGCACGTGGCGGGCGTGGCTGCGCTGGTGCGCTCGACCGGCGTGACGGATCCGGACGCGATCGAGCGCACGCTGCTCACGAGCGCGCAGGGCCTCGGCGATCGCTCGCTCTACGGCGCGGGCCTCGTGCGGGCGGACGCGGCGATCACGCGTCAGCTCGACGATCGCGGCATGGCGCGCGGCGCGTGGGCGCTGGGCCTCGCGGCGATCGCGCTCGTGTCGCTCCAGCGTCGCAAGCTGCTCGGCCTGCCGCACGCGTGGCTCGCGGCGGTGGTGGGCTTCGTCTTCGCGGGCGGTCTCGCGTTCCTGCCGATCGGCTCGATCTTCGGCGGTCTTGGCATGCCCGTGGTGGCCGAGACGATGGCCGAGGGCCTCTCGGGCCTCGGGGCGCTCGGCACCTTGGGCGTGATGATCCTCGCGGCCGTGCCCGTGGGCCTCACGCTCCTCGCGATGCACAAGCCGTCTGCGCGCCCGTTCCTCGTGGGCCTCGGCTTCGCGGCCGCGGCCTCGCTCATGGTCGAGGCGCTCGACCCGAGCGTCGCGATGATCGG
>JAIBCE010000479.1 GCA_019694315.1 Sandaracinaceae bacterium
CCACCATGTCGAGATCCACGTCGCAGGCATCGACCTCGACGTCTGGTCGACACGCCCAGAACCTTGACTCGGCGTAGTCGGGGTCCGAGCCTGGAGCGGGCACGCAGTCGCTCGGGCTCGTGCAGCCCGCGACCACCGAGAACGAGGCCGTGATCAGCGCGAGACGCATCATCGGGACATCGTACCGCGCCCTGCACGTCGTGCTCTCGTGGCTCCTCGTGCTCTGGCTGGTGCCCGGCTGTGGCGAGAGTGCCGATGCACGCCGGGCCCGCTGGCAGGATGCGCTCGCCCGCTGGGACGAGCACCACGACGCGGCCTCGTTTCCCGAGTGGCGCGCGCTCGACGAGGGCACGCCCGAGGGCGCCGAGGCCCAGCGGCGGCTGCGCGAGGCCGAGCGTCACTACCGGGCGGGCATCGCGCTCGTGGAGGCCGGCGATCCCGGGGCGCGCGACGAGTTCCGCGAGGCCGTGTCGATCGGCCCGATGGATCCGCGGCTCTACCTGCCGCTCGCGCGTGCGTTCCGCGGGCAGGCCGAGCTCCAGCCCTACAACCCGCATCTCTTCATCCGCGCCGCCGAGTACTACCGGAAATTCCTCGCGCTCGCGCCCGACGACCCTCGCGCCACCGAGGCACGTCGTGAGCTCGAGGAGCTCGACCCGAGCGCGACGCAATTCCTCGAGCCCGACGAGACGCCACGCCGTCCCGACGAGATCGCCGACGCGCGTGCCCAGCTCGGGATCGCGTCGGCGCTGACGCTCGTCTCCCTGGCCCTTGCCGTGCTCGCGCTCGTGATGATCCTGCGGCGCCGCGGACCGACGCGCTCGCTCGCCGAGCTCGCGCGCGAGCGCCCCGAGCTGCACCCCGCGATCGCCTACCTCGTCGCCACGCTGCGCCACGAGCTGCTCAAGCACCGCATCGGTGCGGTGTCCTCGGGCGTGCGCTCGCTGGCCTCGGGGCAGGATCTCGCGCGCGACAAGCGAGACGCACAGCGCGCCTTCGTCGCCGAGCGCCTCTTCGGGGGCGAGCCGCTCCTCGACGCGTGGGAAGGTCACCTCGCGGCCTTCGAGCGCGCGCTCGGTCCGGAGCTCGACGTGCGGCGCCGCGACCCCGCCTTTCGCGAGGCCGATCGCGCGGTGCGCGCGATCACGCGGCTCGAGCCCAGGATCCGGCGAGGCGAGGCGCCTGCGCTCGGAGCGCTCGCGCGACACGAAGCGACGCTGCGCTCGCTCGACGCCAGCCTCGCCAAGCTCGTCGCCGGCCTCGTGCGCACGCGCCTCGACGCGGCCCTCGTGCGCGAGGTGCTCGAGGCCGTGCGGAGCGAGATCGCCGCAGGCGAGGTGAAGCTCGACGGCGTCGCCATCGACGCGCCCGATCCCGCGCCCTTCGTGGAGGTCTTCCGCGTCGACCTCGTGCTCGTGCTGAAGAACGTCGTGCGCAACGCGGTGCTCGCGGTCGGTCGCTCCGAGCCCCCGCGGCGCATCGGCGTGGAGATCCAGGTCGATCTGCTGCCGACCGGAGAGGAGAACGTCGTCCTGCGCGTGCTCGACTCCTCGCCCGAGGTCCTCACCACCGAGGAGATCCTCGAGCGCCGCGTCGATCGTGGCCTCGGCCTCGTGACGGCGGCGCTCACCCGCTACGACGGCGCCATCCTCGTCGAGGAGGCCGCCGCCCCGTACCGCAAGGCCATCTGCATCCGCTTCTTCCGCGCATTCGATCGCGAGGCTTGATGCCGGCGCTCGTGCCACGCGCTCGGGCCGTGGCGCCTTGCCGCCGCGCGCCGTTTCGTGCGAACAAAGGCGCGTGCGTCTCCTTCTGATCGAGGACGGCAACGAGTACGAAGAGTTCGCGCGCCACTTCCTCGCGGACCGCTTCGAGATCGACGCGGCTCACACCGCGGCCGAGGCCCAGGCGCGGCTCAGCTCCGCGCGCGAGGATCCCTCGCGTGCGATCGACGCGCTCCTCGTCGACCTCCGCTTCGAGCGCGCACGCACCGAGGATCTCGTGGGCGATCTGCCCTCGCTCGCGCGCCGCATGTTCGCGGGCGACCTCGAGCGCGCGCGCCGCTGGGCCAAGGACCAGCAGGGCACGCTCATCCTCGCGGAGCTCCGCAAGGCGGGCTTCGCGCAGCGCGCCGTGTTCGTGCACGACTTCCCGCCGGATCGGCTCCAGAACCTCCGCAAGCTCTACGGTGACGTGCACGCGGTGCCCGCGTTCGACGCGGACGCGATCGCGCGCGCCCTCGGAGGCGAGCGATGAGCGAGACCTCGAGCGACGAGACCTCGGCGGTCGATCCTCTGGCGCAGCTGCTGGTCGAGATCGATCCGCGCTTCCTCGAGCCCATCGTGGACACCCTCGCGATGCTCCACCACGACGTGGGCAAGTACATCACGCGCATCGCGCGCAACGTGCCGGCCGGCGCGCCCGTGCCCACCTCGCTCGGCGCGATGCTCCTCAAGGATCTCTACGAGACGCACCGCGGCAAGCGCGCCTCGTCGCGCTTCTCGGAGCTCGTGGGCGTGCTGCCCGCGCGTCTCGCGCAGCTCGCGCCCATGCGTGAGGCGGCGGCCGCGCTCGCGCGCATCGACGCGGCCGAGCCCGCCGTGCGCGCGCTCGAGGCTCGCGCCCTCGCGCAGGTCGTCGCCGACGCGCGCGAGGTGGAGCTGTCGCTCTCGCTCGTGCTCCGCGCGGTGCGCCTCGCGCGCGTCCGGCGCGACGGAGACGACGCGTGAGCGCGCCGCGGACGCGCCCATGAGCGAGCGCCCGAAGCTGCTCGTCGTCGACGACGGCGATCGCTACGTCGAGCTCGCTCACGCCTTTCTGCGCGACTACGACTATGCGACCCGTTGCGAGCTGCCCGGGCCGTGCTGGAGCTGCGAGCGACGCGAGGGCTGCGCGCTCACCCATGCACACGACGCCTTCGAGGCCGACGAGGCGCTCGCGCGCCATCGCGACGTGGACGTGGTGCTCCTCGACGTCGCCTTCGACGTGCCCGAGGAGCGCCTGCTCCCGAGCGCCGAGAAGCTGAGCAAGCGCAAGCGCTTCCAGGGCCTCACGATCCTCGAGCACCTCCGCAAGCGACGCGGCGATCTCCCCGTCGTGCTCATGACGTCGGAGGACGAGGTCGCGCGCGACGCGCACGAGGCCCTGACCGCCGACGAATTCGTCGCGCTCGCGGGCGAGGCCACCTTCGATGCACGCGCGCTCTCGCTGCTCATCGAGCGCGTGCTCGCGCGCCACCGCGAGTCACCGGAGGCCGGCGGCTACACGTGGGGCGCGAGCGCCGCGATGGCCAAGCTCCGCCGGGATGTCCACGCCCTGGCCCGCACGTCGCTGCCCATGCTGCTGCTCGGCGAGACCGGCACTGGCAAGAGCGCGCTCGCCGAGCGCGTCGTGCACCCGGCGACCCAGCGAAAGGGCCCGTTCGTGGCGATCGACCTCGCGTCGATCCCCGAGACGATCGCGGCCTCCGAGCTCTTCGGCACGGCGCGGGGCGCCTTCTCGGGTGCCCTCGATCGCAAGGGACGCTTCGAGGAGGCGAACGGCGGCACCCTCTTCCTCGACGAGATCGGCAACCTCTCGCTCGAGGCGCAGCGGATGCTCTTGCTCGCGCTCCAGGACGGGCGCGTCACGCGTCTGGGCGAGAGCACGCCTCGCAGCGTCGATGTGAAGCTCGTCGCCGCCACCAACGCGGATCTCGCCAAGAAGGTGAGCGACGGGAGCTTTCGCGCGGACCTCTTCGCGCGTCTCAACCCCGCGGCTCGGCTCGTCGTGCCTCCGCTGCGTGAGCGCATCGCAGACGTGCCCAAGCTCCTCGGCGATCTGCTGCGACGCCGCTTCGCCGCCGGCCCCGATCGTGCGCTCCTCGCGGCGTACATGGAGGCGGCTGGGATCCGCAGCGCGCCGCACGCCGAGGTGCACCTCGGGCGCGCCCCCAAGCAGCCCCGCGGTGTGGCCTTCGTGCTCGGGCGAGAGACCGTGCGCGACCTCGAGCGGCACCGCTTCCCTGGCAACGTGCGCGAGCTCGAGCTCTTCGTCACCAACGCCGTGGTGTTCGCGCTCACCGACGCGCTCGAGGCCGCCGAGCAAGGACGCGGAGCCACGGGCGACGCTGCACGCATCGTGCCCGTCCCCGCCAGGCTCGCGCGAGAGCTCCTCCGAGACGCGCTCGGCCCCACGACCACGAGCCACGCGCGCGAGCCGAGCGGGCGCAGCTTCCGCATCGCCGCCGCCGATGGTCTCCACGAGGTGGCTCGTTCGCTCGAGGTGCAGCTCTACGAGCAGCTCTTCGCCGAGCACGACGGCGACTTCGCCCTCATGGCGCGCGCGCTCCTCGGCCGTGACGACGTGAGCGCCGCGCGCAAGGTGCGCCTCCGCTTCAACCAGCTCGGCCTCCGCGTGCGTCGCTGAGCGGCGGTTCTCTAATTCGTAGATTTGGTGTCTGCGAATCGTCGCTTCCAAGGCCCTCGTTTCGGCCGAAAACTCGCAAGACGCCCAGAAAACGAGGCTGGCCCGCGGGCTGCTCTTCGACTCGGTGCGGTGCCGACGCGGCGCCCACGAGGAGGAGAGACGACATGCCCAGCCCCACGAGCCCGAGCCCCCAGAGCCCCCAGCCCCGCGAGAACAGCGTGATGTTCGCGCTCGGCGAGCTCGCGCGTCTCGAGACCGATCGCCTCGCCGAGGAGCAGGCGAGGGCCCAGGCGCAGCAAGAAGAGACGCGCCGCGCCCGCGAGCGCGAGGAGAGCGAGCGCGCGGAGGCGAGCCGGCGCGCCGAGGCGCAGGCCCAGAAGCTGCGCGCCATCGCCGAGGCCGAGGCGCGGCTTCGCGTCGAGGCGGAGATCGCGCAGGACGCACGCATGCTCGCGCTCCAGTCCGAGCTCGCGCGCGTCCA